>NZ_JBUYWT010000005.1:0-289163 GCF_055264925.1 Bradyrhizobium sp. KZN70725
TCGAAACTACTTCCAATCGGGAGACCTTCGAAATAGGCGTATGGTCAGTCATACGCCTATGTCTTCATCCTCCGTCCTCAGCGCGCAAGGCGGCCCTCGCCGGAGCGATACTCTGCTTTAGCCCCTATCGTGCTCGCAACCAGGTCGAGCGGTTCTTCAACAAGATCAAACAATGCCGTCGGGCGGCGACGCGCTACGAGAGGCTCGCCGCGAACTACCTCGCATTTGTTCGCGTCAATCAGGCTATGGCTGCGCCTTAATAAGTCCGCGTCCTAGTCTTGCCGTTGGCGAGATCGACGATGCAGCCATTGGCTAGACGCACGCCGATAATTACGTCGTCCAATCGGTAGTTATTGTTGTTGCCTCTAAGGCGATAGCCTATGTCCTCTACGACACCTACATCGAACCATTGATTGGGTGCAGTCTGGCCCCAGTATTTGCTGCGTCGCTTGATGCGCGCAACGGAGTTGCTGGTCCATCATGTCAGTCTCCGTTTGGGTGAGAACCGGACAGGCATGTCGGACGCCACGCCGCGGGATCGGCGATCCATCGGTTGATATCGGATTCCCGCCAGCCTGCGCCGTTGACGCTGATCCTGAGTTGGGCCGGGAATGTGCCTTCGCCGATCTTGCGGTAGATGGTGGATCGGGACAGGCCGGTACGGGCAAGGACGGTTTTCAGGCGGACGATCCGGTCTGGTTCGCGCATGGCTGCGCTGCCTCCTGCTGACTGCTCCTGATCTACACAGAGCAAGCAGTTGCGCGCGCAAGAGCGTTTTTCACGGCGTCGTACTGTGGCGTAGAAACGGCGGAAAATAGGATGGATCAGATTCCGATGCCGCGGCCTCTACCGAGGTCGATGCAGTGGGAGAAGGCGAGTTCGAGGCCGAGCCGGCGGCCTGACTCGAACGCGATGCCGAGCTCCCGCTTGCGATTGTCGAGGAGCGATTCCAGTTGCGGATCGCGTTCGAGGCTTCTTGCCATGTCGCCCATCGCCGAGCGCGTGGCCCTGTAGCCGGAGAAATCGCCCGCCTGATACTGGCGCAGGCTGGCTTGGTCGAGCCTCTGCCAGTCCTCCACGAAGCGGTCGGCGCGGCGGCTAGGGGCGATGCGCAGTTCGGTCTCGAGCTGGAGCGCGCGGATGGCGCGGTTGACCCGGCCGCCAGCCGCCTCGCGGGCAAGTTCCGGGTTCTTCTTGTAGGCGGCTTCGGCATCGCGCGAGCCGTGAGGCCGCACCTCCTCGAAGACCCGGCGGGCCTTTTGTAGTTCTTTCACCTGCTCGGGACTGGCCTTGCCGCCCATCTCCTGCGCCTCGAAGATCGCATCCACGGCGCCGGCATGACGCACGAGCGCGCGGGTACGCAACCGGCGCATTTCCCTATCCGGGTCTTCCGCCATCTTCCTTTCCGGCGCTTCGGTTTCACGCCGCGCGGCTGCCGTACCGCTCCGTTCCCTTTCCGGCGTTTCCCGCTCCGGCCTCCGTCCACCATCCGGGTCGGGCATATCTGAAGGAGAGCGAAGGCCGTCGAACATGTTGCGTACCTTCTCGGGCACGACATTGCGCACGATCTCGGCCACGCGCTCGCGGAAGGTGATCCCGCGCCGCTCGGCATAGCTCTTTACCGGATCGGCACGGTCGTAGTCCGAGGCCATGTCCTTGGACCGGTCGCGCGACAGCGTGCGGACAAGCCGGTCCCGACCCGCAAAGTCATCGCGGCCATAATGCAGGTCCACGCCGTCGCGGTGCCGTGACAAGGCGACATAGCTGCCATGGGCGTCCATGCCGGGCGTCGCCAGCACGTGGGCGCGGTCCACCGTCATGCCCTGCGCCTTGTGGATGGTCGCGGCATAGCCGTGGTCGATCTTGTTGTAGTCTTTCAGGTCGAACTTCACGGATCGGCCATCGTCTGTCTGCACGGATATCGATTGCCTGCCGACCTGCTCGATAGATCCGAGCGTGCCGTTCTTCACGCCAAGGCCGCGCTCGTTCTGCAGGAACATGACGCGATCCCCGCTGGCGAAATTTCTCGCGCCGCGTTCGACGGTCAGGCGGACGTCATCCCCCAGATCGCCGGCGGCCCGCATCCGCTCGCGCGCCGCCTCATTCAGTGCGCGGACTTCGTCGTTGGTGTGGGTAAGGATGATCCGGCTCTTGTCGGGCGACGCCTGCCGGTCGTGGTCCCAGCGGTCGATCAAATCGTCCCGCGCCTGCTCGCGGGTCTGGGCCTCATGCACCATGCCCCTGGAGCGATAGGCCTCAAGCGCATGACCGGTTTTGCCACTGGCGAGATCGCGCGTGGCGCCCCGCTGCCAGTCCTCTCGCTGGCGGTGCACTTCGCCGATTTCCGCGCCGCCGTGACGTTCGTGAATCGAGCGGAAGGCCGCGCCCGCCTCGATAGCTTGCAGTTGTTGCGGATCGCCGACCAGCACGACCTTGGCGCCAGCCTCGGCAGCATGGGATAGCACGCGCTCCAGCTGGCGCGTCCCGACCATACCCGCCTCGTCGATCACCAGCACATCGCGCGACGTGAGCAGGTCGCGGCCCTGTCCCCAGCCATGCTCCATGCTGGCGATGGTGCGTGACACAATGCCCGACCCGCTTTCGAGATTTTCCGCCGCAATGCCGGACAGCGCCACGCCCCGGACCTCATAGCCCACCGCTTCCCAGGCCTCCCGCGCCACGCCCAGCATCGCGCTCTTGCCGGTGCCGGCATGGCCGACGACAACGCCGAGATCGCGCCCATCGGTGATATGCGCCAGCGCCTCGGCTTGTTCGCCGGAAAGGACAAGACCGCGCGCTTCCGCGCGTGCCAAAGCGGCCTCGCGGTCCGCGTCCCGCGTCCCATGGCATTCCCGTTCCGCCATGAGTTCGGCCGCGCGGTGCAGGCGCTGTTCGGCCTCAATCATCTCGCGGGTGGTGAAGCGATCCTCGCCGCGACCGTCGTTGCCGAGTTCGACCAGACCAGTTGCGCTACGCATCGCACTCATGACCTCGTTGAACTGGTCGATCCCGTCGCTGTGCCGGTGCGCGAATTTCGCAATGTCGCGGCGTGTGAAGGTCGATTGTTGCCGGGTGATAGCGTCTAACCCAATGGAGGGATCGGCGATGATCTGCGCGCCATTGCTGCGCGCGATCTCGCGGTGCATCTCGGCGCGATCGGCCTCGCTGCCTTCGCCCTCGATGCCGCGGTCCTCAATGCGTTTAGCGGGTGCGCCGATCTGGCTTTGCGGCTCTAGTGCGATACCCTGCGCTTCCAGACTGCGATGGTCGATCCGCGCGTCGATGTCGAGTTCGGCGAGACGCTCATTGGCGATCTCCGCCCAGCGTTCGCGCCAGCGCTCGACCATCTCCGTGCGGTTCCAATCCCGCACCTTTTGGCCAAAGCCGTTCTCGTCCACCGCGCGCATGGTGAGCATGACATGGGCGTGCGGTTTGGGCATGCCGTCCTCGGTCACGTCCCAATGCACGTTGAGATCGGCGATCATGCCCCGCTCGACGAATTCGGCCCGAGCGAAGTCGCGGGCAAGCTCGATCCCCTGAGCCTGTGTCATCTCGCGCGGGATGGCGAACTCCACCTCGCGGGCAAGCTGAGCGTCCTTGCGGATTTCGAAGGCCTCGACATCGTTCCAGAGCCGTTCGCGGTCGCTCCATGCCTCTGGCGCGTTCTCCGGCAGCATCACCTCGGAATGGACGACGCCGCGCTTGCCAGAAAAGTCATGGCTGCGGTCCAAGCGCTCGTCGCGCAGCCGCGAGCCCGAACGGTAGGCGGCTGACGCCACCGCGCTTGAGCCGGATTTGCGGCCAATGACCTTGACGTGAAGATGATAGATCGCCATCGCGACCAGATCATCTACACAGCGAAGCGTACGTCGGCACGACGTATAAGCGCGCCCTCCCTCGAAAAAATCTCGGAAGGGACCAGCCCGTCCCGGCCAGTCCCGGTGATCCTACAGCATTACGCGGGATGTTGAACTATCATTTCTTCATCAACGCTCCGGGAGATGATGATGCGCAAGCCACGGGACTTCGATGCCGAACTAAAGGCGCTTGGGGACAAGGCGCGCGACCTCAAGAGCCGCAAGGTGCAGCAGCTTGGCGAACTGGTAATCGCCACCGGCGCCGATGCGTTAAGCGTCGCGGAGCTGGCGGGCGCACTGATCGTGCTGGCCGAGACAAAAGAAACCGGAAAGAGGGAGGCATGGGCCAAACGCGGGGCCGCTTTCTTTCAAGGAAGGTCGCGTCGACCTACTCCGGCACCTGACCGTGACGCTAGCGGCGCTCCGGCGCAACCGGGCGGCCCACGACCGTCATCAGGCGGCAAGGGCGCGGGATGATATGCGCGCGTGGCAAGCCGAGCGTCGCAAGCGTACGCGGCACCTCATCGAACTGGGCGGCCTGGTCGTCAAGGCCGGTATCGTGGACCTGACTGGCGACGACCGGGCTACCTTTTTCGGCGCACTACTGTGGATGGCCGACAGGCTCAAAAGCGATCAGGGCGAACATGCGCGAGCGCTGTGGGCCGCAAAAGGGAAGCAGGCATTCGAGGCGGACACCGCAACACACGAGATAAGATCGTTAACGCACGACAATGGCGCGTAACCGCGCGCTTACCGCTTGATGTCTCGCCATCGGGCCTGATAGTCGCAAGCGAAACGCCATTTCTCGCTGTAGCTCAAATGGTGGGTTCGGGCCGTGCTCGTGCGGCGCCCTCCGCGACAAGAGCGCGCCCAGTTCCGCAAGCCCCGTCAACACGAAGTGGCAGTTCAACTTCTACGTCTTCTTCCGGAAGCTGGATGGAGTGCTGCATAAGATCGGCTTCACGTCCGGTAAGATGGAAGTACGCATCCAAAATGCGAAGGATGACCCGACATTTCTGATGGCCCCAGTCCATCCGGTCACCACCTATACGCTCTACAACGTCGACCGCGTCCGGCTTGAGCATCTGCTGCACGATTTTTTCGCTCCGGCACGGCTGGATATCGAGATTACCGACCGCTTTGGAAAGAAGGTGCGCCCGCGCGAATGGTTTTTGCTGCCGCCTTCCGCCATCGGAGAGGCGGTCGACCGCCTGAAGGATGGGTCTATCGTCGACTACCGTTATGACCGCGATGCCGCCACCCTAGTGCCAATTAACCGCTGAACTCGTCCCGCGGACGGGCTCGAAGCCAACCGCCAAAGTGATGATAGGCCCCCTCTGGAAATCGGCGGGTCGTTCCGTTAACGTCCCCACAACCGGTGATTGCCAAACCGGACCGATAAGGGGGCACGCGTGCCAACACTGCAAGAAATTATTGCGACGAAATACTTTGCTAAACTACGTGAGACGACCGAGATTGATGAGGCCAAGATTGCAGAGCTTGAAGCGCTTTTCGCCACTGGCAAGAAGATCAAGCCCGATGACCTTGTGAAAGTCCTTTCCTCGCCCGCCGGGAGCGACATCAAGTGATCAAGCTTGAAAGCGCTCACATCGAGGAAATGCGTGGCATCCGCAAGCTTGACATCGACTTCGCTCACAAGTCGTTTGCCATTTCCGGGCCGAACGGATCCGGCAAAAGCGGTGTCATCGACGCCATTGAATTCGGCTTAACGGGCCGCATCAGCCGCTTGTCCGGCACCGGCACCAAAACCCTATCGATCGCCGAACACGGTCCCCATGTCGATCAGGCCCGGTTCCCGGACGCGGCGCTCGTCAAACTCAAAGTCTATTTCCCCGCGCTCAAGAAGTCCGCCACGATCACGCGCACAATTTCCGCGCCCAGGAAGCCGAAAATCGTCCCGGCCGATGCAGAGATCAAAGCGGCTTTCGAGCAAATCGCCGATCATCCCGAAATTGCTCTCTCGCGGCGCGACATATTGCGCTTCATCCTGGTCGAGCCGACACGCCGCGCCGAGGAAGTTCAGGCGATCCTAAAGCTTGAGGAACTCGGAGAGACCAGGGCAGCGCTGAACTCCGCGCAAAATCGCGTCAACGCTACAAAGCGCACGACGGACGGGCATGTCCAATCAAGCAGAAACAGCTTGCTCACACATGCCCAGCTTCCCGCCCTAAAGGCCGATGAATTGATCGCCGCGGTCAATACACGACGTAAGCTCCTTGGCCTTCCTCCGCTCAGTCAGCTCGGGCCGGACACCAAACTTGATGCCGGCGTCACCTCCGGTGCACCAGCACCGCAATTCAACAAACAATCGGCATTGCGCGACCTTGTCGCACTGGACGACCAGCTTAAGCAGCTGCCCAATGCCGGCCAGCAAGAGACAAGCGAACTGCTCAAAGGGCTCGACGCGCTTTCTGCCGATCCCGCGCTCCTCGCCTCACTACATCGCCGCACACTTGTTCAGAAGGGTATCGAGTTGATCGATGGCACTCAATGTCCATTGTGCGATTCCCCCTGGGAGAGCGAACGCCATCTGCGAGATCACCTTGCAACCAAACTGCAAAAATCAGACGAGGCGCAACGGGTCCAGAACGGTCTGCTTGCCAGCGCCAATGCACTTGAAGGCGTCATTTCAAACTGGGCCGCGACGCTCGGAAACGCGCGCAAGCTGGCGGCTTCACAAGGGGATACCACATTAGGGCCGCTACTGGATCGCTGGTCCGGCGAGCTTTCGCAGCTCCTGCCCAAGCTACGTTCGCTCGATGGTCTCTATGCCGTTAACAGTGTCCTAAGAGCGGGATGGCATACAGCGCCGAAGGGACTCGACAAGGCAATCGACGGCTTCACGAAGTCTATTAACGACTTGCCGGATCAATCCGCAACGATTGACGCCCAGACGTTCCTCACAACGGCACAAATTCGGCTGAGCGATTATCGCGAGGCGATGCGCGCCGACAAGGCGGCGGACATCGCCGTCGCCGCTGCAACCTGTGCTTACGCCACATATTGCGACGTAATGGACGCCGAGCTGGAAGCTCTCTATGACGACGTCCAAGGAGACTTCAGCACCTACTATCGCCTGATCAACGAGGATGATGAGGGGAAATTCACAGCCAAGCTTTCACCGAGCGCCGGGAAGCTCGATTTTGAGGTAAATTTCTATGAACGCGGCCTGTTTCCGCCTGGCGCGTTTCACAGCGAAGGCCATCAAGACAGCATGGGGGTGTGCCTCTATCTCGCTCTCATGAAACGGCTGTTCGGTGACCAGTTTACCTTTGCGCTGCTCGACGACGTGGTCATGTCAGTCGATTCTGGCCATCGGTATCAATTCTGCAAGCTGCTCAAAACACATTTCAAGGACACGCAATTCGTAATCACGACCCACGACCGGACGTGGGCCGAACAAATGAAATCAGCCGGACTCGTGACAGGAAAAACGTCCCTCGCCCTACACAGCTGGAGCATCGAGACCGGACCGCTCGTCGAGTCGAATGTCGAGGTATGGGACGAAATTGCCGCTTCTCTGGCCAAGAACAAGGTCAGTGTCGCAGCTGCCACCTTGCGGCGCCATCTGGAATACGTCTCCCGGAATCTAGCCGACCAGCTCGGCGCCCCCGTCATTTTCCGGGCCGACGGCGGCTACGAACTCAACGACCTTCTTCCGCCCGTGCTTGCGCGCTTCAAGGCCATCTGCGGGAAAGCCGCCGATGCGGCGCAGTCGTGGAACAATGACAAGGGCAAGGCGGACGCGGCATCCCTCAAGGCAAAGCTATCAGCCTCGAACGCGGCTTCCTCGGTTGAGCAATGGGCAATCAACAAGGCTGTTCACTACAACGAGTGGGAGAACTTCGGGAAGCGCGATTTCGAGCCTGTCGCGGCAGCATTCCGCGAGTTGCTCGATTGCTTCCAGTGCAAGGATTGCGATGCGTGGCTATACGTCACGCCTCGTCAAAAGCCGACATCGCTGCGCTGCGCCTGCAATAGCGTCAATCTCAACCTCGAAGCGAAACCCAAATCGTAGCATGGGTCTCCGCATCACATCAGGTCAGACAGCCCAATGAGAAAGCGTGTTAGAAACGCGAAGCAGGCGCGCGCAGGCGTGATCGCGGTTGAAGACGCCTGCAACAGGCTCGACCTGATTTGGAGAAGTTTGCTCGAAGAAGACGTCGGAATCGACGGAACGATTGAGATCGCTTTGGGCGAATTCCCGACCGGCAAGATCGTCGGTGCTCAAGTTAAATCTGGCGCAAGCTACATCCGGTCCGAGACAAACGATTCCTTCAAATTCTATCCGGACAAAGATGACCTCGCTTATTGGCGAGGCCTATCGATCCCGATGTTCCTGTTCGTGCATCATCCAGTGGATGCAGCCGTGTATTGGGTCGACGTGACGCAGTACGTCGAATCGCGCGGCGACGATCCCCTCGGGGAGGCATACATCACGTTTCTCAAAGCAAACAAAATCGATCAGGCATTTGAAACTTACCTGCAAGGCCGCTTCGACCTTACGGTTTACACAGACGAGCAGTATGCCAATGTTCGCCGTGAACTTGAGTCCGTTGTTCACGAGGACGGCAGCGACACAGGCGCCATTCGACTTACAGCCCTGGATCTTTTCGTTGAAGGATTATGGGGGCTTTGCAGTAAACTTCAATTTCACCTAAGCCTAATCGCAGACCGTATCCGCAAAATTGTGCGCGAACGCGAGGGCGCAATACCAATAACCTACACTTTCGATCGCAGCAGGATGTACCCGTTTCTAACGCGGTATTTTGCGCTACTGAGCAAACACCATCTTGCCGAAATGGACGCCGAAAATATCAACGAGTCTCTCTATGCGAAACTCGAATGTCCAACGTTCATCGCACCACTCACAACCAACGGCCGATTGTTCGTCAAATATCTGCGCCGTACTGAAGTACCAAACGTGCACGACAATCAATTCATGAGCTTGTCCGTTCGGCCGCACGTCCAAATCGAAGTCTATTCCACCTTTACGAAGATCGACGAGCGCAATGGACAATTCGGACCCTTCACCGACGTGTTGGCGATCGGGTTCAGTGCCTACCTGGACTACTATGAGCTCTCTCACTGGCGGCGCGACGCGCCAGACCAACCAACGACCGAAATAGCGTCGCAAAGCATTCACTATTTTGCATTGCGCGATTACATCGAGAGTCGCTTTGACGGCATTCCGAAAGACAACATTCTTTTCCGTTATCTCGATCTGCCGTTGAGCCCGCTGATTTGTTGGCTCGAGCATTGGAATGAAAATCCCATGCCCATGCCCACCGTGCAGTTTGACGGAAAATCTGCGGCGGAGCTGGCCGGTTTTGCTGATGAACTCCAATCGATCATGGCTTCTGCCGTTGCGACATTCACAGAGCCGCCCGATCGCCCGTTTCCGATCACGCGACTAGCTAATGGCGAAACACTGATGCCGAGCAAGAAGCCGTAGCTCCGGCATCGATCTAGAAAGCCGGCTCTAGCCTGGCAACGGCACCAGTTTTGAGGGAGCGATGCGGCTTATCCTGAACGGAATCAACGGCAAGTATCTGCGAGAAATTCCGGACAATTGTGCGCGGGACACCGAATTAGTGGAAGCCGCCGTTGCCTATGCGACTGACGCTGCACCAGTCCTCGAATGGTGCTGGAAACACAGCATACCGCTCCGGTTTTGGGGACGCTTCGACGACGCTGTTCCAGTTCGTGTCGATATCCTGCGTTCCTTCCTTGATCGACGGTCACCGAATTTCGTCTGCAAGCTTGTTACCCATTTCCACGCAAAGGTCATCTGGTGGCACGGCGTGGGTGCTTACGTTGGCTCGGCAAATTTGACCGACGCCGCGTGGAACAAAAACATCGAAGCTGGATGTTATTTCGACGAGTCCGAAATGATCGCCTCCGCGATGGATGTGCAATTGAGCGACTTTTTCCGGCGGGTCGACGAGCACGCCTCTCCCCTCACCAATGAACTGTTCAAGGCCATAGAAGAACGCGCCAGAGAACTCTTGCGCTTGGATGAGCAAGATCGGCATAATCGGAAGCGGTTTCTAGGATCAGCTGGCGTTAGACAATGGCCCGGGCTGGTCACCGTCGCTCCGAAAGCAGCCAAGGACGCTCAGAAGACGGCTTTTCTCGACGAATGGTTTGCGACGCTCCAGATCTTACGCGACATCGGGGCAAACGTTTCGAAAGATGAAAATAGGCCAGCCTGGTTGCCTGCCGGGGTCTCGCAAGGCGCGCAGGCTGACCAGTTTCTTCATGCCTACTATTACAACAACGTGATCGGCGAGGATCGCCGAAGCCATTTTGCCGAAAGGCATGAGGAGAACCGGGATAACCCAGCGCGGGCCGTCCGTAATGCTATGGCTTGGTGGCGTGACCTGCCCGCCCCTCCGTCGAAGGAAGATCGGATGCTCTTTGACTGGGCGCCGTTCCTTCGAGACGCTCTCTCGCAAGATCGCCTGCTCGGCTTATCCGCGGAGGACTTTGAAGCGGTCTGCGACAGAGTTTGGTCTATCCAGGATCATGCCCGACGCGTTTCTAACGCGACGCTTCATCTGCTGGGAGGCACGCGGTATGACATGGCGACAAAGACAAGGGAACTTGCGAGGTTTCTTTTCAGCCGTCGCTCTCAAAATGGCTCATCTGTTCTCGAGGTCATAAGTCACGTTCTCTATGAGGGCACGGATGAAACCGTACCCTCCCGTTTGTGGGAGGCTACCTCAGACGAGACCTGGAAAATCGAGCATCTGGGCCTGAGTGCGCTTGGCGAGCTCGTCGGATGGGCATTACCCGATAAATTTCCGCCGCGGAACAACCGCACAAGCAAGGCCCTCTACTCGCTCGGCTTTCCGGTCGCATTTCACGGGGATTAACTTGCCAGTTTTGCGGCAGGAGCTACGGCACTCGACCTACTTGCTAGCCAGTGTTGACTGATCCGGCGAACGCTACATCGGAGAACGGCCAACATCCGAAAAATGAGGCCGGCTATTGGTGCCTATCGCCGAGGTGCAGAGCGCCTGGGACGGACTAAACTTGATCGCGTGTCCGGATATCGTCTTCTTGATGAACAAGATCGTCGATGTGCGCCTCACCAATAACCTAAGGTTGCCTAGGGCTTAGCTTGAGTATGCCAACAGCGGCTTCGTGTGCTTCTTTCAGTTTCACTTCGCCGGGATGACTTGCGCCGCTCCGCCATCAAGGAATGCGGGTGTGCCGGATACTCGTCGTGACCGGGAGGTCCGGATTTTCACCGCATTTGCCGACCGCGAGATGAAAAATAGAGGCGCTGAGTGCCCTACGCCGCCTAGATGCTCTAGCTTATTGATAATACTTGTCTTTTGCAGCGAGGAGCGTTCGCCCCTTGAAAGAGCAGTAAAGCGGCGATTGGTGAGCCGCGCCTATCCCGGCCAGCTCCGACGAGACGAGCGCTACCAGCAAAGCCCGCCGCGCAAAGGGGTCAAAATTGGACGCCGATGAGGGGTCAAATTTGAACGCCGATTGACAGTGAAGCAGCAGGAAACATCGGAGCCAAGGGTTACTGCAGAGTATCGATCGACAACGGTCTGTACCTCGTGCACCGCATCGTGTGGGCCTTAGCTCACCGACGTTGGCCCTTAGGACGCTTGGACCATATCAATCGGGACCGGTTGGACAACAGGCTGGAGAACCTGCGGGAGTGCTCTGTCTCCGAGAACAGGATGAACAGCATTGTGCGGTCTGATTGCGTGAGTGGACTCAAGGGCGCTTCGTATAATCGCGGAACCGGCCGCTACCGTGCCGACATACGACTTAGAGGGGGACGGAGAAAGAACCTCGGAACCTTCAAGACAGCCGAGGCGGCGCACCGGGCGTGGTGCCAAGCGGCGCTGGAAAGAGACCCGAAGTTCTTCTGCAACGGCAGGCGCCCAGACGATCAACTCACCTGAGCTTCACATGGGCACCGGCAATCAATGGGCGCCCTTACCTCCACCCCAGCTCTTTTCGATCGACACTCCCGCCAGCGACATCAGAAAAGTCAACGCGAAGAAAGCTCCAAAGAGCAAGCCCGCAAGCAAAATAACGTCCGCAAGCTCGCCCGTTCCACGCTGAACGTAGATGACATAGGCAATGATGCAAGTGACCGTCACGGCGGCGCTAACAATGATCAACATAGCGCGGGCCCATCCGGGGAGGCCCCTCGCCTGGCTTCCAAGAGCGTAGCCAGAAATAGATGCCGCGATACCAACGAGGGTGAGCGGTTTAAGATCGGACGGGACAAAAAGCCCATAACTCAACATGCCCGAAACGAACCCGAACAGTGCGGTAATGGTGAGACCCATTCGCTACCTCGTGTTATCCGGCGCGAGCAGTCTCAGCGTAGTTGCAAAGAACGGACGTCGTTCGCGATCAAACAGAACGAGGTCGGTGGAAATAGGCCGCAATGCCGCCGCGGGTATGACCACCTTTGCATTCGCAGCTCCGTCGCCAAACACAACGAAGTAGACTTGATTGGCGTGGGCCGGGAGTTCAGCTTCCGAAAATAGACCAGCAAACGCTTCTTTCTCGTCACGGCCAGTCATCTTTTGCAGGTCAATCCCGTCGACCTGCACCGATTGCCCTCTGAATTGATCGAACAGCGACCTGAATTGTTGGTCATTGAGGAACTTCAGGACACCCGATATACCGACGATCACATTCGGCGTCCGTTGTATTTGAAGCCTCCAACGATAATCCGGACTATCCCCTTCGCTGGTCGAAATCGCGACACGTACGTTCTCGGTGCTGCCCGATCGTGTGGCGTAAGAGGTTTCGATGACAGAACCCGTTTCACCCTGAGTTGGTCCTGCCGTGTTGGTTTGCGTGCTCTGTCCACTCGCCGATGTAGCTGTCTCCGAGTACACCGCGGCCCGTTGCTCGGCTTCGCTCGTTCCGTAGGTAATTGGCGCGTTATCGTCGGTACCAAATTTTGAACTGACGAAGTACTGGTTGCAGTCGACCTTACCCGGCTGCAAGGGACTGCCCAAAGCACGGCGAAGGTTGGCCTTGGGCCATCTATAGCCAAGACCCCGATTGGCATCGAGGTTCTTAAAGTAGTGCCAAATCCAACTGCGACCGTCGACTGTATCTACGTCGGTAGCCCATTCAAAATGGGCCGTGCCATTGTCCAGCCCTGATCTGATTGCTCGCGGGGCAGTTCGATCGTACGTCGAGAGATCACACTCTCCGAATGCCACCGACGGTAAGAAGTTCGCGGAGACCAGCAGGACCAAGCAAACGCAATGGCGTTTCATCCGAGGGGCCTTATGAAAATCATCAAGAGAACAATTCAGATCATCTACCACAGATAATCAGCGAATTGAAGCTCCCGCCTTGGTAGCTCTGCAAAATAAGCTCGCCCTCCCCCTTCTGGCCCCTTGCTGTCCAGTTTCATGGGCGAATTGCTGATACGCCGCGCGCCTGTGCTTGCCGTCGCGCAAAGATAAACGCCCAAACCGCGTCAACCTTCTCGTTCCAGACGGGCTCCGGATAGGGCTCCTCCGGCAGGTCGTTTAGAGTAAAGCGGATGGTCGTCTGCACAGCAGCCCTCGTCTGCTGCTTCGCACGCCATTCGGCCACCGCGAGTTGCTCCTGCAGCTTCTCCAGCAGGTCACGCGCGACCTTCTTCACCTCTACCTCTTGCGCCTTGGTAAGCTTTGGTTCGGGCTTGGTTAGAAGATCGAAGATGGCAAGCTCATCATCGCTGAGGCCTTCGCGGGCGGCGCGGCGCTCTTCGTCGCTCATCTCGGCTGTGAGCGCCTTCAGCGCCTCGAAGAACGCCTCAACGTCGATAGTGCCAAGGTTATAGGTCTCGACCAGCTTCTCGAGCTTCTCGACGAGGTGAACTCGCGTGGGGTTTCGGGCTGCCATATCTTGAACCTTCGCCTCCACCTCAGTGCGCAATTTCTCGGTGGCCGTGCGAGGCCGGGAGGCAAACAGTTTGGCGAGCTTGTCGAAGTCGATAGCGGACAGATCAACGCGGCCGCCAGCCTCGTCCCCTTCAATGATCGGCGCCGTGATAGCAACACCCTCGATCTTCTCGTCCAGCAGCACTTCGATCTTGGCCGCCACGGCGGAGATGTCCACGGGACCGAGCTTGCCACGAATGGCCTCGGCGACAACGTGCAGGGTGGCTACCGGCTTGAGATACGGAGCCGCGCGTTCGTCGGGCAGCAGCGCTTTATAGGCTCGCACGGTCGTGCTCACGACTCGAAAGAAGCCACGCCGGCGCTCATCGGGAGCTATAAGCGCTTCAACCGCCTGCGCGATGAGCTTGGTCCGCTCCAGCCCTTTCACCGCGAAGATAGCATCCACATCCACATTGAAGGCGCTGCAGAAGTCTCGGGCGTCAGTGAGTGCCTTCTCCAGTTCTGCGACCAGTTCGTCCTTGTCTCGGATTGGCGTACCGTCACTGCCCCTCGCGGCATAGATGGCCAGTGCCTTCTGAAGGTTTTGGAATACACCGACATAGTCAACGATGACGCCTGCGCTCTTCCCCGGCGCCCGGCGGTTCGCCCGCGCAATGGTCTGCATGAGCGTATGGTTCTTCATCGGCTTATCGAGATAGACCGTGCTACAGGTGGGCACGTCGAAGCCGGTAATCCACATCGCGCAAACGAACACCAACCGCAGCGGGTCGTTCGAGTCCTTGAACTTGGCCTCAAGGTCTTCCTTCTGCATCCGCTCGCGATGAGGCAGGATGTCTAGCCCCTTTTGCTTCAGGTCATCGATTTCGTTCTGTGACTGGCTGACAACAACAGCCATGTCTACGGAGCGCATCCAATCGAGCCGCTCGGCCAAGCCTGGCCGCGCCGCCTCGGAGGCCTTGGCGAATTGCGTCTCCCGGGCTGCCAGCTCCTTGGTCCATGCTGCGCGTACCTTGTCATACATGCGGACGGCGGTTGCCTTGTCGATCGCGACAAACATTGCCTTGCCCAGATACCCGCGAGCCGAAAAGTGGCGCACGAGGTCCGTCGCGATCTCGTCCAGCCGGTCATTGCGCGTGATGAGGTGATACTGCTTGCCAAACGTCTGCTGGAGCTTCTTCTCCTGCTCTCCGTCCAGCGCGGCCTCGTCGAGCAGCGCGTCCAGCTCGTCCTTCAATTCATCGGCAGCCAACTGCAATTCTGGCTTTCGGGCCTCGTAGTAGAGCGGCACCGTCGCACCGTCTGCGATGGACTGGGCAAAGTTGTAGACTGAGACGTAATCGCCAAACACCTCTCGGGTTCGCTGTTCCTGTCCAGCAATGAGTGGCGTCCCGGTGAACCCAATAAAGGCGGCATTCGGCAACGCTCGGCGCATGTTGGCAGCAAGCTGGTCGTATTGGCTGCGGTGGGCCTCGTCGGTGATGACGATGATATCGGCGCGCTCCGAGAGCACTGGCATCGGCTCACGGTCGGCCGTTGAGAATTTATGGATCAAAGTGAAGACGTACCGCTCCTGACCCGCCAACAAGCCCCGAAGGTGGGCGCGGCTTTGGGCCTGACAGTCCTCGACCGGCTTGGTCAATGCCCCCACCGACGCGAATGTCCCAGCGATCTGGTCATCCAGCTCCTGCCGGTCAGTGATGATAACGAAGGTCCAGTTGCCGCCGAGCCACCGCAGCACCTTTTCGGCAAACATTGCCATCGACAGGCTCTTGCCGCTGCCCTGGGTGTGCCAGAAGACGCCGAGGCGGCCCCGGTTCTCCCCGATCTGCTCCACTGCCGCTATGGCCTTGTTGACACCAAGAACCTGATGATACTTGGCGACCACCTTGCGCAGGCCTCCGCGCGCATCCTCGAATAGCAGAAAGTTCTCGACCAGATCGAGAAAGTGAGCCGGTTCGCACGTAGCCCGTAATAGGGTCTCCAGCGCAACGCTCTCCGGTCCGTCTTCTTCCAACCGCTTCCAAGACGCGAAGGCATCAAACGGTGCATGGCTCGCGCCCATCAAGGCCTCAAGTCCATTAGAGAGAACGACAAAGCCGTTGAAATCGAACAACCGCGGGATGGTGTCGCGATAGTCACGCAGGTTGGCCTCGTAGGCTTCCTGAACCGGCTGCGTCAGGTCCTTCCATTCGATTAGTAGCAGCGGGATGCCATTGACGAAGCCTATCGCGTCCGGTCGACGGCTGTAGAGGATGCTCTCGATCCACACCTGCGAGCCGAGGAAAAAGTGGTTGGCCGTTGGGTTGGTCCAGTCGATGACTGCGACGCGCTCATTCTTGAACGAACTGTCGGGCGCGCGCACTTGCACGACGACGCCATCGCGCAGCAAGCGATAAAATTCGCGATTAGCGGCGACCGGCAGCATCGCGGAGCGATCGGTAGTGAGGATCAACTCGGCCTGCTGCAAGGCCTCATCTGGCAATGATGGATTTAACTTGTGAAGCGCAGAGCGGAGGTGCGTAGACAGGACAACTTCACGAAACGATTGCCTGCCGGTTGAGTTCGAAGGCCCCAACTCCTCATTGAACAAATCAGCGTGGGTCCAGCCGAGTTCCACCAGCAGATCGATGCCCGGCGTTTCCACCAGCCCGTCCTCGCTGGTGATGGCGCCTGAGAGCGACTTCTGGGGAGGGACCATCAGGCGACGGCCTCCAGTTTTCGTTCAGCAGCCGCGATTGAGAGTTCACCAGAGACCAAGCGCGGAAGGAGAAGGTCTCGCGCCTGCGCAAGCCGAAGGTTGATCATAGACAGACTACGGATGAAATCGTGCATAGGACCCGCCAACGCATCAAACGACTGCCGAAGTGACCGAGGAGGTACGAGAATTGGAAGTTTCTTGAAATCGCGGAGAACGATACGCGGGATTGCTGCACCTGATTTCATTTGTTTGATCGCCTCGCTCGTTCCCTCGGATTTGAGCAGAGCGACCAAATATTCTCGTTCGAAATCCTTGTGCGGCCGCAAGATAGCAATCGATGATAAAAGAACGAGAGGCAGCTTCTTCCGGATCAAAAACGTGTGCTTGTTGAGGTTCGCACCATCCTTCGCGACAAGGATATCGCCTACCGATGGTTGACAGCCATTTCTTACAAGCTCCTCGTAGGCCCCTGCAGAAATCTTGCGGCACTCAGAGAGATCAAAATCCCAGTCACGCATGTCCTTCACGGATGCCATCATGTATCCGTCTTCAACCGATGGTGGACTGTGGTGCGAACCGTCAGTTATTTCGTCGCAGACGTCTCCCAGGGGAACGAAAGTCCACCCGTCAGGCAAAGGTACATCCGGAGTATAGGTCATGTGGGTATCGCGCGCCGGAAAGCGGAAGCGAACGAACCACTCCTCAAACAGCCGACGCGCCATCTCTTCCAGCAGATTGATCCGGCGCCGGTTCACCTCAATGAGGTCATCATAACCTTCAAGGATAGATGCAATTCGTCTTTGGATCGAAAGAGATGGAAGTGAAGGCACCGGAAGATTCCGGATGTCCTTCATGTTCAAATGCGGCACGGTCGCCCCAATAGCCGCCGCTTGAAATCTGGATTGCGCGTAGTCTCCCAGCAAATAGTAGCAGAGATAGCCCGGATCGACCTTCGTTGCGTCTGGTCGAACCAAGACTGTCCTTTGTCCAAGACAGACCCGCTCACCCGGCTGAATGATAGCTACGTTTCCAACAGGAGCCTCACGAGCAATGATGAGATCGCTCGCTTGCGGAACTGCTCGTCTAGTCCACCTCTCATAGGTCGCCTCATCCACCCGGTTCACGCCATCAAGCTTGAGCCGGCCACGTCCAACGTTCGGCGTTCGGATTGAGGCGTAGCCCTCGGCCGACAACGGTGCCGTCTTGTGCTCGCAATCCACGATAAGCGAACAGAGCTCCGATAACATACGTGTCGATTTCATGCGCCAAGCAACCCCGCTACGTTCTGCGCAATGCTTTCTTGCAACTGCGCCGCCTCTGCATTGAGCCCTTCGAGCTCTTCCTGCAGCGCCTCCAGCTTCTCCTTGAACTCTTCGTCATCATGCCTTTGCCCCGGGGCGACACCGACATAACGCCCAGGGTTAAGACTCCAATCCTGTCCGACAATCTCATCGCGAGATGCAATCCTGCATAGGCCAGGCACGTCTCTATACAACCCGTTAGGAAATGCCTCGGCCATGCGCGCCCCGCTTCCGGCTGCGGTTTCGATTTTCTCGCGACGCCATAGCCTAACGATATTGCCAAGGAACTCGACATGGTCCGGGTCGAACGTACGGTGCGCCCGCGTTACTTGCCGGTACAGGTGTCGCGCATCGATAAACAACACCTTGTCGCCGCGTGGCTTCTTGGCCTTCTCCTTATCGAGGAACCACAAGGTGACTGGAAGTGTCACGGTGAAGAACATATTCGGGCCAACGGCGACGATGGCGTCCACTGCGCCTGTCTCGATCAGCTTCTTGCGCAGCTCACGTTCACTTCCGCCCGCATCAGACGCGCTATTGGCCATGACGAAGCCAGCGCGGCCTTTCGAGTTAAGGGCAGCATAGAAAAGATTAATCCATAAGTAGTTCGCGTTGTTGACGGTAGGTATCCCGAGCGGGAAGCGAGCATCGACCTTACCTGCATCGTTAACCAGTTTCGTCCGGTCCACTTCCGATTGATTGAAGGGCGGATTGGCCATGACGAAGTCAAAGCGCCCGATCAGTTTGTGCGGATCATCGTAATAACTGTTGGCCTCGCGCACGTCGCCCGACAGCCCATGCACGGCAAGGTTCATCCGGCAGAGCCGCAGAGTGTCCGACATCTTTTCGATGCCGTAGAGGCTAATCTCATTCGAGGGAGACTTGCGGTGCCGGCGAACGAAGTCCGCCGAGTGCACGAACATGCCCCCTGACCCACAAGCCGGGTCGAAAATCGCGCCGTGATAGGGCTCGATGATCTCGACTATCAACTTCACGATGGAGGCCGGCGTGAAGTACTCACCACCCTTCTGCATAAAGGAAGACGCGAACTGACCCATGAAGTATTCGAAGATCAATCCGTAAGCATCGCCTTCGATTTTCAGGGGAGCAAGGAGGCGCAGGAGTTCCTGCAATACGCCATTGGGCAAACCTGCGTAACCTTGTGGCAGCACACCGGCCAGATCGGGATTAGCATCAGCGATGGACTTCATCGCATTGTTCAACTCGGTGCCGAGTTTCGCCGTACCTGGCAGCGCGAGAAGACGTGAGAAACGCGCATTCTCGGGAAGGAAGATGGCTCCTTTGGCTTGGTAGTCCGCTGGGTTGGGCTTCAGTCGGCCCTTGTATTTTGGCGCCAGTTCCGCGTGGACGGCCTCAAACTTGGCCTCCATTTGGCGCAACGCTATCAGCGCCAGCACCGGCTGCGCATACTGGTCTGGCCGAAGGGCACTGTTGGTCCATAGCTGGTCCGCCGCGGCGAACAACGTTCGCGAAAATTCCTGTAGGTCTGTAGCCACGCTGCCCCTCGAATGCTCTACATTTACTTCATATACACTGGAGTGCCGACCTTACGGATTTTTGTAAGCCGCACCCAATTCTTTCGCCCGCGCTCAACTTGCCAAAACCACCATCCGTTTGTCGGGCGCTTGATAGCCGCATAGGCCGCGAGCGACAGCGAGCGATAAGTAGCTCCTCGGAAGCGCACGGTTCCGTTAGGTCGAACTGTGGCGCGGAAAACCGACTTCTTCAACGTTCCCCGGATGCGCGCACCTTGTGGCAAGAGCCGCACTAGATCGCTTTCAACGCCTGAGGTCTTCTGCGCAATCTTGTTCGCGCGCGCTCTGGCGCCAAAGAGCGAAGTCACTTCGCTCTTCTGCTTGCGCCGAATGGCTTGGGCAATTCGGTTGCGCATATTGTTGGATTGAGCAAGCTTGCCGCGCTGTCTCGCACCCGGCGGATTTGCAATGCGTAATAGGAGAGCTTCAATCTCGCGGAGGTGCTGGTCCTTGATCGTAAGGTAGATAGAGAAGCTGTCCCACGAGTTTCCGTGCCGATTCTTGACGTGTGCCTTGAGGCGACCACGCAACGCCGTAGCCAAGCCGACGTAGTACAATTTTCCTTTTCGGTAGAGCGCGTAGATGCCTGCGTTGCGTCCGATGAACTCGCGGACCAACTCGGGGTGGCGCTCCAACAAATCCCGCGAGACGTTCTCCAGATGCTGATGAACCAAGGCCTCGCGCTTGCGCCGCCGTGGTCGCGCAGCCTTCGGCTTCAGTGACACTTCGATTTGCCCCCAACTCGCATGAAGTCTTCTTTGAGTCGCAACAAGTGTGACACGGCGCCTGCTCAACCGCCATAATACTGTCGCCGAACACTGGGTACGCGCTTGGGTACGCACGCTGCGGTGCTAACCGCAAGCTATTGATATATTTGATATTTATCATGCGCCAGAATGCCGGCTGGGGAATCTGGATTCTGACCCTGAATCCTCAAAATTCGCAGCGCCGGAAACGTTGGGCATTCTTGTTGGTAGAGAGGTAAGAGCGCCCTAGCAAGATTAAGTCTAGGGCGCGGACATATCGCTCTCCTGACATTTCAGCGACAAGCCGAGACGCCATCAGCGAGGCTTTACGTTCAAAAAAATCCCCAGACTAAAACCCGGACTAAACGGAAACTTTAGTCTGGGTCATTTTTGGCTGCTCTCGAAATCGATTGTCCTTGAGGGGGTTAGGTGGCGCGCCCGAAACGATTCGAACGTCCGCCCCTCAGATTCGTAGTAAAGGCAAGGTTCTGTCCAGAGGACGTCTATATCCTTCACTCTCGATGAACCCCAACGATAGTGCTGCGCGCAGCCGAACCTAGGCCGTCGCGACCCCTGATTCCCGGAATCCGCCCCGGCGGTTAGACCGGGACGGTGAGTGAGTTATGACAGAAGTGGTTGCGGGGACCTGCAACTATCTCAAATTGTTATTTAAGTCAGTCGCTTAGCGCTGCCCTCCGAAGGCAAAGGTCACACGTTCGAATCGTGTCGGGTGCGCCACTTTTCCTTTATCTTACAGAGCGGTACGCGCGTCTGAACCGAAATTCCGCTTCGGTCTCATTTGAACGAGTAAGCAAAAAAGTCGTTGTCGACTGCAGATGCACTGCGTTCAGAATGAAGGAGCTTGACACTCAACGTGGCGCCTAACGCCGCTCTCGGTGATCCGGCTCGCACGTGAGCATCCGGGTGCGACATCAAATCATGCCTCCTAGATGACACCTAAAATGAACGACCGACCCACATGAAGCCACGACCGACTCGTTCCTATCTGATGTGCCTGGCGCTCCAGTCGGCGGCTGCTTTCGCCATCCTCGCTGAAATTGGCCGGGCCTTTCGGACAGTGATTGACAATTTAGGCGTGTTGCACCGGATTTCCTTGATGGAGCTGGGTCTGCTCGCTGTCGCGCTTTGCGCGTTCCAAGTCGTCTACTGGTATCGCATGGGGAACATTGAGATCCCGGAGTGGCGCAGTATCGCGCTTGGCCATCTTCTCGGATTTGCCAGCCGCCTCAGTTTCATTTTTGGCGGGGCGCTCTTCAGCGTATTCTTCCTTCGACACGCGCCCAAATTAAGTTCAAGCGAAGGCGCGATCATTCTGCTTCCACGGGTCGCGCTGCTTCTGGCATCGCTATTTTGTCTGTACTGCTACACCCTGGAGCTCGAGCGTCTTGCCAATGCGCTGCAATCAACTGTTGGCCTGCCCCCGCGACGAAGGCATTGACGAGAACGGCGACCGACGAGAGCACGGCGGCTGCCGTTCACATCCCTCATGGAAACGAGCCGTGCGGCACATTCCCATGAGGCTCTCGGTTACGATGTCGTGGCTCAGACCTTCTCAACCGCCTGAGGCCCGGTCTTTGCAAGATATGCCAAAGCGCGAGCGCACTGCATTTGGCGGCAAGCTCTTACGGAAAAATCTGGCTCCTTGGTGTCCTCGAATGATGCCGGCTCGACCAATGGCTGATCGGACGTTTGCGCAAACCAATGGTGAACGACCGTCGAGGGTATTGCCCGCCGCGGTGTGCAGGGATTGATAGTGCCCGCGGTCACGATGTATCCTTTCAAACTTCTGGCGAGCAAATTTCCGAGCATCGCACTCGGTCGGGAAGCTCTCACTCAGTCTCTAACGTCGCTGCGCAGATGCTCTGCGCACCTTTTTGGCAGCTCGAAGACACATACCAGGTCTTTGGGAGGTCAGTTGACACCGGCGTCTTCCCGATTCTCAGCGGGCTGCTATGCGTTTCCGGGATCACGAGCGGCGTCCAAGCCATCAGCAACCGGTCGAGGCCCGAAAGCAAACTCACGTCGTCTTCAACGACCCCTCGCGAAATTCTTCCGTGCTTTCGGCTGCGATATCGCGAGCACCTGCACCGAAATCTAATTTCAAACGGCGATCCGACGGCGGCGATTCAATAGATCGGACGCAGTCGGAGCCCGGAAAGGCCGATGGTCACATTGATAGCTACTGAGCCCTCTACCGAAGCTGCCTGCAACGCAAATGACCGTCCCGAGCCACCGGCAAGGACGTTGACGCCGACGCCCTAGCCGAGGGAGACGTCACCTGACGCCCCAATATATTCGCCGGCGAGAGCTCCGACCGGAGGGCCTGCCGTCGGGGCAAACACCGCCCAGCAGTTCGCCATCGCGGCTTACTTCGGCGGATGGTCGATTTGGATCGGCGGCACTTCGTGGCCCCCTTGACCTGCATCGATCAGACGTATTCCCTGCCGCGTGGATTTTTTGATAAAAGCAAAGTTGTTCAGGCATTGAGGCAGTCTTTATGATTTCGATCAGAATGCCTTTCTGGCTCCGCCTTATCTCGCTGCTTGGCGTGATCCTGCTCTGCACCGCCGCGGTGCTGTACGGATATCGTTGGTACAATCGTCCGGTAACGCTGACGCTGGCGGTCGGCTCGATCGACGGAGAAGCGGCCAGCGCGATGTCGACGATCGCCAATCAGCTTGCCTCCGACGGAGCCTCGGTCCGGCTAAAGGTCGTCGACACCGGGACCGCCATTGAAGCAGGCAAACAATTCGCTGCCGGAAATGTCGATCTCGCTGCTGTCCGCGGCGATGTCGGCGACTTGTCTCAGGCCCAGGCCATCGTCGTGCTTTCGCATGTGACGGTACTTCTCATCGCTCCCCCGGGTTCATCGATCGATGGAATCGACAAGCTCAAGGGCCGGACCGTTGGTGTGCTGGGAGGCGAGGTAAACGCCAAAGTCGTCGATGCGTTGAATAACGCCTACGATCTTGCCCGCAACAAGGCGGTCTTCAAGAACCTCAGCCTGCAGGACGCTCGGCAAGCCGTTCAATCAAAACAGATCAGCGCCCTGCTTGTGGTGATCCCTCTGACGGAGAAGTATCTGACGCTGGTGAAGGGCTTTTTCCCGCAAGGCACAAAGGCGACTCCGGTCCTGATCCCGATCGACTCAGCCGCCGCAATCGCAGAGGCCAATCGCGCCTATGAAAGCTTCGACGTGCCAAAGGGTACCTTGCGCGGATCACCTCCGGTCCCCGATGACGACCAGACAACCTTGAGGACTTCGCTCTATCTCGTCGCACGAAAGGGCCTCAGCGCCGACGCTGCAACAAGTCTTACTCAGAGCATCTTGAAAGTACGCAGGGAGCTACTGCGGGAGAATCCCCTGTTCGCCCAAATCACAGCTCCCAGCACTGACGCGGACGCCTACCTTCCCGTCCATCCTGGAGCTTTGGCTGTCTACAACGCCACAACACAGAGCTTCATGGATGAATACGGCAACTACATTTACCTAGGCCCGATGATCCTTGGAGGAATTGCTTCGGTCCTCGCCGCCGCCTGGAAGTTTTTGGGGATTGGGCAGCCCGAATTCCGGGAGGGGCCCCTCGACACCCTTTATGGCCTCGCGCGCCGGATTCGTACGGTCAACTCCGACAGCGAACTTTTAGGCATCGAGGAAGAGATAGACAATATTTTGAAGGCCGAACGCCTCAAGGCCGAGGCGGGCGATGAAAAAGCCGTCGACGCCGCGACACTGAACGTCGTAGCTCACCGCTTAGAAAACCTGATTCATGACCGCAGAGCAATGCTTTTGGCAAAACCCCCGATCGCTTCGGTAGCATAGAGAATAGAACAGGCGATTGGACAATGCGGACAGAGCCAACAACCCCATCGAGTTCGCCGGAATCAAGCAGCTGGGCTTAATTGTCCACAGGTGACGCGAAAAAGCTCATCGTCGTAAATCCGGGGATTTCCTTTGGTTCGGGCGGGCTTGGGGCAGAGTTCTCCACGTGCGAACCCGCTGGACCCTTACAACTATCGAAGCTCTCATTTTCTTCAGATCGGTGCTTTTTTGGCCGGCCCCCGAAAACTGGGCAAGTGCGATAGGGTATTCGCGCGGAACGCGCAGACTCTCTTAGGTTGAGCCACTGGATGGCTGGGGCGGGAGGGATCGAACCTCCGAATGGCGGAATCAAAATCAGTTTGATTATTCAACGATTTCAAGACCTTCAAAATACCCTCCAGTGGTTTCAATAGCTTGGCGGTGGTTTCGTAAGGAATTGCGGCTGGCTAGAATCCTATCCACAACGAGCGCTCGGTTCGTTGCCGGCTTTTCGAAGATCTGATGCCGTGCACGGGGACAATCAGCGGCTTCTTGCCGGCGCCCTCACGGAGCGCCGGCAAGGCGTCGTCAATTTGCCAGCTCAAAATCACCGGGCTTCCAGGACTTGTTGAACCATGGTTCGAGCGGTCCGTAGAGCCGCAGGAGCGAATTCCATCCCTTGCCAGGTACGGTTTCGACCCAGTTGCCTTCATGGCCAGCCGGCGCCTTCGGGCCGAACCAGATCGTGACCGAGCCGTCGGCATTCTTATTGATGTTTGGCTGGTTGCTGTCGATACCGGCGAGCTTCTGGTTGGTTTCCAGCATCGAGCGGGTCTGATTGTCGTAAACGGTGAAAGACCAGAACTGATTGACCGGGACTGGCGCCGGCAAGGTGATCTTGTAGGTCTTGCCGCCTTCGAGATAGCTGCCCTGGGAATCGCGGGCGGAATACGCGTAGGCGGAGCCGCTTCCGGGTCTTGCTGCCGCCATCGCCGGCGTAATCCCGGTCGCGTAATAATGAAACAATGACCGTGCATCCAGGTTGTAGGCGCCGTTGTCCATGAACTGATAGCTGCCGCCCGGAAAGGCCGTTCCCCATTCGCGGTCGGGATAAATCTTCACGCGCGGATCCCGCGGCGCAAATACGGTGGCGCGCGCTGCGGCATTGGCGACGGCAACGGCGTCCGTGAGAATCGCCTTCATGCGGGCACCCGGAGCGAATGGCTCGCCCTTCTTGATCCCGATCGCGGCAAAGAGACCCATCGTTTCCGGTCCGGCAAATCCTACCGGCTCATTCTGGACCACGGCATTGAGTTCTTCATAAAAATGGAAGGTGTTGGCATGAACCGTGTTGAACTTCATGCCGGATGCGTTGACGAATTTCTGCGCCGGTGGCTTGGCCGTAGCCGACAGCGGGTAAACACGCGCATTTTCCTTGACGCTCTTTACCGCGCCGGCAATGTCGCCCTTTTCGACAAAGGCGCGATAGAAGATGACAACACCGTTGGTCTTCGGCCGCGCAACGAAGTAGCCGCTATCCGGCACAGCTCCCTTGTAGCCGGGCGGAACGAACAGATACTTGCCGCCCTTGCCCTTGTCGGGCCCGGTGAGGCCGACGTCGATGATCCAGTGGAAGTAGGCGTCATCCGCCGGTCCAAGCACTTTGGGCGGAACCTGCACGACCATCGGACCTTTGTTCAGGTCGAGACATTGAAACACATAGACGGTCGTCGAATTCGGCGTGAGGAATATGGAGCGCGCGTCCATCAAATCTTCGGTAATCCCGATGGCGCCATTGCGCTCGACTCCGACGCTGCTCAAGCCCTCGCATAGCGCGTAAACGGATGCCGCCGGCATGCCCGACATGAAAGCCTCAACCCCCCGGCCAAAATCAAGCTGGTCGTAAACCTTCTCGACCGTCTCCTTGTCCGGCAAGCCGTCGAAGAACTTCAGCGTCCCGATGCGGGTCTGAACCGTGTCGGGGGTGAGAATGTATGAAGGCACGTTCGCAGAATATTTCTGTTTCGGCAGCTCTTGAGCGAAGGCCGAGACGACGGTCGATGCCAAAATGGAAACGAGCGCCACGTAAGATAACTTCATTCGAATTCCCCTGTATTCACGT
Organism: Bradyrhizobium sp. KZN70725; assembly: GCF_055264925.1. Lineage (NCBI taxonomy): Bacteria > Pseudomonadati > Pseudomonadota > Alphaproteobacteria > Hyphomicrobiales > Nitrobacteraceae > Bradyrhizobium > Bradyrhizobium sp. KZN70725. Next base: position 26,015 of record NZ_JBUYWT010000005.1, read on the forward strand.
CACTAACGATTTCGCAGTTACACCGGCGATAGGTCCATGCGTCAGCATGTCATGTTGGTAAAGCATGCTACTTGCGCCTTTTCGAAGTCGACACAGAGCGCGATAGCCGAGCATCGCGCTCCAGATCGCGTCGAATGGGCGCGATCGAGGTGTTGAACGGCGATGATAACGATGTAGCGGGTCACGAATTTGGGGCTCGGGCTGCCGCAAGGGGCCCGCGGCCCGCAAAACAAGCCTTTACCGCCGCACCCCGACGCGATTGACGCCGCCATTTAGATTGGTCGGGCTAGCCGTCCCAGCGCGGACCGTAGCACGTGCCACGGGCCGAGGCCTGAGGACGACGCCAGCCCTTGCTACGCAACTGGGCGGATAACCAATGTACTGGCAATACACCACTGCCTTAGCCGGTGCTGAACTGAGAGTGGCACCTGCGAACCCTAACAGGACGCTGGCCGTGAGCCCTGTGACGGTCAGAGACTTGATCGAAAGACGCTTTCTCGGATGCATGATCCTCACGGCTGCCGATATCGTTCCCTTCAAATACTTCTTCATGACGCTTCCTTTTCAGTTTTGGGCTCGAGCCATGATGGCCCGGGCAGCAATGGCAAGCCAGCAAGCTATAATTCTGGTGTCCCTTTGAACCCGAAGTTCGCAAAAGTGGTCCGCTGGGCAATGATTGCGAACTTCGGGGTCGGGACCTAGGTATATTTCACCTTCACCTCGTTGATCGTTCCATTGAATGCGAAAGGTGCCTTGTCGTAGTAGTCGAGCGACACCGGGGAGCCGAGGTCGGTGCCGATATCGAGGCAGTCGTTGGCGGTGAAGAGAAGCGGAGCCGAGATCGGCACCTGGCCCTTGGCTACGACCGCGCCGTTGACTTTCAGCGCCACACTTAACGGACCACCGGGCTTTGGCACCACGTAACTGGTTTCGACCTCAATTCTCACCTTGCCGGTAGGGAGTTTCTGTTTTGAAGCAATCCGCGTCCGCTGGATCTCGAACAGATTGTACTCGTAGCAAAGCATTCCATCCTTGATATAGGTCGTAAGGCCTGCGGAGAACGCACCGAGCGCGTAAAGCACGCCGTTGGCGTCGGCCGGAATGTCCGCGTCGATCGTGACTAGGTTGTTCTTGTTGCCGAGAGCGGGCGCGCAGAACTCGGGCATCCGCTTCATCGTGCCGGCGAACGTCCATTCCTTGTAGGGCGTGGAAATGCGAAGCTCCGGATGCAAGGCAGGAATCCAGAGACCGCCGCCAATTGGAAGGACATTGTTCCTGGTCGCCTCAACGAGGAACATCTGCTTCAGGTCGTCGAGCTTTGCCGGCATCTTGTCGGCAAGATCGGTCGCCTGCGACCAGTCCTCCTCGAGGTTGTAGAGTTCCCACTTGTCCTTGTCGGGCGTCCACTCCTGGATGCCGGGCGGCGTGCCCGGCACCCACGGCGCGCGCGGGCCGAATGCAGATGCCATCCAGCCGTCGTGATAGATGGCGCGGCTGCCCATGATCTCGAAGTACTGCGTCTGCTTCCGCCCCTTTGCGTTGGCATCCTCAAACGCATAAGCAAGGCTGATGCCGTCGAACGGGTCCTGCTGGATTCCGTTCACGACGGTCGGCGGCGTGATCTTGAGTATATCATAGATGGTCGGGACGATGTCGTTGACGTGGTGGAATTGCGCACGCGGCTTTGCATCCGGCTTGATCTTCGCCGGCCAGCGCACCGCCATGGGGTTGCGCGTGCCGCCGAAATGCGAGGCGATAAGCTTGGTTGCCTTGTAGGGTGAACTACCCGCCCAGGCCCAACCGGCGTGATACATATTATCCGCCTTTGGCGAACCGAGCACGTCAAGCCCGCCAAGTGCGTTCATCGTATCGATGTGCTGTTGAACGGTGCTCGGGATGCCGTTCTGCGCGAGCAATTCGCTGATGGTACCGTTCTGGCCTTCAGCCGACGAGCCATTGTCGCCCCAGACGTAAAAGATCAGCGTGTTGTCGCCATAGCCGAGGCGCTCGACCTCATCGACAAGCCGGCCGACCTGCACGTCCACATGTTCGGCGAAGCCGGCGGCGACCTCCATCAGCCGGCGCTGGAACGGCTTCTCGCTCTCGGGGATGCTATCCCAGGCTGCCAGTGATTCCGGCCGCGGCGTGAGCTGCGCATTCTGCGGAATCCAGCCCATCTCCTTTGCGCGTTTGAAGGCGCGTTCGCGATATTTGTCCCAGCCGTCGTCGAACTTGCCTTTGTACTTGTCCGCCCACTCTTTCATGATGTGGTGAGGGCCATGGATGGCGCCGCTTGCCCAATACATGAAGAATGGTTTGTCGGGCTGAAACGCCTTGTGATTCTGCATCCAGTGGATGGCGTCGTCCGCGAGGTCTTCGCTGAGGTGATATTGCTTTCCCGGCGCCGGCGGGTTCGGATGGACGATCGTGGTGTTGCGTACGAGATTCGGTTCGTATTGCGAGGCTTCGCCGGCCAGGAAGCCGTAGAAATACTCGAAGCCGTAGCCGGTCGGCCAATAATCGAACGGACCGGCGGCAGTGGTCTGCTCGGCCGGGGTGTTGTGCCACTTGCCGAAGGCGGACGTGGCATAGCCATAATTCTTGAGGACCTCGGCCACGGTCGCGCTCGACTTCGGCATGATACCGGAATAGCCGTCCCAGTCGTTCGCAAGCTCCGCGATCTGTCCATTGCCGACGCGGTGATGGTTTCGGCCCGTCAGCAATGCGGCGCGTGTGGGCGAGCACATCGCGGTGGTGTGAAACCGGTTAAAGGAAACCCCGCCTTTATGAATGCGGTCCAGCGTAGGCGTGTTGATCTCGCCGCCAAAGGTCGTGGGCAGCGCTGGTCCGGCGTCGTCGATCAGAACGATAAGAATGTTGGGGGCATCGGCAGGCAGGTGGCGCTCCGCCGGCCGCGGGCTGTAGACCGACTCTTGCATCGTCCGGTTGGCGGTGCTGCCGGACGGTTTGGGCGGAAACGGCAGAACCTCTTGGGCTTGCGCGGAGGCCGGAGGCAGAATTCCGGCCGCGGCGCCGGCTGCCACCAGTGACGTGCCGCCGAGCAGGAAATTGCGGCGCTTGATTCCCTCGCGATGTTGTTGCGTCTTATCGTGCGATTTCTTGTCTGATTGATCGCCGCTCATGATGGTTTCCTTTCGCGTAGGACGCATCGAAATCCGAGATGGCTCGTTGAGGTATCAATCGCCTCGGCGTGGCGCGCGGCCGGGCGATAGCGGCGGCAATAATTCGGCGCGCACAGATGCGAGCCGCCCTTGATCACCTTGCGGGGAATTTTGATATCGGGTTGGCACGGGTCATAGCTCGACTCCTCCCGGCCACCACGTGGATTTTCTGGAATGCAGCACGCTTTTGCCGAGGCGGCTTCGTGTTTGGGTGCGTACCAATCGCCGGTCCACTCCCAGACATTGCCGATCATATCGTACAAGCCGTAGCCATTCGAGGGGAACGCTTCCACCGGCGAAGTGCGCTCGTAGCCGTCGGCTTTCAGGTTTTGGTGCGGGAAATTGCCCTGCCATGTATTCGCCATCTGCCGGCCGCCTGGCGTCAGTTCGTTGCCCCAGGCGAATTCGGCGCCATCGAGCCCTCCACGCGCCGCAAATTCCCACTCTGCTTCCGTAGGCAGATCCTTCCCCGCCCAGTTGGCGTAGGCGAGCGCATCCGCAAATGTCACATGCACGACCGGATGGTGATCGAGTCCGTTGAGATTGCTCCCGCGGCCATACGGATGACGCCAATCAGCCCCCTTCAGGAAGGTCCACCACTGACTCCAGTCGTTCAGATCGGGCATCCGCGCTGGTGGCTGGAAGACAAGCGAACCCGCATAGAGCATGTGTGGCAGCGCGCCCGGATAGTTTTTGGGATCGGGTGGAAACTCGGCGAATGTGACGTATTTGGTCGCCCGCACGAACTCCTTGAACTGCCGGTTCGTCACCGGCGTCCGATCGATCCAGAACCCGTCCACGGCGACGGGGTGCGCCGGCGCTTCCTCCGGATAGTGCCGGTCCGAGCCCATGCGGAAGGTCCCGCCCGCAATCCAGACCATGACGCCGGCTGTGGTCATAGGCCTGCCCCTACCGGCCACGCCTACGGCTTCATCTTGATTCCGAGCTTCGCGCGCATGTCCTTGAACACGACGGCAATCGCTTCGATGATCTTCTGGTTCGGATTGGCCTTGCAGTAGACGATGACCTCGTGCTCGGCCTCTTTAGCTCGCTTGATATTCATCTTGCTCTTGCGAGCGAGACCGTTGTACCAGCCGCTGTACCAGGTGGCGAGCAGGTCTGCATCTTGCTGCCAGGTGCCGGCAAGCTGACCACACGTCAATTTCTGAACGTCCAGATATCCGTCGGAATCGGCATGCGCGCTCAGGTCCGTCTGCGCGCTTGCCGGTGACAGCACTGAGCAGCAGAACACGGCTGCGACGATCACGGATCTATACATGGGAATTCTCTCCGAGTTTTCGGGCGTGAGTCTTGTTGCGATCATGGGCATCGTGTGTAGACGCGTCCGTACGCGTCGACGGCCTGAACGCATGTAGGAGCCACAACGACCGGAGCGACTACCGCCGCGCCCGCTGCCACCGCGCCCGCGGTCACGGCGCGGCGGGTCGTCCGGCGGGCGACCCCAGCGTAGCTCAGGGGCGTCGCGGGCCGGCCGATGATCGCGTACGCGCTGCTCACGAGCGACGCCGAATTCTTTGCAGGAACCCCGTCCCGCAGGAGCAGGCCAGCCGCAAAGACGACAACAACAGCGCAGAATTGCAGGACTCGATATGCCGCGTGGTTCATTTTTTCACTCCGGGAATGGTGCCGTTTGGAATCTCGTCGATCTCGGACAAGGCATTGATCAAAACTTTCTTGGCCGAGGCGGGCGCCTTGAATGCGAACGCATCAGCAGCCTGCGGCGCGTCGGTGCGGAACTCCTTGATGCGCAGAGTGTATTGTGGTGCCGCCGCGACGGCCTTGCTGGTGATGACATACTTCCGCGGAATCGGCCTGGCGCCGACTTCCACCCAGAGCTGCCAGTCCGCATCCTCGTTGCGGAAAGCAAGATGCTCGCATTCCACGCCGTCGACCACGCCGCGCCCGATGTATTTTGCATCGAGTACGCCCATCATCAGCTCATCGTAAGAACGCGACAGCAGGAGGTCAGCGCCGGGAAGGGAAACCGAGAATTCGTCGCGCAATCGTTGGACGAGTTGATCAATCGATCCCGATGCCTCCACCTGTGCGAAGGCATTGATGTTCTTGCCCAACACAGTCAGCGCTTTGCCGTCGAACACGAGTTCAACATCGGCGTAGCCACCGACGCGAGTGGCGCGTAGTTTGTCGGGTCGGCTGAGCGTGACCTGGCCGGAACTCGTGAACTGCAGTTTCTGGACGTCAGGCGTAATGACCTCGATGTCGGTGTCGTACGTCAGCGCGATCGTCTTTGCGCTGCCGAGATAGTCCGACATTGCTTTGACGATCCTCTCGGCATCCTGCGCCCAGGATTGAGAGGCCGGGAGTGCTACGGCGAGGACGCCGGCTAACCATACGCAGGAAAATCGTCGCTTCATCGGTTCTGCTCCGCACTCGTTGATTCGCTCTGGCGTAAAGCTTGCAATCGGCCCACGAGGACGCCGTTTTCGAGATATTGCTGCCCCGTCGTCGGCGACCACGAACGTGGCTTTCACCTAGCTATCGCGCCAACTCGCGTCCGGCCATTTCGCGCCAATCGCATCGTCGATGCCGGTGCAGCCTCTGCTATGGCCAATATGCAATGGGCTGAATTTTCATTGTGCGCATGAGGGTACGGCTGCGGCTCCGGCGGTAGCGGCAGCTAAGCCGTGAACGCAATTCCGAAATACGCTTGTCGGACTCCACGAGCTGGTGGCCGCGCTGTCCATCCTGGCGACGGCCTTGGCCAGAATTGAGAAATCGTTTGTCGCCATGGCCGGTTGAATGAGTCACCGGATCGGCGGCGCATACTGAATCCCGCCGTCCGTCCACAAGGCGTTGAGTCCGCGCGGAATGCCGAGCTTGGATTGCCCGCCAACGTTACGTTCGTAGATCTCGCCGTAGTTGCCGACCTGCTTGATCGCGCGCGCCGCCCAATCCTTGGTGAGCCCGAGTTGCTCGCCGAAGGCGCCCTCGGTGCCGACCAGCCTGCGAATATCGGGCTTGGACGACTTTCCTGCGTCGTCGACGTTCTGCGCCTTGATGCCCAACTCCTCGGCGTTGATCAGCGCAAAAAGCACCCACTTGACCGTGTTGAACCACTGGTCGTCACCCTGGCGAACGGCGGGTCCAAGCGGATCCTTGGAGATCACTTCGGGAAGGATGACGTGATTGTCCGGATCGGACAGCTGCAGCCGTGACGCATAGAGTTGCGACACGTCGCTGGTCAGCACGTCGCATTTCTTTTCGTTATAGGCCTTCAGCGATTCCTCGGCGGTGGCGAAGCCCATCAGCGTATAGGCCATGCCGTTGACGTGGAAATAGTCGGCCAGGTTCAACTCGGTCGTCGTGCCCGTCTGGGTGCAGACCGACTTACCTCCCAGCTCGAGCGCGGTGTCGATCTTGGCATCGCGGCGGATCAGAAAGCCCTGACCGTCATAATAATTGACGCCGGCGAACAGCAGCGACGTTTCGCGGGCCATTGTCCAGGTCGAGTTGCGCGAGAGCACGTCGATCGCGCCCGATTGCAGCGCCTGAAAGCGGCTCGACGTGTCGAGTGGGGTGTAGCTGACCTTCGAAGGATCGTTGAAGATGGCCGCTGCCAGCGCGCGGCAGAAATCGACGTCGACGCCCGACCACTTTCCGGCCGCGTCCTGTTGCGAGAAGCCCCGCAGACCCTGGCTGACGCCGCAAGCGAGGGTGCCGCGATCCTGTATTTTCTTCAGCGTTTGCGCCGATGCGGCACCGGTAAGAACGATCGTCGCCGCCGCGCAGCAGGTGAGAAGTTTCGCAATCTTTGTCATGGTCGCCCCTTATTTCCCAACTAGCTCACTTCCGGCGTCTGGCGCACAATCACCTTGGTCCCGACCGGGACGCGCTCATAAAGATCCATGATCTCTTTATTTGTCAGCCGAAAACAACCCGATGACACGGCGGAGCCGATGGTCTGAGGCTGATTGGTGCCGTGAATTCGATAGACGGTGCCGCCAATATAAAGTGCGCGGGCGCCCATCGGATTTCCGGGGCCGCCGGCCATGAAGCGCGGCAGATAGGGCTGGCGCGCGATCATCTCGTCGGGCGGCGTCCAGTCCGGCCACTCGGCCTTGCGGACGATCCGCTTCAGCCCCGACCACTGAAAGCCTTCGCGGCCGACGCCGATGCCGTAGCGCAGCGCGCGATTATTGCCCTGGACAATATAGAGGAAGCGCTCGGAAGTGTGGACAATGATGGTGCCCGGCGTCTCGTTCGAGCGAAAAAACACCATCTGGTGCTGGTACATCGCCGGCAACTGCTCTTCGTCGTCCGTCGGGACGGAGCCGGGCTGTTCGAGGACGTCTTCCTGGCTGGCGGGCCGCATTTGCGCGAAGGCGGGAACGGTGAACAGCGATACAGCAAGCGACAGGCTTAGCAAGAGGTAAGATCTTAGAGCCGGACTTAGTCGAGACATGTTTATATCCTGTGAGCCTTGATGCGATTCCTTACATGGCGGGATCGCGCGAGAAAAATTGCCATTTCGCGCGGCGGGCTTCATCGGCGCCTCGCAAAGGGCGGAACAATTTGAAGCCTCGTTAAGGCGCGCTATCTTGCAGCCGTCTGGCCATAAGCCGCCAAAATCAGAAAATTGGGATACCTGCACCGGGTCCGCAAATGGGCGCGCTCGAAGACGCCAATCTGCAAATGTTGCTGGAGCGCCAAGACGATCACGTCAGGGATTTTCAGCAAGCTCGCCGGCACGACCACAAGATCAACGGCCCGATCGGTGTCTTGGCTATCGCGCGCGTGCTACAACCTTCCGCGGCCAGCAATCAGAACGATGCCAACGACCACCATAAGGACATCTGTTTGCCCGGGCGCCGTGATGAAAGTAGGCAGATCGTGTGGCGCAGCCGGATTAAGCTGAGCAGTCATGGCGCCCTCCCCTCGAAAACGAGTCGCGCTCACTCCAGCCTGAGCGTTACACCACCGACCGCCGCTGAGAGTTCGACGCCAAGCTTGCCGCCGGCGAGCTGCAGGATCACGCCCTTTTCGTTTTGCAGTTGCACGCCGCCAGCTCCGGCCGCCAACGCACCGCTGGCGCCGATCGCGGAGTAGCTGCCCTGGATATCGCCCGGGCTGCGCACGTTCAGTGCGTGACCGACGAGTTGGGCCGTAGAGGCGCCGATCGTGAAGCCGACGCTCATCCCCGACACCGCGAAGCGGTAGTGCTTGCCGTGGCAGGTCAATACGCCATGCCCCCCGCCAACGCCCACAATGAAACCACCCTTGGTGAAGACGACGCGGACGCTGCAGGTATCGGCGCGCGAGGGCGAAACAAGGCCGAAAGTGAACAATGTAAGCAAGGCGGCGGCGAGGAACAGCATGCGATGCTGTTTCATGTGATCGTGCTTCATGTCTGCTTGCTCCAGTGCCGTAAGTCGAGGGTTGAACGGGATTGATCCAACGTGATTGCACCCATTGGTAGTGGGGTCCAAGGATGACGAGAAAGAATGGAGGCCGACCATATCGGCCGACCTCCTATCTCTATTAGCAACCACCGAACTTGTAATTGACGCGAACCGCGAGCTGATTCACATCAGTCTTGAGACCGAATGTGATCATCGACGCAACTCCGCTCAGAACCGATAGTTGACGCCGCCACGCACGATATTGAGATCATCCGTACTGACTCCAGTGCCCACGACCTTCGTGTAGAGATACTCGGCCTTCACGGACCAGTTCGGCGTGAAGCCATATTCCACGCCGAGACCCGCGGCGATGCCCGGACGCCAGGACGAGCCCGCGCAATCGGGCAGGACGCCAGCCGTGCCGCAGGGTACGCCGGCGACGGTCGATGCGCTGGCGGTCGACTTGACGAAGGCTGCGCCGCCGGTGGCGTAGAGCAGCACGTTGTCCACCGCGATACCGAGCCGCGCCCTCACCGTTCCCAGCGCGGTGATGCTCGACGACGTGTTCAGCGTGGCGCCCAGCCCGGCGCCGAGAATGCTGGGTGTTACGACGGACGAGCCCTTGATGTTGGCCCAGTCCAGATCACCTTCCAGGCCGAGCACGACATATCCCTGCTGAATCTGCCCGCCAAACGTGCCGCCGATCATGCCGCCACTGATGTCGAATCCAGCGCGGTCGAACCTGTTGGAGAACAGCACCAACGGGTCCTGGTTGCCCCAGCCATATCCGGCGTTGCCGCCAACATAGAATCCCGTCCAATTGTAGACGGCAGTAACCGGAGCCGGCGCCTTATAGGCGGGCGCCGCCGACAAATCCGCCGCAGCCGCGTAGCCGCCCACCATCAGCGAAGCCGCGATCGCAGCTGCAGACATTCCAATCTTGTTCATTGCGCACCTGATTGATTCAAGAAAACTCGGAAGCGCAGCAAGAAGCGTCATCATTGGCCTTCCTTCCTCCGGGAGAGGTACGCTCTAGTTGCTATTTCGTGCCAATCAGGGGACGAGTCCGGCCATTTCGCGCCAATCGCGATTTTGGCGAAGCTAAGATCGCCGCTAGCTCCGCACGTTGGGAGGGTAAATGGATGGGCTTCATCGGCGCCTCGGAAAGGGTGGAAGTCTTTGCAGCGTCGTTAAGTCGCGCTATCCTTGCAACCGTCTGGCCATAACCCGCCAAAATCAGATAATGAGGGATACCTACGCGGCGCGCCGTTCGGTTGCCGTGCAGCACACAAAGGCAATGACGTAACCCGACTGGAGCTTGCTAGCTATGCAGTGGTTGGGCGCCGACACTGCGTTGACCCGGGGTCGGAAGGCATGAGTGGAATTCCTTTAGCGCGTTGCCAATTCCTCATCCCTTTTGCCGATATTCACAATGAGATTGGAGCCCCAACGGCGACACTTCTGAGCAGATTCCGACTTCCTGCATTCCTGGAAGAAAAAGCCGATCACTACGTTCCGCTATTGCCGGTGCTACAGTTTGTGCAGGCGGCCCAGAGATCGCAAGGCCTCACGGATTTCGGATTTCTCGCCTCCCAGCGGCTGCAATTTTGTCACCTGAGCGGAAAGCTGCGCGCGTCAATTGGTCATTCACCAACCCTGTTCACTGCTTTGCAGCAATTATGCAAATGGGCGCCACTTGAAGACACCAAGCTGCAAATGTGGCTGGCGCGCCACGACGATCACATCAGGATTTGCAGCAGGCTGGGCGGCACCGAGGGGCTGCGGCATCTTGAACACTCACATTGGCTGCAGAACGTCCTTTCTATACACATCGTTCGGCAGTTCGTCGGACCGAACTGGATGCCCGCGACGATCGCCTTCGAGGCCCGCTATAGGCCCAGTCGCGAAACGAAGGCGTTCTGGCCACATACGCGATTTCTGTCGGATCAGGATGCATCGTGGATCGACGTGCCCGTTTCGCTCCTCAGTCTGCCCAAGCTCGCAAATGAACACTTGCCGAGTCCACCCGAAGACGAGTCCGGGCCCTCGGGCAACGACATGATCAATTCGCTCAGATTAATGTTGCCATCCTACCTGGACGAAGGCGCTCCGACGGTCGCGGAAATGGCGGACATGGCCGGCATCAGTCTCAGAAGTTTTCAACGCAAACTGTCAGGCGCCGGCCTGACATACTCAGACCTGCTCGATCGGGCCCGATTTGAGCACGCGGCCAAACTACTGCGCAGTACGGAAGCCAAGATCATCGATATTGCGCTTTCGTCCGGCTACGCCGACCCTTCGCACTTCGCGCGCGCTTTCCGCCGCATTTCCGGCGTCACGCCTCGGGAATTCCGCGAGACCTGGAGTCCGCGTTAGACGCTACCTTCGCGCAGTTCTAAACCCGGTGGCGATCAATCGCGTTGATTGGCGCGGGCGGCCATAAGGTCGATGTCAGCCGCGTCGCGCGGATTGGCCGCGTCCCCGGAATGGCTCGCGGCCGTCCGACGAGCGCTGCTGTTTTCGGGCCTATTCTCCAATGTCCGAGAGGGGTCCCTGGCTGGGTCGGTGCGAGACGAGCCGACGGACGAGAAGCGTTGCCCGCGGGCACTACCATCAATCCATAAAAATCGCGGAAGATCGCTGTTAGCGTAGAAAATCGAGGATCGTGGTAGCGGGGGAGCGTGTTGGTTAGAAAAGCCGACAGAATTCCCTGGGAATTATTGGTCTAGGTGCATTTCGCTGAGGCGGTCCGAACTGCCGGTTATCTATGCCACCGGCTTCTCGCCGGTTACACCACGTCCCGTTCCCGGTAGCTTCACCCTAAGGAAGCCCTATCATCCCGACGAGATCGTCCGAATGGTAGGTGTTCGGCAACGAAAAGCGAGCACCGCCGAGTTAGGCTCGCCCGATCCACCGGCAAGGACCCCATAGGCCGGAGGATCCACCGGTTCGAGCGCACCACTTCCGTTTGCCGCGCAACTACCCTTTCGGCAGGCGCAATTCTTCGAGAACCCGAACGCAGATCTCAGCGGGGTCCTTCAGGCCAGTCTGAGCGACCTCGATCATCTTCTTGGCGATCAGTTCGGTGAGAGGGTCGCTACGATCCTGCACGCCGACCATGCGCAGGGCCCGTTCGTAAGCTGCGGAAAGCCGCGTGATCTCTTCGGGCGCGAGAGCTGAGTTTTGGAGTATTCGATAGATCGCCAACTGTTGAGACCCCCTGGACACAGGGTAGCACCAGTCCGCTGATGGAACATTGCCAATTTTGAGCTAATTTTAGGCTTCGCAACGGAACGGCTTCGAGAGCTTAGGGCGCAGAGGTCCGGTCGCAAATCCCACAGACTGACGCGACCAATCACGGCGCGAAGCTGCGAATCGTATGTGGCCCAGAGATCCTACAGCGGCACCGACTCGTAGAATCGCGTCAGGCTAAAGGGGATATCTCATCCAAATCGCCGCGGCGTTAAGCGTCTTACTTCGAGAGTTTTGAGGAATTGACCACGTATCACCAAGAACAGCTACCGCTCCAACCGACACAAGATTCTCGCTCTCGGTGTCCAACCCGCACGGTCCTCCCCCGCCTGATGGCGCCCATCTTGGAGCCGAGAACTGGGAAGACCACTCGTCTATATCGCTGCGACAACTGCGGCGAACGCGTCTGGGATGATTAGGCCGCGGGCCTGGAGCGCACTCAGAGTAGCGCGATTGAGGGGCGCTCGCAGCTCGTCGGACCCTCACACGAAATCGTGTCGTGATCGGCACGACCTAGCCTAGGCTGCCAAGCGGTGCTCATCTTCGATCGGCTCTTGATCATCGCTCGAAGCGCTCTTCAGGAATCGCGCCAGGGCGGCCTTCCGTGAATCGCGGTCCAACGCGTAGGCTGTCTGCTTAAATTCTATGCCGTCAAGAAGCCCTTGAATGTAGCCTGCGATTGTGTCCGCAGCCATGATCAGCGCTGTGTCGAGTGTATGGATGTACTTGCTTGTCACCGAACCCTTTGCGTGGCCCACCAGCGCGGCGATGGTCACCTCGGTAAAGCCGAGATCGTTGGCGATGCTCGCGAAGCTGTGGCGCAGGACGTGGGGAGTAATGTCGGACAGAGGTGAGTCCTCGACGAGATGCTTCCACTGGTTTGGAAAACTGCCGAACGCGTTGTCTTCGCCCTGCCCGGGAAACACGTATGTGCCAACATCGTCCGTGCGACGTCGCTCGAGATATTCGACGACAGGTAGGCCAATAGGACGGATCGATTCTCCCTCCTTACTGTCGTCCAATCGCAAGCAACTCGACTCGGTGTCCGCCTCCGTCCATTTCAAGCCAATCATCTCGCTGCGGCGGCAGCCGGTCAGCGCAAGCTGGCGAACGATGTCCACAATCGTGGCGAACTTCTCCTGCTTGGCAGCGTCGCGTAGCATCCGACCAAGTATTCGGTACTCAGCCTCCGATAGCCGACGCTTTCGCGCCTTGTCTTTTGGTTTGCGGACGCCATGGGCCGGGTTGCTTTCGATAATGCCAGCTTCGACCGCATAGGTGAGGATCCCGCCGAGAAGGCCAACGGTGCGGGTAGCCGTGCCAGCACCGCCCCGAACGATGGCCTTGCCGCGCAGCTTCTTGGTCTTGACCGAAACCCGCGTCTTTCCGGCCATGATGTCCTTCAGGACTTTGTTGATGTCGCTTTTGGTGAGATCTTTGACGCGCCGGATTCCTATGAGGGGTACGATGTGACGCTCAATTCGACCAGTATCGGTGACGATCGTTGAGGCCTTCTTCGGTCGCCCGCCCTTTCCCAGGATGAGACCGGCCTGAAGATCAGCGAAATAGCGGGCACACAGCTCCTTCACGGTGATCGCCTTGTGATTGAGCTGGCGATCCTCGACGGGGTCGTCACCGCCGGCGACGCGCCCCAATTGCACCTTCGCCTCTCGGCGTGCAGTCTCCGGCGCCCAGGCTCCGTGAAGTCCGATCGTGTAGCGACGTGAGCGACCACCTATTCGATACTGGATAACGTAGCTGCGCTTGCCGGAACTAAAGACCCGGAGACCGAAGCCTGGCAGTTCGTCGTCCCAGATCAAGTAGTCCTTGTCCTGGGCTTCCGCAGCCTCGACAACCCTCTTCGTTATCTTGACCATGACATTCCTTCGTTTCCGGGCACGGTCTCTCGCGTAAGCAGTGCGTAAGCATGCGGGAGAAAATCCGTGCGCGTTTTCGGATAGGAACGTCGCTGCTGTTCTTGGAAATATCCAGCCGCTTCAGCCGGATAGCGTAGAACAGCGTGCCCTATCGCATTTTTCGGATGGGCACGTTATCTTGCTCCGAAGGCAAAGGTCACACGTTCGAATCGTGTCGGGTGCGCCAGTTTTTTCTTATTTTACAGCGCGATATGCCTGCCGAGGCTGAAACTCCAGATTTGCTTCGTTAGAGTGAGTAAGCAAAAAATCCGGAGGAAAAAGATAGCTTGGCCACTGCCGGTCAGTCAGAGCACGACGATCGCCTCCGTCGAATTGGCGCTTCCAGCGCCGCCGCTCACTAAATTCGTGCGCAAGGAGCTTTCATTCCAGCAGGCCGTGCGAGATGAACACACTTCGGTTTCGGCTCCCTGTTGCTGCCGACGTCACAAACCGTTAGCGGAATAAGCGCAGGAGCGGCTCATAACGGCTCGGCCAACGGCGCTCCGAAGATCGCTTTCTGGTACTCGGCAAGCAACGCCGGTTCCTCGATTGATCCGTGGTGATGGAGTTGGCGCCAGATACCGCCTCGCCGCGTGAACCATCGCGTCGTGCGGAATCGAAGATCCATCTTCACGTCAGGCGTTATGCACGTGCCCTTTTCGCGACCCACGAACAGATGCCAATTCTCCCCGCCCTGGCTGGTAAAATCATGGAAGGCTACCTGGACCGTTGCCGACCCTCCGAACAACTTCAGATAGCCTTCACTAATGGACCGCCAACCACGTCGGATACCACCTATCGGATTGTCCATACTGGGCGCGTCTCCCTCCTCCCAGTTGACCGCAAGTCCATCGAGATCACGCGCATTGAACGCTCTGTAAAAATCGATCAGTGCGTCGATCGCGCATCCATCGCCGCTCCGCGCCTCGCCTCCGGTAATCTCTGTCAGTTTTGCGATCATGATATTTCTCCCGATTGCTAATCTCGATGCGTCTCGGTGCGGCGGTGATCGAGTTCAAATTTTCGGTATGCTCGCGCCTTCGAGACTACCGGCAGCGCAAGCTATTCCCCTTCACCGAGAGTTTGCGTGAAGCGTTTGCCGTAAGGATAGAAAATGTCCTTACGGCCTTGCTGCCACGCAGCCTTCAGCTCCGGCGTGGTGATATCCCAATCGGGCCGGCATTTCCTGGTGACGGCACGCAGGTCCTGACGGAGTTCTTCCATCGTCGGCCGACCGAAGAACCAGTAGCCGTTGTAGATCTTGTGGATGACGAGATCAGGCTCGAGCACGACCACATGAGGAATCATGGGATTGTGCACGGGATCGGTGTACTCAGCGATGTCGAGGTCCTTCTGGACGACGCGCCGCGGATCGGAGAGGAACGGCCAATGCGCGCCGATGCCACTGCGATTTTCGCTGGTCTCTGTGATGTTGTCGGTGCTGATCGTCACCAGCCGGCAATAACCGACTTCCATTTCGCGATGGAGCTGGACAAGCCCCTCCGACTGCCGGCGGTCCTTTGGACAAAAGCCGCCGCGGCTGAGGACGAGGATCATCGGATCCCCGCCCTGCAGCTCCGACAGCTTTCGACGTTTTGCGGTGTGGTCGGCGAGCTCATAGTCGGGGAAGACTGTGCCTGGAACCATATCGGGCCGCATTGTGAAGTCCTCCGACGTTGCGAGCCTATGCCTTCAGCAAGCTGGCATCGGCCGGCATCTTGCGCAGGCGCTTGCCCGTTGCCGCAAAGATCGCATTGGCAATGGCGGGAACAATCGCCGATGTCCCGTTCTCGCCCAAGCCGCCCGGCGGCTCGGTACTCTTGACGACGTGGACCTCGATTGCCGGTGCCTCATTGATGCGGATCATCTGATAGGTGTCGAAGTTCGTCTGTTCGACACGGCCGTTCTTGAGCGTGATCTCGCCATAGAGGGCGGCCGTCGCGCCGAAGATGACACCGCTCTGGATTTGCGCCTGCACCGTATCCGGATTGACGACCGTGCCGCAATCGATCGCGCAAACAACGCGACGAACGCGGACCGTGCCGTCCTTTGCAACGTCCACCTCGGCAACCTGGGCCATGTAGCTGCCGAACACGTTTTGCAGCGAGACACCGCGCCCGACGCGCTCCGGCAACTTCTGTCCCCAGCCGGCTTTTTCCGCAGCGAGATCGAGAACGGCCTTTGCACGTGGCGATTTGTCGAGCAGCGCGCGGCGATAGGCCACCGGATCCTGCTTTGTCGCCAACGCGAGCTCGTCGATAAAGCTTTCGGCGACGAAGACGTTGTGCGACGGCCCGACGCTGCGCCAGAACGCCGTCGGAATACCAGGGGGTTCCACGCGCACAAACTCCACATGGAAGTTCGGCAGGTCGTAGACCAGGTCGATCGCGCCTTCGGTCGAGTCGGGATCGAGACCCTTGTTGAAGGCGGGAGGCAGCCACCGCGCGATCACCGACGAGCCGGCGAAGCGGTTCTTCCATGCCACCGGCCTGCCCCGCGCGTCCAACCCGGCCGAAATGCGGTCGAACCAGTAGGGACGGTACATGTCGTGCTGGATATCTTCCTCGCGCGTCCACACCACCTTCACGGGACCATCGACTTGCTTGGCGATCTCGACCGCGCGGATCGCGCCATCAGCCTCGAGCCGCCGGCCGAAGCCGCCGCCGATCAGGTGATTATGGACAATGACCTTCTCCTGCGGCAGACCCGCGGCCTTCGCGGCCAGCGCCTGGACCCGCGCCATCGCCTGGCTGCCGATCCAGATTTCGCACTCATCTTTGCGAAAGTGCACCGTGCAGTTCATTGGCTCCATGGTCGCATGGGCCAGGAACGGCACCTGATAGCTTGCCTCGACCTTGGTCGCGGCACCTGCCATCGCCTTGTCTGCATCGCCGACGTTCTGCGCCACCGCGCCCGAACCGAGCGTCGCCTGATCGAGCTCACGCGCGATGGTTTGGGTGTCGAGCCCGGCATGGGTGCCCTCGTCCCACTCGATCTTGAGCGCGGCGAGACCCTTCTTCGCCGCACCCATATGATCGGCCACCACCGCGACCGCGTCGTCCAGCCGCACGATCTGGCGCACACCCTTGACCGCCTTCGCGGCCGTATCGTCCACACTCTTGACGCGGCCGCCGAACACCGGCGATTGCGTCAGCGTCGCGATCTTCACGCCCGCCGGCCGAGCGTCGATGCCATAGGTCGCAGTGCCGTTGACCTTACCGGGTGCGTCGAGCCGCTTTGCGCGCGTCCCGATGAGCTTGAAATCGGCCGGCGATTTCAGCGTGACGTTCGACGGTACCGGCAGCGCGGCCGCCTCCGCGGCCAGTTCACCGTAGGTGAGGCGGCGTCCGGTGGTTGCATGAACCACCGCACCGTCCTGCGCCTGGCAGGACTTCTCATCGACACCCCAACGCTTGGCCGCAGCTTCGACCAGCATGGTCCTGGCGGCCGCGCCCGCTTGACGCATCGGCTTCCAGGCCCCGCGCATCGCGTTCGAATTGCCCGTCGCCTGCACCCCGAGCAGTGGGTTGGCATAGAGCTTTTCGTTGGGCGGCGCGTGTTCGAGGCGCACCTGCTTCAGGCTGACTTCGAGTTCTTCAGCAATCAGCATCGGGATCGAGGTGTAGGTGCCCTGCCCCATCTCGACATAGGGCATGGTCAGCACGACCTGGCCATCATTACCGATGCGGATGAAGGCGTTGGGCGCAAGACCGTCAGCCGTGGCGGCGTCGCTTCGGCCGAACGGCAGGCTCAGGCTCAACACCAAGCCGCCGCCAAGGGCGGCGCCGGACGCGAGGAAGCTGCGGCGGGACAGGCTGGTGTCGTCATTGCGTGACGCGATACGATCGAAGATCATGGCCGGTCTCCTTACTTGTTCGCCTGCGCGGCGAGCTTGATGGCCTCGCGGATCCGCACGTAGGTGCCGCAGCGGCAGATGTTGCCGCTCATGGCATCGTCGATGTCGGCATCGGTCGGCTGCGGCTTGCTGGCGAGCAGCGCGGACGCCGACATGATCTGTCCGGATTGGCAGTAGCCGCACTGGACCACCTCGTGGTCGAGCCACGCTTTCTGGATCTGTGCGCCTGCCGGCGTCGCGCCGACCGCCTCGATGGTGGTCACCTTTGCCGTTTCGATGCTGTCGACGGTGGTGATGCACGACCGCGTGGCCACGCCGTCGATATGCACGGTGCAGGCGCCGCACAGCGCCATGCCGCAGCCGAACTTGGTTCCAGTCATGCCGAGCACGTCGCGCAGCACCCACAGCAGCGGCGTGTCGCCGTCGACATCGACTTGGTGGGCTTGTCCATTAACATTGATGGTGAAGGCCATATGTCCTCTCCTTGGTGTCACGGCCCATGCGCCTCGCGGGTGCGCGGGCCCTCGTTCAAACCTGCTTTCAATTGCCCAATTGGCCGATGTGATAGCCAAGCCGGTTCTCGACATCGCCAGGATGGTGGAAGCCGCGCTCCAGCAACGCCTTGATCCGCGCCTGGCTGGCGGGACGCTGAACAGATTCCAGGAAGGCGTCCCATTCGGGCGCGATGTCTGCATCGGACGGCAGGCTGGCGGCATTGACCAGGCGTTTGGTGTCGACGATCGCCTGCTTGTCGAATGAGGCGATCCGCCTTGCCAGCGCATCGACGAAGCCGTCGAGTTCGACGTCCGGCAGCGATCGATTGACATAGCCGTAGCGCTCCGCGAGGTCGCCGCCGATGTCATCGGCGCCAAGCAGCACTTCCAGCGCACGGCCACGGCCGATCAGGCGCGGCAGCCGTGCCATTGGTCCGCCACCCGGCACCAGGCCGGCGCCGACCTCCCATTGCGAGAGTATCCCCTTTTCGCGGCTCGCGAAACGCATGTCGCTCGCCAGCGCCAGCTCGTTTCCCACGCCGGTGGCGCGCCCGCGGATCGAGGCGATGGAGGCGACGGGAGCCCGGCTGAGACGGGCCAGTATGTCGGGGAGCGCCTGAAGGCCCGTCGACCCCGGAGGCAGGCTCGTTGATGCCGCGAGGGGCGCGAAGAAGTCGTAGTGCGTCAGGAAGAAGTCCTCGACCGCACTGTCAAACACAACAACCTTCACATCCCGATCCATCTCGAGCGACGTGACGATCTCGTCGAGTTGCGGGATCGTCTCGGGGCCGAAGATGTTGAGCGGCGGATGATCGAAAGTCACCCGCCAGTACGACGGCAGGCGACGTTCGAGCTGGATCCGGCGTGTTGCTGGTGCCCGTTCGGGACTATTCATGGCGTGCTCCCCTGGCCTAATGGGACGCGCACCGTTTCGGTGCGCGTCATGTCCGCTTCAAATCAGTTGGCGCAGTGGCTTGAACGCCGCGCGCAGCTCCGCGCTGAACACAGCGGGCTGCTCCCAGGCCGCGAAGTGCCCACCCTTGTCGAGCTTGTTGTAGTGGATGAGCTTGGGATACGCCCGCTCCGCCCAGCTCCGCGGGGCCGCATAAAGCTCGTCCGGAAAGACGCTCACGGCCACCGGAATCGAGACGTGCTTCGGCTCGAAGAAGGCCAGCTTGTTCTCCCAATAGAGACGCGCCGAAGAGATCGCCGTGTTCGTCAGCCAGTACAGCGTGATGTTGTCGAGAATGTCGTCCCGCGTCAGGCCTTCGGCACGTCCGTCGAAGGCGCGCGCCATGAGCTCCTGGCTGCGCGCGTCATGGTCGAGGATCCAGCTCGCCAGGCCCGAAGGGGAATCCACGATCCCCTGCAGCGTCTGCGGCCGGTTCGCCATCTCGATGGCGTAGCCGAGGCCGTGCTTGTAGAAAGAGTCGAGCTGGTCGTAGGCGTGGAGTTCCTCGGCGGAGAGGCCGGATGGCGGCGAGCCGCCGGGCTGCAGTGCCTTTGCAATGTCGGCCGGCACGGTCGCAGGCATATTGGTGTGAATGCCAAGTAGTTCCGGAGGTGTCTGTAGCGCCATCTGTTCGGTGACGGCATTGCCCCAATCGCCGCCTTGCGCCACATAACGCGCGTACCCGAGACGCTTCATCAGCACAATCCACGCTCGTGCGACGCGGACGGGGTCCCACCCAAGCGTGGCCGGCTTGCCGGAAAACCCGTAGCCCGGGATCGACGGGATCACCACGTGGAAGGCATCCGATGCACTGCCGCCATGCGCCGTGGGATCGGTCAAGGGATCGATGATCTTCAGTTGCTCGATGATCGAGCCGGGCCAGCCATGCGTGACGATGATCGGCAGCGCATTCTCATGCTTCGACCGAACGTGGATGAAATGAATGTCGACCCCGTCGATCTCGGTGACGAACTGCGGCAAGGCGTTGAGCCGCGCCTCCACCTTCCGCCAATCGTAGTCGGACTGCCAATACTTCGCGAGCTGCTGGATGGTCGTCAACGTCACGCCCTGGGACTGGTCAGTGACGATCTCCTTGTCCGGCCAGCGCGTGGCGGCGAGGCGCCGGCGCAGGTCAACGAGCGCCTCTTCGGGGACGTTGACACGGAACGGGCGGATCGCGTCGCTCAATCCGGCCCGCGCCACACCGAACGGAAGCAGACTTGCGGCGCCTGCGACAACCAGTCCCATCGCGGCCGTGCCCAGGAGCTGACGTCGGTCATGGTTGACGACTTCCGAACGTTGTAGCGAGCGCATCGTGAATCTCCCTGGCTTCGGTGACCTGTGTTGACCGAGTTGCCCCTCAACTGCCGGACGACCTTCGCCCCGAAGCCGAAAAATAGCTCGTTATGTGTTGTTAGAGGTCGTTAGCCGTTGCGAGGTGCGGGCCCCGCCCGACGATGGAATGGCGATGAGTGCCGGTCAGCCTGCATCGTGCCGGTCACCCAAACTGCTGACCCGAAGCCGCTCAAGCAGATCGGGCTCGTTCATGCCAGCGTGCGCGTCGGCGGCGGGAGGAATGCTGCGGCGATCCCTCCCGTCAGGCAAGACTCACGGCGCACTCTTCTCCATGGTTTGGACAGAGGAGAGCGATTCCACGATTTGATTTGCCGTCAAGACGGCGCTGGCGTAGTTCGGGATATTCACGTCGAGAGCGGCGTGCATCTCCTTATCCGAGTAACTCGCCGTCGCGTCTTTCACCATTGTGACGTCGTAGCCGAGCTCTGCGGCAAAGCGAACGGTGGCCTCGACGCAGGTATGTGCGATGAGGCCGATGACGATGATCTGCTGGATGCCGTGTCTCTTGAGTTGCAGATCCAGATCGGTGTTGGCAAAGCCGCTGGAACACCAATGCTCCTGGGCTACGATATCGCCAGGTTGCGGCTCAAATTCGCTCCTGAACTCGCCGCCCCACGTGCCGTACTCGAAGGTCTTTCGGGACCAGGCCGCCCTCTGAATGGGCGCAACGTACTTCCAGGTCTCATAATCGCCCGGACGGTATCGATGGTGCGGCGCGTAAAAGATGCGAAGCCCCGCCGTTCGCGCGGCATTCAGGACCTGCAGCATGTGAGGAATGCAGTCGTTCGCTTCCGCAACAGCCTTCAGGCGATCCCAGACTTTGCCTCCCTCGGAAATGAAATCGTTGAACGGATCGATCACCAGAAGTGCGGTATGCTGCCTGCTGTATGTTACTTTCATCGCGGCTCTCCCAGTATCCTACGCAAGGTGGTGTCATATGGCTCTCGACATTGAGATCTGTAACGTCACTCCTTGAGCGCGGCCCGCTCGATGCTGGCTGCGAACAGCGGCGTTTCACTTTGATTGTGGGCGATCGAAGCGGGTTGGCGCTGCGCGCGAAATTGATCGAACGGGATGCCCTGCCGCGCGAGGAACGTCCTGAACTCGTCCGTTGCGTATGACCTGACCCGGTTGGTAAATTCAGACTTCCCCGGGCCGATCTGCTTGACGCTCAACTCCCACGTCACGTGAATGGCTGTTCGTCCATTCGGCGTGAAGACGTCGGAGACGGAATCGAGTATCAAGTGGTCTTTGCGGCCGAGGGTCTCGACGTAGTGCTGCACCATCAGGCTGCCGCCAATGATTTCGACGTTGATGGACATTCGCTTGCCGTCTGGCGCCGTCGTGAATCCCGCGGCGATGTGCGCGGGGGAACAGCCCTGATACTCCTGCTCCGACAGACCGAAGCACCAAGCCGGAATGTCGATCTTGTCGATCGGGGCGTTGATAACCGCCTTGAAGCTCGAATCAACGATTTGATCGTCAGTCATGTCGTAGTCTGCTTGCGTATCCATTGTGGGTCTCCCTATCTTCATTTGCATTGCGTGGACCGAGCGGTGGCTCGGCTGGTCCGGTTGGCAGGGCATGATATTCGCGCAGAAAAGGGGAAATCGCCCGTTATGGGTTGTTAGGGATCGTTAGTGGTTGCGAGCCGCGGCCGTTCCACGCCCTATTCCACGAGTGCACACCACGTCCCGTGAATCTTCACGACCATTCCGGCAGTCTCTTCGCGCCACCGTGCGATGGATGGTCCATTCCGATGCACCTCGAATGCGGCGTCGTCCCGATAGACTTCATAGATCAGCACTCGTGTATCGTCCTCGCGAGGTGCCAAGACTTCGAATTGCAGGGTTCCAGGTTCATCCTTCAAGGAACGGGCGCGGTGCGCCATGAGCAAGGGCAGGAGGCGATCCCTCCGCCCCGGCGTGACTTCAATTGTCCCGATGATCGCAAGTTTGGACATACCCGCTCCCTCCTCTACCGTGTAGTCTTGGTGCAAACCCGGCGGCTTCTCCTCGACTCGATGCTCCGGCGCGCCCTCGAGAACAAAGGATCTCTTCACTCGGATGCCTGTGCTTGCCGAAGGGCGCACTCGCGTCAAAGGCCGGCGCGCACCTAAACAGCCTCGCGCGCGGGGACGCCGAGATCGCGACGATGCTGGTCGGCTCGTTCGATTCCCGCCTGCTGGGTGCGCGCCACGTGCTGCACAAAAATGCTTCCTACGATCGGCGCCGCCGTTGTTATGGCTCGCATCACCTTCGCCAACGTCCTGCTTATGGAGCTCGTGTAGAGACTTCCGCCGCGGCTTATGACGGCAGCGCCTTGCCGGCCCGCTCGCGGACGATGTACTCGGCGTACCAGTCGGGCCAGTTCACATCGTGCTGGCCGCCGGTTTGCTTCTCGTGCTCGCCATGCGCAGCCGCCGCGCGCCGGAGCGCTGCGGCGAGGTCGGTCGACGAGGTGAAGGTGGTGTCGTCGACGTCCACGCGTCCTGGCAATCGCGCGGTGATCTCCTGGAACAACCAACCATTTCCATCCGGATCGCTGAACGAAGCGTATGAACGATAGCTCCCGCGCTCGGGATCCGGGCCGAGAACCCGGAGCCGCCCCGACAAATAGGGCTCGTCCGTTCCAGCGTGCACGTCGGCAGCGGGGTGAAACGCCGCGCTGACCTCGACGCCCGTTGGAGCAGGTCCTTGCGGGCGGCCTCGATGTCGGACACGATCAGGTACAATCCACGGGCGGAGCCTGGCGCCGCCGCCGTGACATTCCTGCCAAAGATGACCGAGGATGGCGACCCAGGCGGCGTGAACTGGATCACGCGCCAGTCGTCACCGGATGCGAAGTCGGCGTCCAATCTCCATCCAAGGCTGGCGTAAAACGCCTTTGCGCGGTCGACATCCGAAACAGGGATGACGATGACCTCGAGCTTCATGTCGACGGTCCGTTCGCTCTTCGTCTCGATTGCGGTTGTCCTGGTTGTTTCCTTGACGTCGGTCATCGGTTCCCTCCTCTAGGTATGGGCGGAGCGGCGCGCGCAGCATGCGCGCCAGGTGGCTCTCAAATTGTGTTGCGCAGCGGCCGGAAAGCGTCGCGAACCTCTCTGCTGAAGATGTCGGGCCGCTCCCATGCCGCGAAGTGTCCGCCGGCTTCGGCCTTATGGAAATAGATCAGCTTGTGATAGGCCTTCTCAGCCCAGCTCTTCGGCGCCACAAAACTCTCGCCGGGAAAGGCAGTCACCGCGGCCGGGATCGTGACGCCCGCTGGCAGATAGAGGTTGGTCTTGTTTTCCCAATAGAGCCGCGCCGAGGAGATCGCGGTGTTGGTCAGCCAGTACAGCGTGATGTTGTCGAGCACGTCTTCACGCGTCAACGCGCCCGCGGGATGTCCGTTCACCGCGCGCCCGAGCACCGCCGATTGCATCGCCGACGCCGGCTGTGCATAGCCGTCGCCATGATCGAGCAGCCAGGCCGCAAGTCCGGCCGGCGAATCCGTGAGCCCCGCCAGCGTCTGCGGGCGCGTCCCCATGATCTGCGCATAAGCGCGGCGCTTGCCGAATTGGATCTTGAGTTGGTCGAAGGCGTGCTTCTCGTCCTCCGACAGATTTGCCGGAGCGGGATCGCCGGACGCCACTGCTTTGAAGATCTCGGGCGGAACGACGGCGGGCAAATTGACGTGAATGCCGAGCAATTCCGGCGCGCCGAGCTTGGCCATTTCATTTGTGATTGGCGAACCCCAGTCGCCGCCTTGCGCGACGAATTTCCTGTAACCGAGCTGCTTCATCAGCACGACCCAGGCGCGCGCGATGCGAACCGGGTTCCAGCCGGTGGTCGTCGGTTTGCCGGAGAAACCATAGCCCGGTATCGACGGGATCACGAGGTGGAAGGCGTCGTCGGCGCTGCCGCCGTTTGCGGTCGGATTGGTCAGGGGATCGATGATCTTCATCTGCTCGATCACGGAGCCGGGCCAGCCATGGGTGACGATCATCGGCAGCGCGTTGTCGTGCTTCGAGCGCACGTGAATGAAATGGATCTCGAGCCCGTCGATTTCGGTGATGAACTGCGGCAGCGCGTTGAGCCGCGCTTCGACCTTGCGCCAGTCGTAGTCCGTCCGCCAGTAGCTGACGAGATCCTGGAGCATCGCCAGTGGTACACCCTGAGAGTCATCGGTTACGGGCTCCTTCTCCGGCCATCGGGTCGCCGCCAGGCGTCGCCGAAGGTCGATGAGGTCCTCTTCTGCAATGTTGATTCGGAACGGGCGGAACACATCGCCCGGCGCGACCGCGACCGCGGATGAGGGAAACACGCTGATAGCGGCAGCGGCGGCGAGTCCGATTGAGGCGGTGCTCAAAAGCTGGCGTCGGCCCTGATCGATGACTTCGGAACCTGATTGCATGCGCATGGTAATTCTCCTGGCTCGCTGTATTGAGTGGCAGCTTCGGCGCCACGACGTTGCGCATAGGCTGAAGAAATTCCCCATATCGGCGGTTGGAGGCCGTTTGATCGCGTTGCACGGTACTCGGCGCGCGCGTTTGCGCGCGCCGCGCCGTCATGTCGCCTTGCGCAAGGACCGGAAGCCCGCGCGGACCTCTTGCGCAAAGAGTTGCGGTTGCTCCCAGGCGGCAAAGTGCCCGCCTTTCTCGACCTTGTTGTAATAGATGAGCTTGGGATAGGCCTGTTCGGTCCAGCTCCGTGGCGCCTGATATTGCTCGCCGGGAAAAACGCTCACGGCCACCGGGATTGCGACGCCCTTCGCATTGAAGAATCCGCCCTTGTATTCCCAATAGAGACGGGACGCAGAGACCCCCGTCTTCGTCAGCCAGTAAAGCGTGATGTTATCGAGGATCTCGTCACGCGTCAGTTCGCCTGTAGCGCTCGTGGTCCGGTTTAGGGCCGAAGCAACCGCCACGGCCGGCTGGCCGCCGGCATCATTATGATCGAGCAGCCAGGCCGCGAGGCCAACGGGTGAATCCGCGATGCCGTAGAGGGTCTGCGGACGTGAGGCCATCA
The DNA here is from genome assembly GCF_055264925.1 of Bradyrhizobium sp. KZN70725. NCBI lineage: Bacteria > Pseudomonadati > Pseudomonadota > Alphaproteobacteria > Hyphomicrobiales > Nitrobacteraceae > Bradyrhizobium > Bradyrhizobium sp. KZN70725. The sequence continues at coordinate 51,413 of NZ_JBUYWT010000005.1, forward strand.
GCCTCGCGTAGTCGACTTGCTTGAAAGTCCTGACCAGCTGCTCGTAGGCGCGTCGTTCCTCGGCCGAGAGATCGGCCGGCGGTGGGCTGCCGGCCCCGAGAGCCTTGTCGACGTCAACAGGGACCGTGGCCGGCATATTGGTGTGGATGGCGAGCAGCCCCGCGGGGGCCTGCAAGCCCATCTGGTCAACGACAAACGCTCCCCAATCGCCGCCCTGGGCGACGTAGCTGGTGTAGCCGAGGCGCTTCATCAGTTCTGTCCAGGCGCGGGCCATCCGCTCGGGACCCCAACCAGTACCCGTCGGCTTGCCTGAAAAGCCGTAGCCCGGCATTGACGGAATGACCAAATGGAAGGCGTCCGACGCACTCGCGCCGTATGCTGTGGGGTTGGTCAAAGGATCGATGATCTTCAACTGCTCGATAATCGAACCCGGCCATCCGTGCGTGACGATGAGCGGCAAAGCACCTTCATGCTTCGAACGAACGTGGATGAAATAAATGTCCAGCCCGTCGATCTCGGTGATGAACTGCGGCAAGGCATTGAGCCGCGCCTCTATCTTGCGCCAGTCGTAATCCGTCGCCCAATAGTGCGCCAGTTCCCGCATCGTCGCGAGCTGCACGCCTTGCGACTGGTCCGGAACGGTCTCCCGCTCAGGCCAGTTTGTCGCATTGATGCGCCGGCGCAGATCGACCAGCGCCTCTTCCGGAAAGCTGACACGGAAGGGGCGGATTGCGTCACTCGTTCCAGCGAGCGCCGGATACGAAGGAAAAAGGCTGGCAGCGCCCGCAGCTGCGATTCCCATCGCGGCGGTGCTCAAGAGCTGGCGCCGATCGTGATCGATGACTTCGGAACCCGGTCGCGTGCGCATGGTGAAATCTCCCTGGCTTGGTTGCATCGCGCGGACCGAGCCAAGGCTGGCTGGTCCGCTTCCTGCGCCATGACATTGGTGCTGGAGGCGGGAAATTGCTCGTTATGCGTTGTTAGCGGCCGTTAGCTGTTGCGAGTGGCGATACACTTCACGCTTTGCAATTTGCGCCGACGAGGGCGGTGCACCAACGAAAGTATTTGCTATGGCGCGGACCCCGCCCCTAAACTAAAAATGCAAGCGGGAACAGTGAGCTACGAGGCAACTACGCCAAATGACGCCGGTCGTGCAAAGCCAAGAAATCATATCGTTCGGCCCTTTCAGCCTGCTGACCGGCGAGAGGCGGCTGACAAGGGACGGCGCTCCCGTAGAGCTGAGCTCAAGGGCCTTCGACATATTGGTTATCCTGTTGTCACGCCCCAACGAGCTGATCAGCAAAAATGATTTGCTGGCGAAGGCTTGGCCCGATGTCATCGTAGAGGAAGGCAGTCTCCGGTTTCACATCGCGAACCTGCGCAAGGCGCTGGGCGACGGAAAGGACGGCGCTCGATATATCACGACGGAATCGGGAAGAGGCTACCGCTTTGTGGCGCCGGATTCGAGGTCGGACGAAGGGAGCCAACCCCCAAAGCCTCCGCAAGCAGCTTTTCGGCATGCGAACCTGCCTGGTCGCCTCACCGAAATGATCGACCGCGAGGATGACGTTCGAAGGCTCCCGGCGCGGCTATACGCGACACGCTTTGTGACGATCGTCGGCTCCGGAGGTGTCGGCAAGACAACGCTTGCAATCGCGATCGGGCATCAAATGATGGATTCTTTTGCGGGCGCCGTGCTCTTTGTCGATCTCAGCATGACGAGCGATCCCGCTCTGGTGGGGACCATCATCGCCTCGCTGCTAGGATTGTCCGTGCAATCCAGCGATGCAGCGCCGAGCCTGATAGCCTATCTACGGGACAAGCGAATTCTGCTAATCCTCGACACCTGCGAGCATCTGGTCGAGGCAGTGGCCGTCCTCGCCTCGACCATCTTTGCATCTGCACCGAACGTTCATATCCTGGCGACGAGCCGCGAGGCCCTTCAGGTCGAAGGCGAGCATGTCCACCGGCTGGACCCGTTGGCGTGTCCGCCCGACGACGCGGCGCCTACCTCGACAGTTGCCCGGACATTTCCGGCGATCCAGCTGTTCGTCGAGCGCGCCCTGGCGAGCGGCGCCCGGTTGGACTTCAGCGACGCGGAGACGGCCGTCGTCGTGCGCATGTGCCGAAAGCTTGACGGTGTGGCACTCGCGATCGAGCTCGCGGCGCGACGGGTCGAAGCCTACGGCGTGCATCAGACTGCGGCGCTGCTGGACCAGCGGCTGACCCTCCTGTGGGTTGGACCGCGGACTGCGCCACCGCGGCAAAAGACGCTGCAGGCTACGCTCGATTGGAGTTACGGGCTACTTTCCGAAACGGAGCGCACCGTACTCCGCCGGCTTGCCGTGTTCGTGGGCAATTTTACGCTCGATGCGGCGCTGGCAGTCGTGACCGGCACGGACCTCGATCAGCCCGCCATTTTGAGTGCCATCGATAGCCTTGTCGCAAAGTCGATGATTGCGGCGCGCCACTTGGGAGCCACGTTGCGCTACCGGCTTCTGGACACGACGCGCGCCTACGCTCTCGGCATCCACATTAGCGACGCCGATGTTACCGACTTGGCTGTGCGGCATGCGACATATTGCAGAGAGTGGCTCGAACAGCAGGGAAGCGAATGGTCGACTTTGTCGAGTGGAATCGAACGGGCATCCCATTTCGCCGGCATGAACAATGTCCGCGCTGCGCTTGAATGGTGCTTCGGTCCAACCGGAAATGCAGTAGTCGGTGTTAGATTGGCAGCTGCCGCGGTACAGGTTTTCCTGGCGATGTCGCTGTTACCGGAATGTCACCGCTGGTCGCAACGCGCCATTCAAGTCCTCGACGAAGCTGCGCTTGGAGGCATTGAGGAGATGCACCTCCAGGCGGGCCTCGGACTTTCGTCAATGCAGATGTATGGAGACACCGACTCAGCGAACGAAGCCCTGAACAGAAGCTTGGCGATTGCCGAAGAACACGGTGACGTCGTCAATCAAGCCGGGTTGCTCGGCATGGAGCACATGTTCCACTCCCGCAGAGGCAATTTCGGGACTGCGCTTCAATACGCGAAGCGCTGCCGAACCATTGCTGATGCTTCCGGAGATCCAGCGATCATGGCGCTGGCCCACTCCATTCTAGGCAGATCGCTGCAGGCGACCGGCGACCTTGGTGGCTCACGTGTAGAGCTCGATTGTTTAATGCAGGTGCTGTCGCAATCCCAACGCAGTTCGATCTATCTTGGCTACGATCGCCACTATCGGGCGGGCATTGCACTGGGGCGAACACTATGGCTGCAAGGTTACCCGACTCAGGCGCTGGAGCACGCGCGCGAGGCGGTCAAGGCCTCAGAGGCCAGGGGGCATCCGGCAGCGCTGGCGCTCGTCTTGATTGGCGCGGCGGCGATTTTTCGTTGGGCCGGTGATCTCGACAGCGCCCAATACCACGTCGACCTGTCATTCTCCCATGCCGAAGCCAATGCCATGGAACCGCTTATGGCAGTGGGACGGTGCCGCAAGGCGGAGCTCGCGATCCACCGCGGCGATACAAAGGAAGGGGTCAGGAACTTAAAGGCAGCTCTGGAGACAATCCACGCAACGCGTCACGAACTGCTGCTGACAGAGTTCAATTTGTCGCTTGCGCAAGGGCTTGCGACGGCTGCTCAGGCAACGGAAGCTATGGTCCTTATCGACGAGACCATTCGACGTGTAGACTCCAATGGCGAGATGTACCACATGCCGGAATTGCTGCGCGTCAAAGGCGGCCTATTCTTGTCGATGCCGCAGCCAAGCAGCGAAGATGCAGAACGCTGCTATATGCAGGCGCTCGAATTGAGTCACCGCCAGGGCGCGCGCGCATGGGAATTGCGCGCCGCGACGGACTTGGCAAAGCTGTTGGCCGACCGGGGAAAGGCCCAATCCGGACGGGCGCTGCTGCAACGGGTATACGCAGAATTCACCGAGGGCTTTGATACAGCCGATCTCAAAGCCGCGGACCGTTTGTTGGCAAGCTTGGCTTAAACCGCTTGAGATCAGATTTAGTCGTCATCGTTGCCGACAGCTGAGGTCCGTCGGCGAGGGCTCTTGCAGGAGATGCCGGGCGGCGCGAAGATCTGCCGTGTCAAACCCTTCCACGAAACAAGCGTAAGTATGCTTCAGGTCCGAGACGGCCAGAGCCCTAGGCTTGGGTTGCGCTGCGAGACGCACCCGACTGATGGCGGCTCGCAGCTTCCATGAGAGGGCCGATTGCCGTTCCGCCAGATCCGTGGCGGCGAGCAAATCCCGATCTGCTTCCAAGACGTCACCACTCCTCGACCGCAGCTCTCCGCGAACGCGCAGAAGCTCGGGCATCTCCCAACTGTCGCCCTGTGCGGCGACGGCGTCGATTCGCGCCCGTATCGAGGCAAGCGCATCCGCCAGCCGTCCCTGGGCCGCTAGCCCCTCGACGAGGGCGATGGCCGCGGCGCCGCTGTAAAGTTCCAGGCGCTCGGCCAGCATGCGCGGCAACGACGGCCGCAGCAGTTCGACGCCTTGGTCCACGGCGCCGCTCGCGACGTACAGTTCGCCTTTGAGTGCGACGGAGGCAGTGTAGAACGGTCCGAATCCATGCTTGCGCGAATGGTTCGCCAACCGGTCAGCCGCCTCCTCCAACGCGTTCAAATCTCCAACCCAGCGGTAGACCCGCGCGGCGAAACAAAGCCCGGCGCAATACATCGCCAGGTCGGGATTTGAGCTGACGTCCATGAGGCCGTTGGCGACAGCGACCGCCCGATCCGGGAAGCCCAGCAGCCAGAGATTGGTGCACGACATGATGTGCGTGCCGCGAGGAAACGCGAAGTGATCGACCGGGAGCACGGGGATCGCGGCATCACCGGCCTCGCCTGCCTGCAGCCGCTCGCGGGCGACGCGCTGATCGCCGGTCAGGTGGTAAGCGACGCCCAGATAGGTGTGCGCGCGGGCGCGCGCGGCCGGATCGCCGATTTCGATCGCGAGAGCATCGGCGCGCAGCGAGACTTCAAGCAGTCGCCTTCGCTCTCCCGTGCGGCGGTATAAGGCGTGCAACCGACTGAGGAGCCGAAACTGGTTCTGCAAATCGTCAACTTCTTGCGCCAGTTCGAGACCGCTCCTGAGCGCGGATTCGCATTCATGACTGTTCCGCTCCGTGAACATCGCCGCGTGTCCGAACGCCCAAAGCAGCTCCACCTTCGCAGCACGATCCTTGAGAGCGTCGTCCGGCGCGCCAAGCGCGCGACCCGCCCAAAGGCGACATTCATCAAGCAGATTCAGCTCCACGAACAGCCGGGCGCAGACGGCCGCCAGGGGAATCCGCAAATCCGGCTCCCCTGTATCGGAAAAAGCCCAGGCCAGCGCAGCCCGGGCGTCGGCCAACAGCTCGGCGCGACGGGCCCACCCGCCAGGTCGCTCCCCTCCCAACTCGTAGCTCCGGGGCCTTAGCGCCTGAAGCACGTAGCGACCATGCCTCAGCGCCGCCGTGTGTGCCGCGCCTGACGTAGCGAGCTTTTCCAGCGCGTAGGCCCGGGTCGTCTCCAGCAACCGAAATCGCGCCTGGCCAGCCCGGGGGCGGCTGGTCACCAGGGACTTGGCGATCAGCCGCTCCAGGTTATCCAGAACGGTATCGGGTCCGCCGCGATCGCCGGCTAGGACAGCAGCCCCCTCGAGCGTGAACGGGCCGGGAAAGACGCTGAGATTTTCCAGGAGCTTTCGCTCGGCCGGCGAGATGAATTCATAGCTCCAGTCCAATGCGGCACTTAACGACTGGTGCCGGACTGGCGCGGTGCGGCGTCCGCGCCACGCAAGGCGAAGTCGTCCCTCGATGAGTTTGTCGATCTCGCTCAGGCCATGTGCAGAAAGCCGGCTCGCGACCAGCTCGATCGCGAGCGGCACGCCATCAAGCTTGCGACAGATACGGGCGATGATCTCGGCATCGGCGTCAGTGAGGGGCGCCCGATAGCCTGCCGCCACAGCGCATTCCGTGAAAAGCCGGGTGGACGAAAACCTCGCGAGTTCGACTTCGCCGACGTGGCTTTCGGGCGGAATCTCGAGCGGCGCGACTACGAATACGAACTCACCTGCCACCTCCAGGGACTCGCGACTTGTCGCCAGCAGCGAGACGCCTGGCGCAAATTGATAGATTTGCTCGGCGAGGCGCGCGACCGCTTCCACCATGTGTTCGCAGCCGTCGAGCACCAACAGAAGCTCGCGGTCGCGAAGCGATTCAATCAGCCGAAGCGTAGGATCTCCAACCGGAACGAGAAGGCCGAACGCCGACGCGGCGGTGATGGCGACGAGGTGCGGGTCCTTGAGGCTCGCGAGGTCTAGAAACCGAACGCCATCCCTGAAGTGGTTTCCAAGCTCATGCGCAAGCGCAACGGCGAGCGTTGTCTTGCCAATACCTCCCGGCCCTCGCAGCGTGACGAACCGGCGCGTCGTCAGCTGCTCGGCCAGCGCGCGAACGTCTCCATCCCTCCCGATCATCCGCGCCGGGCGGACGGGAAGATTGGGATGGAGCGTTGCACCGTCGGGCTCGGGCTGTCTGGCCGGCGGCGCTGATCGGCCCACCGGCGCCACGAAGCAATATCCTCGCCCGGGGACGTTTGCCACATAGGACTCGCCGTTCTCATTCTCGCCCAGCGCACGGCGCAGTTGGGCGATATGGAAACGCAAGCTGCTCTCGTCGACCGTCAGGCCAGGCCAGGCCCTGGTCATGAGTTCGCCCTTGCCGACGACATCGCCGGCACGACTGACCAAATGACAGAGAAGGTCGAAAGCACGACTTCCCAGCGGCGTCGGCGTACCGTCGCGCTCCAGCAGGCGAGCCTGCGGGACGATGCGGAACGGCCCGAACGAAAACGCCTCGGAGGCCGCCTCAACTTGTCTAACTGGGCTTGGTCCGTTGCGGCTCGCCACAGATCACCCGTGACCCTGCATTGGGCAGAGCATCCTTATACCAAATTCGCGGACGGCGCGACCGGAACGAGGTGGAGGTTAGCCCAAAGTTGCGACCATCAAACCTGTCGCGGACCTGCCAGTGCCTGAGGAAGACTTCGCCGGTCGCGATGTGGCGGCAGCCTCGCCAGAACGGGAGATCACGGCCGGCGCGATCACGCTCGTGCGCCGCGCCGACCTCCACAGCTCGACCGTGATGGTGGGGTTCGAGCGCCAAACCGATTGCCCGGACACCGCGAGGATGTCCTTCAGGAGCGGCACGCTTTTCGGCGGACAACCGCGCCAGGTGAAAGCGTCGCGAGTGGTTTGGGAGCGCCGACGGCAGCGGGATCGGCAACTGTCGGCAGGCCCGGATCCGCGTTGGCGTGAGTCAGTGCTTGCATAGAACGCGTTGCAACAGAGCTATTCCTAAGCGAGATCATGGCGATCGTGCTGAGCGGACCAGCTCGCGATACCCGTGTTCGGTCACCCAGTGTGCGCGCGCGAGATGCGCGTCATGGACTTGGCGGCAGCGCTGCGGTTCACGCGTCGGATCGAGACCGAAGAGAAGCTGGACAGCTTCCCGCCAGTCAGCGCCGTCGCGCGCCGAGTCGAGGAGGCGCAGATAGAGAGCCATATGCTCGCGATCATAGGCGGTGAGCGTTTGGCTGACCGGTGGCTCGTCCAGAAAAGGCGGCATCAGATGTCCCACTGGACGACTATATTCGCTTCGCTCAGCAGGCATTGGTTAACACTCGTCCTTGGTGTCAATATGAACGAAGACGACCGGCGGTGTTTCGGCGGACGGCCGGAAGGCCGCTAGCGGCGCGTCGGATGATCATGCCGGTCATGGAGCAACAGTACTCCTTCGCCCTTGTCCGTCGAGAGCAGGACGATACCGGCTGATTCAAGCGCCCTCCGAACCTGGTCACGCGTCGACTCGTACACCTCCAACCCGTTCTCGGATTCGAGGCGCTTGAGCGCGGTCAGCGACGTTCGAGCCTTGTCAGCGAGCGTCTCCTGCGTCCATCCCAGCAGCGCGCGCGCGGCCCGTGATTGTCGGGCGGTGATCATGCATGATCACCTCCCACCCACGCGAACGCACTTGCCAGAACTACGACTATAATAGTCGTTCTCGGCTTCGCGCGCCAGAAGAATCGACGCTTTGCGCCCTGCCGCGCCTCGGCGCGGAGCACTGATTCGGTCGCCGGCACCGAAAAGGCCCCGGCCGACCCGGCCGGGACCTTGGTTCGGGGCTCAGTCGCCGCTGCGGCGCGACCAGATCAGGATGAAGCCCTCATCGCCTTCGACCTTCACCAGCGAGGCGTAGATCGGAGCCGGGAAGCTCGGATCGTCGAGCTTGACCGAGAGGTATTCACGGTCGCTGTCGCGGGCGGTCTTCTTCCAGGCGGCACCGAACTCGGTCACACCGGCGAAGATGCGGTAGTCGGGCGCCTTGTCGTTGTCCTTCTCAGATGCGGCGAAGCGTGCCTTGATGTTCAGCGTCAGTGTCTTGATCGAGCCAATGTAGCCGTTGTCCGAAGCGGTGAAGGTGCCGATGGTAGCCATGGTAGTCTCCGTTGGTTGCTCGGGCCGCGCCCATCGCGGCCTCGATGGCGATCCCTGGCCCGGGGAGCGATCGGCCCGCAGCCTTTTGGGCCCGCAGCGCCTGCGGAGGACGGCGACAAGCCTGCTTTTTTGTCTCCCGCGAGGAATGCCGCCCACTTCGCGGCAGGGGAAAAAAGCAGGCGTAGCCGTTGCGGGAAGGCGATCGAGGCTTTTGCCGGCCCTCGGGCCTGATCAGCCCATTCGAGGTTGCGTTGGACGCGCCATGAACGAACTGACGGAGACCATCATGGCGGCCGACATCGGCGCAGCACAAGGACGTGAGCTGGTCAATCGGGCACATGCTAACATTGGTGTATCAACAGCTAGGAGGCGTATCCCGGCAAACACCAGCGTCCCTCGTAGCAGTCCCGTGTGCCGAGGAGAAGCTACGTCTGGAGCAATGCGACAATCCGCAATCTCAATGCTCCAGACATCACACGAGCGGAGCGTTCGGCCTTCTCGCTCGCTGCTGATGGACGAGCACGACACGGCAGTCATCTTGGCTGCCGCAGGCCGCGCGCCGGTCAGGCGCGCGGCCAAATTTTTGGAACTTGCCGGAGGCCGCTCGCGCGGCTCCGCTTACGTAATCGAGTCATGTCTGCATCGACAGTGTTTGCCGCCGCGGCTCAGGCCGCGGCGGCATTTTCTGTCTGCAACGCGTGAAGATAATCCGCCGCGCGCTGCGCATGCGATGAGGCGGTGAAGATGGCGCGCTTGTCGTTCTTCAGGACCTTGATCCAGGACGCTATATAGGCGGCGTGGTCCTCCCTCACCTCCGGCGTGAGGCCGAGATCGGCAGACAGGAAGGCCGCACCCAGTTCGGCGACCAGTTCTTCCACCGCATAGCCCTCATCCCCAAAACGTTTGCGGCCGAAGTCACGATTCAACCGGCTTTCATGGCGTGTCCAGTGCGTGCATTCATGCGCAAGCGTTGCGTAGTAGCTGATCGCATCGCGGAAGAAGTCGATGCAGGGCATATGAATGTTGTCGGTCGAGGGAACATAGCAGGCGCGACTGCCGCCATGGACAATATTGGCTCCGGTTGCCGCAAAGAACGCGTCGGCATGGGTGGTGCGCTGAATGGGGGCGGTCGGCTGCTCTGGCTGGCCGTAGTAGTGCGACGGAAGCCCGTCGATCTGCTCGACATTGAAGACCGTGTAGCCCTTCATGAAGGGGATCGCGCGTTCGGCCTCGTCGCCTGTTTCGGAATTAGTCTCTTTGCGAATGATCCTGTCGGCATAAACGACAAGCGTCCCGGTCTCCCCTTTGCGGACTTTGCCGTCAAGCGTGCTGGCCTGCTTGTAAGTCATCCAGATGGGTGCGGTGTAACCGTTCGCGACGGCCGCCGACCACAGCATGAGAATGTTGATGCCATTGTAAGGAATGCCGTTGCCGCGCAGAGGTCGCGAGATGCGCCCCGTGCCATGTTCCGCTTTCCATGGTTGATGCCAAGGCCTTACGCCTTGCTCCAGCTTCTGAACGATCTGATCCGTGATCTTCTGGTAAACGTCGGCTTTCATGAGCTTCTCCTAGTTTGCCGGTTGCGCATGCAACCGGAACTAGGCCAGCGCCAATGAGCGGGGGTTGGCCGTCACAGGCCGGAAAACGAGCGGGGCTGGTGCGGGCCGGAGCCGAGCGAAGCGAGGTGACTACACGGCCCCCGTTTTCCGCCCCCATTCTTCATGGGGCTTGGCCTTGACGGCCTGGGGGCCGCAGGCCCCAGAACCTCCCTACGCGCGTGGTCAGGCCTCGCGGGCAACGTCCGAAAATGAGAACGCGCTAGGTGATTTCGTACCAGACCACCCGCTTCAAAAGCATGGCGGTCGCGCCGTGCGAGGCTAGCTTTCTCGGAAAACTATGGAAGTAATCGACAAGAGTCTGCTCGCAAGCGCAAGAGCCCCCCGCAGATAGGAGCAAAGCTCAAGAATGCACGACAGCCACAACCGCGAGCCGCATTGGCCCACCCTCTCGAAGCTTCGTGCCGCTGCTTACTGCAGCGTAAGGCCGTAAGCTGGCGGAGCGCGTCAACGACGCGCCCCCTCTTCTATTCGTTACCGCTGATGTCCGAGCCCGATTCCGAGATGTAGCGCCTTCTGGCGCAGCGCGCCGACAGTGCGCTTGGTGATCTTGGCTATTTTAACGACCGGAGTGCGTGCCTTCGAGTGCGCCTTCAATTCCTTGACATCGGTCTTGGTCCAATCGCGGCGCTTAGCACGTTTCTTTGTTGCTTTCTTCGCCATGACAGCTCCTTTGATTTAGGAGCGCCTTGTAACACAGCTTCTTAGCGAAACAATGTCTGGTCATCGGCATTCAAGATGGATCATCGTCGAACGTCTAACTTTTCGCGTCAGGCGCCATTCTCGCCGACAGGTAGCGCCCACGTGGCGGTTCTTATAGACGCGGTGCGTGAATGCGCGACGTGACAGCGCCCGTCTGCATCCTATTTGCACTCCAAAATAGCCGAATTCCCTACGTCTGGTGCGCTCGCTTTTCACCTTCGTTCTTGTCTGCTTCGATGTCCGTCGACTTCGACCGAAGGAGGGAGAAGTGACGCGGCGTTGCGGTGGTATGCATTTGCCCCTGCCGAATAGTCCACAGGGGATGGTGTCGCCTTATTCTTCGACCGAGGTTGCGATGGCGATAGGCGTCTCCCTGGATACTTTCTATCGCACGCGCCAAATCCGACGCGAGCGGGACGGCTTGCCAGCGCCGATCAGCGAACGGGGGCCGCTTAAGTGGGAACGTACTGGCTTCGACGCGTGGCTGACTCGACATCACCCCACGCGTCCGAAGACGATCGCTAATGACACATTCGCGCCTCCGCCGGCAGCAACCGATGAAGAACATCGCGAGCGGCTGAGAACGGCCTACGGGCACCATGATGCTTGACATTCGAGATCGTGCTGGATTCCAATAAGTGCCCTGTCTTAGTCCGGCATCGAGGCTTTCCATGGCCGATCCGAAATTTCCCTATGTGAAGTGGCGTGATGGCCGTCCACGTTCATCACATGGCGCTTATGCCAGGGTACTCGGCTTTGTCGATGCCGACCTCCGCCATCCGCCTCACGATGAAAAGGGCCGCCCGGTCGGTGCTTGGTTCAACCTTCAGGAGGCCTCCGACTTTTCCGACAGACGACGATCGGAAATCGAGGCGGCGCGGCGCGCTGGCAAACTGCCGAAAAAGATTACTGTACGGAAGCGCGCCACTATTGACGATCTTCTGGACGACTGGAGCAAATCGGCTGAATTCAAGACATTGTCGGCCACCTCGCAATCGTCCTATCGCAAGTGCATCGCCGCCATCCTCTATCGGCCACAGACCCGCGAGGCTGCTGCGAAGATGCGTGCCGAGATCCGAGCCGCCAGATTGCTCGGCGTGGCCGAGCCCGCGCGCGAGTTCGAGGCGATCGCGACCGCGACGCCATCGTCGATCGGCAAGCCGGAACTCCGAGCCTTCTACAACTATGCGAAATCGGTGCGCGGCCATCATATGGCGCTGGCGATGATCGCGACGCTGTCGGCGGCATTCACTTGGGGCCAGGAAAGCATCCTGTGGCGCCTCGGGCCCAACCCGCGAGAGGGCATGGAGTTCGATCATCCGGACGGCCGCATCGTGCTGGTCGCGATGCGGGAATTTTCCGCGTGGGTCGCCGCAGCCGATGCGATCGGGCGGGCCTCGATCGGCGACAGCTTCTATCTCGCGCTATTCACTGGGCAGCGACAGACCGACCGTCTGATTATGCGCGACGAGAGCGATGTCACGGGACGGCATGCGTTCCGGCAAAGCAAGACTGGTGAACTCGTCGACATCAAAGAGGCGCCACAACTTAGCGCACGACTAATCGCTTCGCGCGCGCGGATAAAGGCGCTTAAGCTGCGGCTTCAGCTTGAGGCCGTGCCGCTCGAACTCGTCGTCAACGAGGACAACGGCGAGCCCTATGACGAGAGCACCTATCGCCATTGGGTTTCGACCGCGCGCGCCGTTGCCGTGTTCGGCTTTCTCGCACGCGACACCGTGCGCCAGGCGATCGTCCGCGCTGAGCGATTGACCACCGAACTGATCAGAACCGTCGACGGGTTGTTCGCGTCTTTTCCGCTCAATGAAGAGAATAAGGCGCAGCGCGCTCGCGCGATCGATCAGCGCGCGCGTGTGCTGGCGGAATGGCTGGACGCGCAGACGGCGTGCGACAGCAATGGAGATGACGGAGCATGGCGCCTGAAGCCGTGCCCCTCGCTGATGTTCGTCAACGGCGCCGGCGAACTCGACCAGAAACACGACCAGGACCTGCGCGATACCTGTGTCATGCTGCTCGATCGCGCCGGCTGCGGCCCGTTGACGATCTGCGACATCACCGGGCATTCGTACCGAAGCGTGCAGACCATCGTGAAGCATTACCGCGCCCGCAATGTCGATCGCGCCGACGCCGGCATCGACCGGCTCGAATTGCAGGTGCGCAAGGAGGGGATGAAGGGCTGATAGCCGACCGGCCTAATCTTGTTTCGGCGGCGCCTTGGACCATACACCTGTGGTGCTTGGGATAGTAATATTCCGGCCTCCGGAAATGACGACCGCCATCGCATTGATCGCCGTGCAGAGCGCCACCAACGCCTCGCAACGCGGCCCGAACCCAGTTGGGCGCTGCGGGGGCAATTCCGCAGTCTGGCCCATCAACTTCAGGATCTCCTGGTCAAAGACACTCCGCCACGAGCGGCGCTCAATTACCTGCCTCCTTCGGCATGGACAGTCTATTGCAGAGCGGAATCCGTCGAGAACATCGAAAAAGTCGATTCGTCGCACGGCGTGCGACGTGCGATCACAAAAAACGTCGCACGAGACCCGTTTTGTTCTCGGCAACCCTTCTCGTAACCAATTGGAGAAGAATGCTTTCGCGATGGTGGGCGCACCAGGGCTCGAACCTGGGACCCGCTGATTAAGAGTCAGCTGCTCTACCAACTGAGCTATGCGCCCGGAACTTGTCCGGAAATGACCCTCGCAAGAGAGCGGTCGTTTAGCAAAGCGATTCCCCGATGTCCAGCAAGCTCAAGCAAGTTTTCCCGACTTTCTGACAACCGAAAGGCCGCCGGAATCCGGCGGCCTTTCATAGACTTGGCGAGGGTGCCGGCGGACAGCGCTCAGAGCCGGCCGGAGCGCTCCTGATCAGGGCCATCGTCGCGGTCGAAACGGTCGTGATCGAAGCCGCGGCCGCCGCGCTCCCAGCGGTCCATGCCGCGCTCTAGGCGGTGGCGGCGCCAGCCTTCGGCGCCGAAGCCGCGCCCTTCCATATGGGTCAGCATGCTCAGCCGCCGCTTCTGGTTGTCGTCGAGCGTCTTGTAGAGCGGGTCGGCGGCATCGGCGATCTTCGTCAGCGACGTCGCGGTCGCCGCCATGTTGCCGGCGCGCTCGCGCAGGCGAGCGACCGGATCATCCGGCTTCTGCGACTTGTCCGCATCGGTCTTCTCGGCGGCCATCCGCGCATTGGCACGATCGAGCCGCATCTTCGCGAAGTCGCGCACCGCGGCCTCAACCGGCGGCCACAGCTTCTCCTGATCGGCGTTGAGCTTCAGCCCGGCGTGGACGGCGGCGATCCGCGCGTCGAGGAAGGCGGCCCGATCCTCGGGGCTCATCCGCATATGGCCGTGGAACCAGGGACGATGCTGGGCATAGACCGCGGTCGAACCGGCAATCGTGAGCGCCGCGATGCCGGCGAGCAGAACTTTCTTCATACGAACCTCCTTTGAAGGTTGCTCGAAGATGATGCCGCCCGCCCGCGCCTTCAACTTACGGATTGGACAGAGAGAGCTCTGTTACCAAGATGTAATCCGCTTTCATTGCACCGCAGAAACATCCAAGGCGCGAGGTCGCGCTTTGGATGTCTGTTGTTTGCGCTAGATCATGCCGAGCAAGCGCGGCAGCCACAGCGAGATCTCCGGCACGTAGGTGATCAGGCCGAGGAACACCAGCATCGCGCACAGCCATGGCAACACCGAGATGGTGATCTCGCTGATGCCCATCTTGGCGATACTGCTCGCAATGTAGAGGTTGAGCCCGACCGGCGGGTGGCACAGCCCGACCTCGGTGTTGACGATCATCAGGATGCCGAGATGCACCGGGTGCACGCCGAGCTTGGTCGCCAGCGGAAACAGGATCGGCGCCATGATCAGGAGGATCGACGACGGATCCATCACGTTGCCGGCGAGCAGCAGGATGATGTTGACGACGAGCAGGAACATCCAGACCGAGAAGTTCTTGTCGATGATCCAGGCCGCCATCTCCTGCGGGATCTGCTCGTGCGTCATCAGGAACGAGAACAGCACCGCGTTGGTGATGATGTAGAGCAGCATCGAGCTCATGCTCGCCGCCTGCAGCAGCACCTTCGGCACCTCGGAGAGCTTCAGCTCCTTGTAGACGAATACGGTGATGAAGAAGGCGTAGGTCGCGGCGACCGCTGCGGCTTCGGTCGGCGTGAAGATGCCGCCATAGATGCCGCCGAGCACGATCACGATCAGCAGCAGGCCCCAGATGCTTTCGCGGAACGCCGTGAACTGCTGGCCGATGGTCGCGCGTGGCATCTTCGGATAGCCGTTGCGCTGTGCGACGAAGAAAGTCACCGCCGCCAGCATCAGCGCGAGCACGACGCCCGGCACGATGCCGGCCATGAACAGCGCGCCGATCGAGGTGTTGGTGGAGACGCCGTAGAGCACCAGGATGATCGAGGGCGGCACCAGGATGCCGAGCGCGCCCGAGGTCGAGATCACGCCGACGCCGAACCGCTTCGGATAGCCGTGATCGACCATCGCCGGCATCATGATCGAGCCGATAGCAACCACGGTGGCGACGCTCGAGCCCGAGATCGCCGCGAACATCGCGCAGGCCGCGACGCCGGCCAGCCCAAGGCCGCCGGGCAGATGTCCGACCAGCGAGGTGGTGAACGCGATCATGCGCCGCGCGACGCCGCCGCGGGTCAGGAAGGTGCCCGCCAGGATGAAGAACGGGATCGCCATGATGCCGAAATTGTCGAGGCCCGAAAACAGCTTCAGGCCGACGCTCTCGATCGGCACCTCGGTCATGGTGAACAGGAAGGTGAGCACGGTAAGGCCGAGCGAAATCGAGATCGGCATGCCCGTCAGCATCAGGGCAAACAGCAGTCCGAAAATAAGTGCGGCGCTCATCACGCTTCTCCAAGCGCGACGGGCGCGGTCTTGCTGGTCTCGACGCCATCGACATGGGAGGCGTCATGGTGCGGCAGGTCGTCGGTCCACCAGTAATTCCAGCACACCTGCAGGAAGCGGAAGCACATCAGATAGGAGCCGAGCGGGATGCAGGCGTAGACGATCCAGCTCGGGATCTCGAGATCCGGCGAGACCTGGTCGGTATGCATCAATTCGAACACGAATTTGGCACCCATGGTGCCGACGATCCCTGTGAATAGCGCGCCGCCGAGCAGGCCGAAGGTGATGGTGCGCTTGCGCCAGAAATCGTTGAGGCGGTTGATCAGGACGTCGACGCCGACATGGACGCCGGCGCGCACGCCATAGGCGGCGCCGAACTTCGCCATCCAGATGAACATGTAGATGCAGAGTTCCTGCGACCAGGCGAGATTGATGCCGAACAGGTACGGATAGAGCACGGGAACGTCGACCAGAAAACGGTGCACGACCGTGACGAAGGTCAGCAGCGTCGCGGCCCCCATCAGGCTCGCGATGATGATTTCCTCGAGCCGGTCCAGAATTTTAAGCAGCATTGATCTCCCCTGTCATGGCCTGATGCGGCAACCGGCCACGGCACCCTGGCCGCGACCTCACGCGGCCGCGGCGTTCACTATGTTTGCGGTTCAAGTCCCGCGTGACTGTTGCCGTCGATCGGAGCTGCCTCCGATCTACCTCGCCCCGCGTGCGGGGAGAGGTCGAAATTCAAGCGCAGCTTGAATTTCCGGTGAGGGGGAGCTTCCGCGAGCACATCTGGAGCCGCGTTCGCGGAGAAGGCCCCTCACCCCAACCCTCTCCCTGCAAGAACCGGGAGAGGGAGCTCGTCTGGCATCGCCTCAGCGGCGAAGCATCGCAGCTAGTTCATCGGGCTGCGGCCGGTTTCCTTGAGGAATTCGTCGATCAGCGGCTGGCCGACGCGCGAGGCAACGTCCTTGTAGACCGGCATCATTGCCTTGCGCATCGCCTCGTCCTGCTCCGGCGTCAACGCGACGATCTCGGTCTTGCCGGCCTTCTTGATCTCGGCGAGCGCGTCGTCGTTTTCCTTGGCCGACTGGCTGTTGCCGAACTCGGTGGCTTCCTTCATTGCCTTGGAGAGCTGCTCGCGGATATCGGCCGGCAGGCCGTCCCAGAACTTCTTGTTCACGACCACGACGTAGCCGATGTAGCCGTGATTAGTGACGGTGGCGTACTTCTGCACCTCATGCATTTTCTGGGTGTAGATGTTCGACCAGGTGTTCTCCTGGCCGTCGACCACGCCGGTCTGCAGCGCCTGGTAGACGTCGGAGAATGCCATCACCTGCGGGATCGCGCCGAGCGCGCGGAACTGGGCTTCCAGCACCTTCGACGACTGGATGCGGAACTTGAGCCCCTTGTAGTCGGCGGGCGCGACCAGCTTCTTGTTCGCGCTCATCTGCTTGAAGCCGTTGTCCCAATAGGCGAGACCGGTCATGCCCTTGGAATCCAGCTTCTTGAGCAGCTGGGCGCCGAGCGGCCCGTCGGTGACCTTCCGCAGCGACTTCAGGTCGGGCAGGATGTAGGGCAGATCGAAGACTTCGAATTCCTTGATGCCGATCGGGCCGAACTTCGAGTTTGACGGCGCCAGCATCTGCACCGCGCCGAGCTGCAGCGCCTCGAGCTCTTCCTTGTCCTTGTAAAGCGTCGAGTTCGGGTAGACCTCGACCTTCACCTTGCCGCCGGTGTACTTCTCGGCGAGTTCCTTGAACTTGTCGGCCGCCTTGCCCTTCGGCGTATCCGAGGCCACCACGTGGCTGAATTTGAGAACGATCGGCGACTGCGCCGCCGCAGGCCCGACAAAGGTCAAAGCCGCGATCGACGCCGCAGCCAATATGAGTTTACGCATGTTTCCTCCCGCGTAATTGCGGAGCGCGAATACCGGCCCCGAGACATCCGGTCGCACCATTACAGACAAGCAAAGACGATTGCCATTGCCCCTTTAGCAGGGGCCAATTGCACCATTGCTGCACTGCAAAATTCGATGCGGCGGTATCCCCTTCGGCTCTTGCGACCGTTCAATGACACCGCCCGCACGCTGTGCCCGGCCAAGGCAATGAGGTCAATGCGAGGTTTGGCAATGGCGGGTTCGCCGGGCGCGAATGCTGCGCGTGTTTCTTGCCGGCTGTCGCCCTGCGAAAACAGAGATCCATACGCCGCGGCAAATCTTGCAGATGTGACTCTTCGTTGTCGTCCTGGCGAAAGCCGGGACCCATCACCACCGCATTTGATTGTGAACGAGGTCGTGGCCCCAGCATCGCGCAACAAGTCTCATTTGGGGTAATGGGTCCTGGCTTTCGCCAAGACGACACTGAATGTGTTGGACCACGTGTGGCTCATGCTTCCGCAGTCTCGCGGCGCATTGCGTCCGAGCTTTGCATCTTGTTCCGCCCTCACCTCAATCAGAGGGCGCAGGGAAAGCCGGGTGCCGATCGCACCCATGGGCCCCGAGCAATGGGTAGAAAGCTCGGGGGTAGGACCACAGGTGTAACCGGAAACAACCCGGCTTTCCCTGCGCGATGGGCTACGGCTTACTTCGTGCTCTCCCCGGCGAGACTGGGCTTGGTTGTCACCGTCTTCGCAACGCGCACTGCGCAATCGGAAAAGACACCTGCCGCTAGGGCGTCAGGACCACACGACTTCACCGTCCGCCTCATGCACGTTCGTCAACTGCGCAATCGGCGTCCACCGCATCTCGACCCACGTTCGTGACGACCGCGAAGCGCCCCTCGTGTCGGGTGAGACGGGCAGACCATACACCGAGCCACGCTTCGGATAAAGCGAAATATTTTTGCTGCGAAGGCTTGCGCCGTCGGGCAACTCAGTGGTAGCGGCCCTCCCCGGTCCTTTCGTCATTGCGGGCGACGCACCAGCGTCCGGTGTCGCCTCGCCGAGCGAACGGAATCCAGTCGATCAGGCGTCATTCCCTCCGCAAAATTTTATCCATGGCCTTTCCACGCGCCAGCTCATCGATCAGTTTATCCAGGTAACGAATTTCCCGCATGGTCGGCTCTTTGATTTCCTCAACCCTGACACCGCACACCATGCCCTTGATCAAGGCCCGCGATGGATTCATTTCAGGCGCCTTTGCGAAGAACGTTTCGAAGTCGGTTTGTTTTTCCAACTGAGCTTCCAGCTCCTTCGAACCGTAGCCGGTCAACCAGGAGATCACCTGATCAACCTCCGCTTTGGTGCGTCCCTTCTTCTCCGCTTTCGCGACATAGAGCGGGTAAACGCTTGCGAAGCTCGTTGTATAGATCCGATGCTTGGCCATGAATTGCTCCGAACGTTCGTATTCCGGGGTCTCGACGAGGAGGTATTAGTCCTGGGTTGAACCGGCTTCGCCAATCCGAAGTCTCGCACGTGGCTAGGGGCATGGCGATGGCCTGCTGCCTCCCGTTTCGTCCCCAGCGCTCGCGTGCGGCGGCCCGCATGCGTTGGCAGCAATCGCTCTACAGCGACGGCAACCGCTCTGGGGCGGCGCCCCACCCGATCCGTTAGATCACCACCATGTCCAATCCACGGGCGGAAACAATGCGGCCCGCCGGGATCGAACATCAGGATCGAACGCAGGAGTTTTCAACGATGAACCAGATGATCCGCAATACTCAGCAAGCATGAACCTCGACAATGTCTCGCACGCCGGTCAGCCGGGGCCAAACGAGTTGGTGCCATCGCGCTACGCGCTGAAGATCGGCGAGATCGACGTGCTGGTCGTCAGCGACGGGGTGCTGCCGCTGCCGACCAAGATGCTGGCGCACAATGCCGAGCCGGCCGTCCGCGCGGCCTGGCTGGACGACATGTTCCTGCCGCCGGACGCGTTCGACTGGGCGCTGAACGTGGTCGTGGTGCGAAGCGGCCGGAAAACCATCCTCGTCGACGCCGGGCTGGGGTCGGACCCGGACCTGCACCTGCCGAAGGCCGGGCAGACGGTCAAGCGACTGGAGGCGGCCGGCATCGATCTTGGGTCCGTGACCGACGTGGTGCTGACCCACATGCACATGGACCACGTTGGCGGGCTGCTCGTCGAGGGCGTGAAGGAGCGGCTGCGTCCGGACCTGCGGATCCATGTGGCGGCTGCCGAGGTCAAGTTCTGGGAGGCGCCCGATTTCTCCCGCGTCTCGATGCCGCCGGGTTTCCCCGACGCGCTTCGTGCGACGGCCAAGCGGTTCAGGAAGGAATACCAGAGCCAGCTGCGGCTGTTCGACGAGGAGCACGAGGTGGCGCCCGGAGTGGTCGTCCGTCGCAGCGGCGGCCACACTCCCGGCCACAGCGTCGTTCGTCTGGCGTCCGGCGGCGACCGGCTGACATTCGCCGGTGACCTCGTGTTCGCGGTCGGGTTCGAGCACCCCGAATGGCACAATGGCTTCGAACACGATCCCGAAGAGGCGGCCCGCGCCCGGATCAGTCTGTTGCGGGAACTGGCGGCGAACCGCGAGTTGCTGGTTGCCACGCATATGCCGTTCCCGTCCGTCGGACATGTCGCGGTCGAGGGTGACGCCTTCCGTTGGGTGCCGGTGTTCTGGGACTACTGAGACCTTGTCGAGTTAGAGCCGAACCGGGGCGCGTACTCATATCGATCATGGGGGCGGGCTCCGGCTTCCGCGCGGCCCTTCTGAGCAAAGGTCGGCTACGGTCCACAAGCAGTCATTCAAGCCGGCCGAGAGCGAATTAGCTTGCCTTGCTTTGAGTCCTTTTGCACTCTCAGGCAAAGGAGGCCGATGCATGAAGATAATGACCGTCGCGTGCGCTCTCGGAGCGGCCCTCGTGCTGTGCAACCTCGGGACGTCTGGTGCTGAAGCCCGGGCGCGGAAGGCACAAGTCGTTCATGAACCAAGGAGGGTCATTATCCCGACGCCCGTGATAAGGCCAACTCCGTGGGACTATTATATTGTTCCACGATATCAATATCGCCCTGAAGACGACCGGGTCGATCCATACGCCCCGCCCCTGGTGTCGTCGTGGCGCCTCTATGAGGCGTGGCGGTGGCCATACTGGTGGTGAACAGCGATCGCGCCAAACAGATCGCAATCCGAGTGGTGATCGTCCCCTGACGGACGGGGACTAGTGTGCTGAATGCGAAGTTCGTGCGATTTCGCGGCAGCCACTTTCACGAACTTCGCATTCATAAAGCACACTAGAATCACAAGTTTGCTAGTGTCCTTATCGAATCCGAAGTTCGCTCCGAAGGTGCGGCAAATGATGCGAACTTCGGATTCGGGACACTAGCTGTGAAGTTGCGCGTTGAGGCCGTCCCAATTTGGCGTACGCTTGGTTGCCTCAAGAGCGCCGCTCTGGGAATTCCGACGAAAAAGCAGGCCCTTCTGGCCCGAGAGTTCTTTGGCTTTCAGGACTCGGCCATCTTCCAAAAGGATGCGCGCGCCTGCCGTGACATAACAGCCCGCTTCGACGATACAATCGTCACCCAATGAAATGCCGATACCGGCGTTGGCTCCGATCAGGCAGCGCTCACCGACTGTAATCCTCTCTTTCCCTCCTCCGGACAGAGTGCCCATGATCGACGCTCCGCCACCAACGTCGCTGCCGCTTCCCACAACCACGCCGGCGCTGATCCGGCCTTCGACCATGCAGGGACCGAGCGTACCCGCGTTAAAATTGCAAAAGCCTTCATGCATGACGGTTGTGCCCGGGGCCAAGTGGGCGCCGAGCCTTACGCGATCCGCATCAGCAATTCTCACGTCCGCTGGCGTCACATAATCGGTCATGCGCGGAAACTTATCCACGCCTGTCACCTCGAATGCGAGGGCACGCTTTCGTGCCTCCATTCGCGCGTCCGGTACACGGGAGCACTCACAGGGACCGAGGGTCGTCCAGGCAACGTTAGGTAAGAGACCGAAAACACCCTCGAGGTTCAGACAATTCGGCTGGACGAGCCGGTGGCTCAGCAGATGGAGTCGAAGATACGCGTCGTGCACGTCCGTCGGCGCAGATGCAAGGGAGCCAATTTCTGTACGGATTGGAACGATGTCGACATTGCGAATGTCGTCGTGTCGCGCATATCCGTCCGCCGACTCGCCCAACGATCTGCTGACCTCGTCCTTCGTGAGAGGGACCGTTGCCGTCTTGTCGGCCTCCGCGACCAGGCGCAGCTGAAGAAACCAGGAATCCAGCACGCGCCCATCAGCGGCAATCGTCGCAAATCCCTCGCCTCTCGCGCCCCTCAGCTCCATCGTCATCTGAATTTCTCACACTGCGATCCTGCACGTCATGCATACGCGAGTTCTCGTGGAAATGGCAACTTCCGGGCTCTCAAACAGGTCCGCTTTGGGGCAAAGGGCAACATGGGTCCACGCCGCAGCGACGTCCGGCTCTTACGCTCTGAGCGGACGTCGATCGACGGTGCTTGCGGTGCTGTGTCGGGCGAGCGAGTAGCCGGCGGGCGGCTTTCCGCGCTTCGTCCCCGGACCGCTATTCCGCCGCGGTCCGGATATCGATCTTCTCGGCGCGGACCGCGCAGAACTTGAACTCCGGAATCTTGCCGAACGGGTCGAGCGCCGGGTTGGTCAACAGGTTGGCCGCCGCTTCCGCGTAGCAGAACGGCATGAAGACCATGTTCTCGGGCACGTCGCGGTCGGCACGCACCTTGACCTCGACCGCGCCGCGGCGCGTCTCGAGACGGATGAAGTCGCCGGGCGCGAGTCCCTTCTTGTGCATGTCCTTCGGGGTCATGAACGCGACCGCTTCGGGCTCGATCTGGTCCAGCACCTGGGCACGGCGCGTCATCGAGCCGGTGTGCCAATGTTCGAGCACGCGGCCGGTCGACAGCACCATCGGGTACTCGTCGTCGGGCAGTTCGTCCGGCGGGATCACCTTGGCCGGCACGATCCTGCCGCGGCCGCTTTCGGTCGGGAAGCCGGTGGTGAAGATGATCTCGTTGCCGGGCTTGTCGGGATCGTCGACCGGATAGGTCACCGCGCCCTCGCGCACCAGGCGGTCCCAGCTGATGTTCTTCAGTGACGGCATCAACTCGGCCATCTCGGTGAAGACCTCGCCCGGCCCCGCATAGTTCCAGGGCAGTCCCATCCGCTTACCGATCTCCTGGATGATCCAGAGATCCTGCCTTGCATCGCCCGGCGGCTTGATCACCTCGCGCGCCAGCTGCACGCGGCGGTCGGTATTGGTGAAGGAGCCGGACTTTTCGGCGAACGCCGAGGCCGGCAGGATGACGTCGGCGTGGAACGCGGTCTCTGTGACGAACAGATCCTGCACGACGAGATGATCGAGCTTGGCCAGCGCCTCGCGCGCGTGCTGCAGGTCGGGATCGGACATCGCGGGATTCTCGCCCTCGACATACATGCCGTGGATTTCGCCGGCGTGGATCGCATTCATGATCTCGACCACGGTCAGGCCGCGCACCGGATCGAGCTCCTGCCCCCAGAGTTTCTCGAAGGCGCCGCGCATGTCGTCGCGGCCGACCGGCTGGTAGTCCGGAAGGAACATCGGGATCAGGCCGGCGTCGGAGGCGCCCTGCACGTTGTTCTGCCCGCGCAGCGGATGCAGCCCGGTGCCGGGGCGGCCGACCTGGCCGGTGATCAGCGCGAGCGCGATCAGGCAGCGCGCATTGTCGGTGCCGTGGACGTGCTGGCTGATGCCCATGCCCCAGAAGATGATCGACGATTTGGCGCGGGCATAGGCGCGCGCGACCTCGCGCAGCGTCTCCGCCGGAATGCCGCAAATCTGGGACATGCGCTCCGGCGTGAACTCATGGATCTTCGCCTTCAGCTCGTCATAGCCCTCGGTATAGCCGGCGATGTACTGCTCGTCGGTCAGGCCTTCCGTGATGATCGTGTGGATCATCGCGTTCAGCATCGCGACGTCGCTGCCCGGTTTGAATTGCAGGTGCTGCGTGGCGTGGCGCGACAGCGTCTGCCGGCGCGGGTCCATCACATAGAGCTTGGCGCCGCGCTTGGCGGCGTTCTTGATGTAGGTGGCGGCGACCGGATGGTTCACGGTCGGATTGGCGCCGATCACCCAGATCACCTCGGCGTCGGCCGCGGCCGCGAACGGCGCCGACACCGCGCCTGAGCTCAATCCCTCGAACAGCGCCGCCACCGACGAGGCGTGACACAGCCGCGTGCAGTGATCGACATTGTTGGAGCCGAAGCCGGTGCGCACCAGCTTCTGGAACAGATAGGCTTCCTCGTTCGAGCCCTTGGCCGAGCCGAAGCCGGCCAGCGCCTTGGCGCCCTTCTCGTCGCGGATCTTGCGCAGGCCCGCGGCGGCCAGATCGAGCGCCTCATCCCAGGATGCCTCGCGGAAATGGGTGTAAGGATTGGCCGGATCGACCTGGTCGTTGGCATCCTTCTTGACGCCGGGCAGCCGCACCAGCGGCTTGGTCAGGCGATTGGGGTGATGGATGTAGTCGAAGCCGAAGCGGCCCTTGACGCAGAGCCGGTTACGATTGGCGGGACCATCACGGCCTTCCGCGTAGATCACCTTCTCGTCCTTGACCTGATAGGTGACCTGGCATCCGACGCCGCAATACGGGCACAGCGAATCCACTTTCTTGTCCGGATAGGTGACGCGGGTCTGCTTGTCGTCGAGCATGACCGCCGGCATCAGCGCGCCGGTCGGACAGGCCTGCACGCACTCGCCGCAGGCGACGCAGGTCGATTCGCCCATCGGATCGTCGAAGTCGAACACGATCTTGGCATCGTGGTTGCGGTAGGCCATGCCGATCACGTCGTTGACCTGCACCTCGCGGCACGCCCGCACGCAGAGGCCGCACTGGATGCAGGCGTCGAGATTGACGCTCATCGCCGGATGACTGGTGTCGGCATGCCAGCGTTCAGTGGCGGGAAAGCGGCTTTCGGTCACGCCGGTCTTCTCGGCCCAGTGCCAGAATTTCGAGTCCGGATCGTGCGAGGTGTCGCGCGCCGGCTGGTCCGCCACCAGCAGCTCCATCACCATCTTCTGCGCCGCGACGGCGCGCTGGCTGGCCGACTTCACCTTCATGCCGACCGTCGGCGTCCGCTTGCAGGACGCCGCCAGCACGCGCTCGCCTTCGATTTCGACCATGCAGGCGCGGCAGTTGCCGTCCGGCCTGTAGTCCGGCGCGGGCGAATAGCACAGATGCGGGATCTCGGTGCCCTGGCGTTTGGCGACCTGCCAGATCGTCTCGCCGGCGCGCGCCTCGACCTGCTGGCCGTCGAGCTCGAACTGAATCGTCAGGCCTGAGTTCTGATTGTTGCTCATTCAAATCCTCGTCGAAATTCGTCTGCTCGGCCTCGCCTACTCGGCGGCTTGCTGCGGACGAAAGCCGTCCGGAAAATATTTGATCACTGAGGTCAGCGGATTGGAGGCCGCCTGACCGAGGCCACAGATCGACGCATCGCGCATCGCCTGGCTCAATTGGTCGAGCAGTTCCTTGTTCCAGACCGGCTGCTGCATCAACAGTGCCGCCTTCTCGGTTCCGGCGCGGCACGGCGTGCACTGCCCGCAGCTCTCGTCCTCGAAGAACTTCATCAGGTTCAGCGCGGCGTCCCTGACGTCATCGGCCTGCGAAAGCACGACCACGGCGGCGGAGCCGATGAAGCAGCCATATTTCTCCAGCGTGCCGAAATCGAGCGGGATGTCGTCCATCGACGCCGGCAGGATGCCGCCGGATGCACCGCCCGGCAGATAGGCCTGCAAGGTATGGCCATCGGCCATGCCGCCGCAGAACTCGTCGATCAACTCGCGCAGGGTGATGCCGGCGGGAGCGAGCTTGACGCCAGGATCCTTGACGCGTCCCGACACCGAGAAGCTGCGCAGGCCGTGGCGTTCGTTGCGGCCGTGGCTCTTCCACCAATCGGCGCCCTTCTCGACGATGTCGCGCACCCACCACAACGTCTCGATGTTGTTGATCAGCGTCGGCAGGCCGAACAGCCCGACCTGGAACGGATATGGTGGCTTGTGCCGCGGCAGGCCGCGCTTGCCCTCGATCGATTCCAGCAGCGAGGATTCCTCGCCGCAGATATAGGCGCCGGCGCCGCGCCGCAGATGCAGCGTCGGACCACCCGGTGGGAGCTTCGCGATCTCGCGCGCGAGGATGTCGCGGCAGGCCGGGTACTCGTCGCGGATATAGATGTAGACTTCCGGCGCCTCCACCACGTGGGCGCCGATCAGCATGCCCTCGAGGAAACGATGCGGATCGGTCTCGAGATAATAGCGGTCCTTGAACGTGCCGGGCTCGCCCTCGTCGCCGTTCACCGCCATCGAGCGCGGACCGGGTTCGCCGAGCACCGCGCGCCACTTGCGGCCGGTCGGAAAACCGGCGCCGCCGAGGCCGCGCAGCGACGCATCGTCGAGCGCCTTCAGCAGGTCTTCGCGCGGCAGCTCGCCCGAGCGCAGGCGCGCCAGCAGCCGGTATCCGCCGCCCGCCACATAGGCGTCGTAGTCGACATATGGCGGAAGGTGCACATGGGTGTCGCCGCTCTTCGCCGCCGCCAGCACATTGGTGACGGTCGCATGATCGACGAAGTTGTGGCCGACCTCGGCAGCGGGCGCGGTGTCGCAGCGGCCGACGCACGGTGCGCGCACGACGCGGATGCCGGGGCCGGCGCGGTTCTGCAGATCCTTCAACAGCTGTTCGCCGCCGAGCATCGCGCAGGTCAGCGAATCGCAGACACGTACGGTGAGCGGCGCGATGTCAGCCTCGCCTTCCTTCACGATGTCGAAATGCGCGTAGAAGGTGGCGGTCTCGAACACTTCGGCGAACGACAGCTTCATCTCGTCGGCGAGCGCGGCAAGATGCGCCGCCGAGATCTGATGGTATTTGTCCTGGATCAGATGCAGATACTCGATCAGGAGGTCGCGCCGCCTCGGACGATCGCCGAGCAGCGTCTCGATCTCATGGGCGGCCACGGGGTCGACCTGGCGTCCCTTGGGCGTGGCCTTCGCTCGCTTCCTGCCCTGTCCGGGATGCTCGAACGCACGAACCTTGTGAACGTCGTCTCGACTCATGAAGCCTCGCCTTGGGAACCACGCTTTGCGCGAATTGCACTGCTTCGACGAACTCTATTCTCTGGTATGCCAGAGGCAAGCAGTTTTAGAACGTCTCTAGCAGCGTCGGGTTGCCGCGTAGGCCATTGTTTATGTTTGCCTATCGGGCGATCTGATTTTGCTATCGCGCACCCGTCGCGCTGCGCGGTCCCGACCGCGTTTCAGCTCTCACAGCAGGTCGGCGTAGCCGAGAAAGCCGACGGCATCGCCAGGTTCAACCCGCACCACCGACTCGCCGAGTTCGACCAGTCCATCGGTCTCGATCAGCGACGACAGCAGACCGGCTCCCTCGCGAGGAAACTTGTTCGCTTCCAGCGTACCGTCCGTCGCCCGTCGCAGCGAGACGCGGACATATTCGCGCCGCCCACTCTTCTTCTTGTAGCTGAAGGCCGCCCGCACCGGCATCGACAGCAAGGGGGACGGCACAGCGCCCGATAGCGCCAGCGCGGTCGGCCGCACGACATGAACGAAGGTGACGAAGCTCGCCACCGGATTGCCGGGCAGGCCGATCAGCGGGGTGCCGTCGATGATTCCCATCGCCACCGGGCGGCCGGGCTTGATCGCCATCCGCCACAGCACCAGCGAGCCGGCCTGTTCGATACCGGCCCTGACGTGGTCCTCTTCGCCGGTCGAGACCCCGCCGGTGGTCAGGATCAGGTCGTAGCGCCGCGCGACCTGCTTGAGCGCCGCGGCGAGCTCGGCCCGCTCGTCGCGCAGGATGCCGAGATCGCCGACCTCGCAACCGAGCCGCCGCAGCATCGCCATCAGCATGAAACGGTTGGAATCGAACAGTTGCGCTTCGGCGCGCGCGCTGCCGGGCGCGGCTAGTTCGTCGCCGGTCGAGAACACCCCGACGCGAAGCCGACGCACCACATCGAGCGTGGTGAGCCCAAAGGCCGCAGCGACCGCGATATCCTGCGGGCGCAGCCGCCGGCCCGCCGCCAGCGCGACGTGGCCGCGCGGAATGTCTTCGCCGCTGGGGCGCACATTGGCGCCGACCTTGAGGCCGGACGGCAGGATCACACGCCCGGAATCGTCGATCCGCACGTCTTCCTGCATGAACACGGTGTCGGTGCCATCGGGCATCGGCGCGCCGGTGAAGATCCGCACCGCTTGGCCCGCCTGCGCCGGCTGCGCCGACGCGCCCGCCTGCACCCGTCCGGCAACGGGAAACGCGCGCTCGCCGCTCGCCGGCAGGTCCGCGCCGGATACCGCGTAGCCGTCGACGGCGGAATTCTTGAACGGCGGCAGCGCAAGCGGCGCAACAATGTCGCCGGCCAGGATGCGTCCGTCCGCATCCACCAGGGCAACGGCTTCGGTCTCGCCGACAGGCTTGACCCGCGCGGCGATGATCGCGACGGCCTCATCGACCGACATCATCGGTCCGCCGAATGCGAAGCAGTCGTCCGAAAGCTGCGCCATGATCTCCCTCAGTCCTCGCCATCGACAAGATTTGTTCGACCCGGATCGCGAACTGCGGCGTTATCCTTAAAGCCGGACCGATCGATGGCAGTTCCCGCGACGCGGCGGAGAGTCGCCAGTCAGTCTCCGAACGTGCTTATATCCCTAGCTGCGTTGCCATGTGAACCCATCTGGACGTCAAGCAGTGCCCGAGAAAACCACCGCTCCCATCATTGTTCCTGATCCGGACGATCCGCGCCTGACGGAGCGCGTGGTCGGCGTCGATCAGACCGGCACGCGGACCGAGATCAAGGTGCCGGTCGAGCGGCCGCTGACGCTGTACCTCAACGCGCAGGAGATCGTCACGATGATGACGATCAACGACTACCCCGAATACCTCGCGCTCGGCTACCTGCTGAACCAGAACATGCTCAAATATGACGACGTCGTCACCGAGGTCGAATATGACGACGATCTCGAGGTCGTCGTGGTGCGTACCGCGCACCACACCAATTTCGAGGCCAAGCTGAAGAAGCGCACCCAGACCTCGGGCTGCGCCCAGGGCACGGCGTTCGGCGACCTGCTCGAAGCCGTCGAGAAGGTCGCGCTGCCGAAGGCCGAACTGCGAACCTCCTGGCTCTACCGGATGACGCACACCATCAACACGATGCCCTCGCTCTATCTGGAAGCCGGCGCCATTCACGGCTGCGTGCTGTGCAAGGAGGCGACGCCGGTGTGCTACACCGAGGATGTCGGCCGGCATAATGCCGTCGACAAGATCGCGGGCTGGATCTACCGGCACAATGTCGATCCGGCCGACAAGATTCTCTACACCACCGGCCGGCTGACCTCGGAGATGGTGATCAAGACGGTGCGGATGGGGATCCCGATCCTGGTCTCGCGCTCCGGATTCACGGCGTGGGGCGTCGATCTGGCGCGGCAGGTCGGATTGACGCTGGTCGGTCGCGCCCGCGGCAAGCGCTTCATCGCGCTGTCCGGTGAGGAGCGGATCGTCTACGACCAGAACCTCGACTATGTCGAAGAGGAATCGATGCGTCACAAGCGCAAGGGCGAGACCGACAATGACTGACATTCCGGGGACTAGCATCCCGGGCGTGCTGCTCGCCGGCGGCCTCGCGCGCCGGATGGGCGGCGGCGACAAGCCGATGCGCAAGATCGCGGGCCGCACCATTCTGCAACGGGTGATCGACCGTCTCGCTCCGCAATGCAGTGGGCTGATCATCAACGCCAATGGCGACCCGGCGCGCTTCGCCGCGTTCGGCCTTCCGGTCGTCGCCGACGATGTCGCCGACTATCCCGGTCCGCTCGCCGGCATCCTGGTCGCGCTCGACTGGACCGCCGCCAACCGGCCGGATGCGCAATGGGTGCTGAGCGCCGCGGGCGACTGTCCGTTTCTGCCGCGCGACCTCGTCACGCGCCTGGAGCAAGCGCGCGCGGCCGTGAATGCCGAGCTCGCGGTCGCTTCATCCGGCGGGCAGACGCATCCCGTCATCGGTCTCTGGAGCGTCCGCTTGCGGAACGAGTTGCGCAAGGCGCTGGTCGTCGAGGACGTGCGCAAGATCGACCGCTGGACCGCGCGTTATCCGCTCGCAACGGTCGAGTGGCCGACCGAGCCGCTCGATCCGTTCTTCAATGCCAACACCGTCGAGGACATCGCGGAAGCCGACCGCCTCGCCGCGCTCGACGGCGGATAGAGCATCGGTTCTGATTGAATCAGAACCGAAGCTCTAGATTCTTGTTTTGACGCGTTTTCTTCACGCGAACCGGCGTCCACTTCGCTCGAAAACGCTCTAACGTCCGCCGCCCCACTCAGCTCGGCCACGGCGTGTTGCGGATCCGGGTGCAGGCGTTCGGCCTGTGAAATGTGGGATCGCGCTCCGCGACGAAGTCGAAATTGACAGTGCCGAACGTGGTCTGCGGCTTCTTCAGGGCCGAGCAGGTCTGAACCTCGATGAACTCGTTCTTGAAATCGCCGCGGGGCAACGCGGCAAGGACGACGTCGCGCTGCTCGGCGGTATAATCATCGTATCCGACGCCGACGGCATCGACCAATACGCCTGCATTGGTGAGCGCGATTTCAGGCCGCATGTATTGCGGAATGCCGGGCGTGGTGTGCAAGGCGATCGCCTCCCACACCAGGTCCGCTTTGGGCTCGGCGATGCCGTGGCTCCTGAGAAATTTGCGCGCCGCATCGGCGCCGTCGACCTCAAACCGTTTGGTCTCGGTATGAAAATGTTCGACAAGGCCGAGATCATGAAACAGCGCGGCAACATAAAGCAGTTCAGCGTCGAACTTCAGACCTTGCCTGGCACCCTTGAGCGCGCCGAACACAAACACGCGGACCGAGTGATTGAACAACATCTCGGTCTCATATTGCCGCACCAACTCGGCGGCCTCCCGCGCGATCTTGCTGTCCGGGATTCGAATGCCGGAAATCGTGTCCGCCATCATCGCACTCCTGCCCTGTGTAGCGTCCCGGATGCATGCACTGGACGGCCAATGGCGTCACGATTCATGCGCGCCGGCACTCCGCTACAGTGAATCGTACCACTACCTAACCCGCGAAGCGGCAACCGGAAGGCCCCGGCTGCATGAAGATTCTGCAGGGAGATCGTGAGGCTGGTGCAATATCCGGCTCAGCGCACCTGCGCCACGCCTATCCGCGCCACGCTCCCCGCCTCCGCCGCCCGCAGATAGTCCAGCATCAGACGGCTGGTTGCTGACAGATGCGCGGTGTCGCGGACCACGATCTTCAGCTCGCGCCGTCCCCAATCGTCGCGCAGCGGGATCGCGCGAAGGCCCATGCCGGCGCCGACCACCTCGAAGGCGCGGTCGGGGATCAGCCCGAGCCCCATATTGGCCTGCACCATGCGGCAGACCGCATCGAAGCCGGGCACATTGATGCGCAGCCGCATCGCCTTGCCGGCTTGCGTCGCCGCATATTGCGAGCGCAGATAGATCGAGCTCGCGGTGTGCAAGCCGATATGGTCGAAATCGAGCGTCTCGGTGAACAGCAATGTCTCGCGGCCGGCCAGCCGATGGTCGGCGCGCATCACCACCACCAGATTGTCGTAGCGATAATGGAAGGCCTCGAGCGCGCGGCTGTCGGCCTCGGCCGAGCAGATGCCGATCTCGGCCGCGCCCTCCTCGATGCCGCGCACCACCTGCCCGCTCGGCCGCTCCTGCAGATCGACGCGGAGCAATTCATGCGCGGCGAAGAAGGCGGAGAGATCCTCGGGCAGGTATTGCACGATCGCCGAGAGATTGGCGAGCATGCGGACATGGCCGCGCACGCCTTGCGAATATTCCGACAGCTCGACCGCGATCTTCTCGACATTGAGCAGCGTCACCCGGGCGTGGTGCAGCAGCGCCTCGCCGGCCGGCGTCAGCGCCATGCCCTTGGCGAGCCGCTTGAACAGCGTAACGCCGAACGCCAGCTCGAAATCGTTCATCCGCTTCGACACCGCCGACGCCGCGATCCCCTCGCGCTGCGCGGCGCGGGTGAGGTTCTGTTCGTCGCAGACCGCGACGAACAGGCGAAGCGTTGTCAGGTCGACCCGGCGCGTCAGCGCGGTCTCCGCCGGCGTGGCGGCGCGCGGAAGGTCTGTCACGATGGAGGAGATCGGCATGGACGGCGTTCCCCGGGAAAGAACGCAGCGTAGCGCTGGAGATGGCGCGGAAGATTCCAAAGCAATGCGGGATGGAGCGGAATATTGGTAAATGATTCCAACGGTAACCGAAATGGTCTAATTTTATTCCAATCTGGCCAACTACCGCCGTCATTGCGAGGCGCGAAGCGACGAAGCAATCCATCTATCAGGAATCGGAGAAATGGATTGCTTCGCTACGCTCGCACTGACGGAGGACTCTCGCTCTAGATCTGCACGCCCAAACGAAAAACGCGGCGCCAGGGCGCCGCTTTTCAACCTGTCGGTCGACCGCGCTCGTCAGCCCGCAGCCTTGGCCGGGACGTCGCGCTGGCGCTTCATCACGATCTTGTTCAGCGCGCCGAGATAGGCCTTTGCGGAGGCGACCAGCGTGTCCGGATCGGCGGCGCGGGCCGTCATCGAGCGACCTTCATGGGCCAGACGCACCGAGACCTCGGCCTGCGCGTCGGTGCCTTCGGTCACCGCGTGCACCTGATAGAGCTCCAGCTTGGCCTCGTGCGGCACCAGGCGCTTGATGCAGTTGAAGACGGCATCGACCGGGCCGTTGCCCTCGGCCTCCTCGATCTTGATCTGGCCGTCGACGTCGAGCTTCATGGTCGCGCGCTGCGGGCCATGGGTGCCGGCGATCACGGTCAGCGAGGTCAGCTTGATGCGGTCGTGGGCGGCCGCCATCTCCTGGTCGACCAGCGCCTCGATGTCCTCGTCGTAGATGTCCTTCTTGCGGTCGGCCAGCGCCTTCATCCGCGTAAAGGCATCCTCCAGCTGGTTGGCGCCGAGCTTGTAGCCCATCTCCTCCAGCTTGTGGATGAAGGCGTGACGGCCGGAATGCTT
Organism: Bradyrhizobium sp. KZN70725; assembly: GCF_055264925.1. NCBI lineage: Bacteria > Pseudomonadati > Pseudomonadota > Alphaproteobacteria > Hyphomicrobiales > Nitrobacteraceae > Bradyrhizobium > Bradyrhizobium sp. KZN70725. Next base: position 84,081 of record NZ_JBUYWT010000005.1, read on the forward strand.
GCCGAGCACCAGCGAGGACTGCTTCAGGCCGACCATCTCGGGCCGCATGATCTCGTAGGTCGAGGCGTCCTTCAGCACGCCGTCCTGATGGATGCCGCTCTCATGCGCGAACGCATTACGGCCGACGATCGCCTTGTTGTACTGCACCGGGAACGAAGTGGCCGCGGACACCACCTTCGAGGCGCGGGTGAGCTGCGTGGTGTCGATCTTGTTCCAGAACGGAAACTTGTCGTTCCGCACATTGATCGCCATCACGATCTCTTCCAGCGCGGCATTGCCGGCGCGCTCGCCGATGCCGTTGACGGTGCACTCGACCTGCCGCGCGCCACCGACGACGCCGGCCAGCGAGTTCGCGACCGCCATGCCGAGGTCGTTGTGGCAATGCACCGAGAAGATCGCCTTGTCGGAGTTCGGCACGCGCTCGATCAGCGTGCGCATGAAGTGGGTGTATTCCTCCGGCACCGTGTAGCCGACGGTGTCGGGGATATTCACCGTGGTGGCGCCGGCCTTGATCACCGCTTCGACGATCCGGCACAGATAGTCCATCTCGCTGCGGGTGCCGTCCTCGGCCGACCATTCGACGTCGTCGATCTGGTTGCGGGCGCGCGCGACCATCGCGACCGAGGTCTCGATGACCTCCTCGGGGGTCTTGTTCAACTTCACCCGCATATGCAGCGGCGAGGTCGCGATCACGGTGTGGACGCGGCCGCGGCGGGCGAACTTCACGGCTTCGGCGCAGCGGTCAATGTCGGCCGGATGGGCACGGGACAGGCCCGCGATGACCGAGTTCTTGGAGCGGCGGGCGATCTCGCTGACCGCCTGGAAATCGCCTTCCGAGGTGATCGGGAAGCCGGCCTCGATGACGTCGACGCCCATGTCGTCCAGGAGTTCGGCGACCTCGAGCTTCTCCTCGAAGGTCATGGTGGCGCCGGGGCACTGCTCGCCGTCGCGCAAGGTGGTGTCGAAAATGATGACGCGGTCCTTCTCGGACTTGTTCGCGGTGGCCATGTCAGAAATTCCTTTAAGCTTTGCGCCCGTCATGTTGCTCCTTGAGCAATTACTTGGGCGATATCAGGGTTCGGTGATCTCGTACAAACCCCTGAGTGCCCAGGCGCAAACGCCCAGCCGGCCCTCAGGGGCAGGTAAGAAGAAGGCCGCCAATAAGCAGGGTGGGCGCTGCGGCAGGGATCGCGGCGGTAGCCTGGGCCACCTCCCCTGAAATCCCATCAATTTGGCCGCGAATCAGCATTGCCAGACCCTGTTGAGCGCCAAAATCCTCGGCCAAAACCATTGACGGTTGGTTGCCGGAACGCGCTGTGCGCCGTCGTTCTAGACGATTATGGCAAGCTGCCGCAATGGGTAAAGATGGTCAGGTGGATTGACCTATCGTCATCGCATGGCTGGGGCGCGATCGCCCTCACCTGACTTCCGCCCGGGGCTCAGCTCGTTGCACCGCGGGTATCATCGCCCATGCTCCTCGCCGGACCACAGCCACGTGCCGCAGCATCCAGGTGTGAAGCCAACCAGCGAGGATCACGGACACGATCGTGATCACCAGACCGCCGATCAGGTCCGCGACGTAGTGACCGCCGACGATCGGCGTTGCCAGGATCATGCCCAGATTGACGAGCGTCATCGGGATGCGCAGCCAGCGGATGTTCCAGCTTGCCCAGATCAGGATCAGGGCTGCCGCGCAATGGAAGCTAGGAAACGCGATCAGTCCCTTGCCCTGGAAATTGCGCAGGCTTCTGAGGCTTCCTTCGCGAATCCGGATCAGCTCATCGATCCAGCCGTCGGACGACAGCGGCAAATTCCGGAACGAGGATATCTCGGTATCGCTGAGATGCAGATGGGTCCACGCCGTGGTGGCCGGAACCAGGGCAAAAATCCCAATCGTCAGCAGCAGTGATATGATCGCCGCCAGGATGAATTTCTCAAGCGTCTTGACATCCTTCTTGATGGCCAGCGCCAGGATCACAACGTTGGGCAGATAAAAAATCGAGTTATAGAATTCGCTCACGAAGCGGACCATCGTGTCCGAGCCCGCGAAGAACCCCGCATAAGCTCTCCAATCATATCCGATCAGCTGATCAGCACGCAGCAATTGGTCGTCGATCAGGGGACGGCCGACTGTCGCGGCGGCATAGGTCAACATCGTCGCGGCGATCGCAACCACCAGATTCTGCGACCAGCAGTTTATGAACAATTGGACGAATTGGATTCGCAGTCCCTTTGTCACGAGGTAGGCGCTGAGCAAGATCGCTGCCATCCCGCCATAGCCGGCCCAATTGACATCGACGTGCCGGAATCCGGACCAATGGAAGGCAGCAAAGCAACCAGCCAGGAACAGCAGGACAGGCGCCCATAGCACGCCCCTCAGTGCGTCATCGTTCGGGTTGTGACTGCCTGTCGCTAAATCTGTGGTTGCCATACCCCCATGTTGCGTCAATTCATTAAGATTGCCTTGCGAGCGGCCGGTACGCGCTGGGAATATCCGCATGCGACAAACATGGGACGCGGCGCCTACTTCTTTGCAGACGTCTTCTCGCCCGCCCCGCCCTTGCCTTCCGCCTCCAGCGCCGCGCGGACGCGCTTGAATTCGCTCAAGTCGGCCTTGTCGACTTCGGGGAATTTCAGGTCGAGCCCGTCGAGGGCGTTGACGATGGTCGAGCCGATCACGACGCGGGCGAACCATTTGTGGTCGGCCGGCACGATGTGCCAGGGCGCCTCTTTGGTTGCGGTGTGATGGATCATGTCCTGATAAGCGGCCTGATATTTGGCCCACAGCTTGCGCTCGGCGACGTCGGCCATCGAGAACTTCCAGTTCTTGGCCGGCTCCTCGAGCCGGTCGAGGAAACGCTGGCGCTGCTCCTCCTTGGAGACGTTGAGGAAGAATTTCAGGATCACGGTGCCGTTGCGCGACAGATAGCGCTCGATCGACGCAATGTCCTCGAAGCGTTCGCGCCAGATGTTCTTGGTCACCAGCTTCTTCGGGATCTTCTGCTTGTCGAGCACTTCCGGATGCACCCGCACGACCAGGCACTCCTCGTAATAGGAGCGGTTGAAGATGCCGATGCGGCCGCGCTCCGGCAGCGCGATCATGGCGCGCCACATGAAGTCGTGGTCGAGCTCCCTGGTCGAAGGCTGCTTGAAGGAGGAAACCTCGCAGCCCTGCGGATTGACGCCCTCGAACACGCTCTTGATCGCGGAATCCTTGCCGGCGGCATCCATGCCCTGGAAGATCAGCAGCAGCGACCAGCGGTCCTGGGCGTAGAGCTTCTCCTGGAAGTCGTTGAGCCGCTTGCGGTTGGCCTCGATGATCTTGCCGCCGGCGTCCTTGTCGATGCCGCCCTTCTCGGCGGTCGGATACGATTTGAGGTGAAATTCGCCCGACCCGTCGAAGCGGAACGGCGCGACGAAGGGCTTCAGTTCATCGGCGAGCGATGGGGACGGTTTGTTGCTCATGGCTTCTCGACGGCTTGCGCGGCGATTTGATCCGGTCGATCACGCTACCAAGAATGCCCTTGGGCAGGAAGATGATGAACAACACCAGCAGTACGCCATAGACCAGATTGTCCCAGCCGACCGCCTTGGTGCCGAAAGAGATGCGCAACACCTCGGCCAGCACGATGGTGATGACGGCGCCGACCGTCGGTCCCAGCGCGACATAGACGCCGCCCACGATCGCCGCGAACACCATCTGCAGGGAGACCGCGATGCCGCTCACCGTGTCGGGCGAGATGAACATCTGGTACTGGCAGTAGAGCGCGCCCGACAGCGCGGTCATCAGCGCGCTGATCAGGGTGATCTTGAGCTTCTCGGCGGTGACGTTGACGCCCGCGGCGGCGGCGGCATCCTCGTCTTCCGAGATCGCCTCCATGGCATGGCGGATCATGCTGCGATCGATCGCGCGCCAGATCACGAGGCCTGTGATCCAGACCGCGAGCGCGATCAGATACCAGGTGGTCTTCTCGTCGAATTGCAGCGCGAGCAGCCCCTTGCCGCTCGGGGCGCGCCGCGGGGTGTAGCCGAGCGAGCCGCCGGTATAGTCGCGGGTCGCGGTGATGACCTGCAGCACGATGCCCGACAGCGCCAGCGTCACCAGCACGAAATAATGCCCGGTGATGCGGAAGCGGAAGCAGGGATAGGCGACGACGAGCGCGAGCACGCCGGCGGTTGCCATGCTGAGGGGAATGCCGATCCAGGGCGACACGCCGAGATGGTTCCACAGCAGCGCGGTGACATAGGCACCGATGCCCATGAAGCCGCCATGGCCGAGCGAGACCAGGCCGAAGCGCCCCATGATCGACCACGAGGTGTAGGCGAACGACCAGATCAGGATCAGCACCAGCACGTGCAGATGATAGGGATCGCGATGCACAAAGGGCACCGCGACGAGCGCGATCAGCGCGATGATCCAGCCGGCGGCTTGCCTGTTCACGAGCGCCTCGCCAGGAGGCCCGCGGGCCGGATGAACATCATGACGATGAAGAAGGCAAAGGCCAGCACGTAACCCCATTCGAGATCGGAGAACAGGCCGCCGAGCGAGATGATCTCGGCGAACACGAAGGCGGCGATGAAGCCGCCGATGAAATTGCCGAGCCCGCCGAGCACGCAGATCAGGAAGGTGATCGGCCCGAATGACAGGCCGACGAACGGATGCACGTCATATTGCAACACCAGGAGGCAGGCGGCGAGGCCGGCGAGCCCGCCGCCGATCGCCGAGGTGACGAGATAGATGCGCTTGGGATCGACGCCCATCAGCGGCATGATCTGGCGGTCCTGCGCGATGGCGCGGATCGCGGTGCCGGTGAAGGTGCGGGTCAGGAACAGATAGACGCCGATCATGCCGAGCAGCGCGGCAGCGAACGACAGCAATCGCGCGTAGCTGAAATTCATCTCGCCGAGCGCGAGCACCGGCAGGCGGATGCCGAGATTGCGGAAGTCGATGCCGAAGGCGACGGTGGCAAAGCTCTGCAGGATGAACAGCACGCCGCCGGTGGCGAGCAGCTGGTTGATCGGCGGCGCGGTCAGGAGCGGGGCGATCACGAAGAAATGCAGCGCGGCGCCGAGCAGCGCCACCAGCAGGATCACCAGCGGCGCGGCGGCCCAGTATGGCAGGCCGTAATACTGCACGAGATAGTACATGCCGTACATGCCGATCATGACGAGTTCGGCGTAGCAGATCCAGGTGACGTCGATGACGCCGAAGATCAGGTTGAGCCCGAGCGCAAGCAGCGCCAGCACGCCGCCGAGCAGGATGCCGTTGATGACGGCCTCCAGCAGGTAGATGTCGAAGACGTCGAGGAAGGATTGCATGGTGGCTCTGCCTTAGACCGAGGCGTCGTCATCTGGCCGAACTCGAACTAGCGCAACCGTCATCCTGAGGTGCGAGCGGAGCGAGCCTCGAAGGATGCACGGCCCGTCTGTGGCCGATTCATCCTTCGAGGCGCGCAAGAGCGCGCACCTCCCGAGCGAACGCAAACGCGTTCGTCCGGGGATGGCGGGGAAATATGTGAGTGCGCTTGCTCGATTCACGATCATTACCCCCTCACACACCCGAGATACGCCTGCTTGATGGTGTCGCTCGCCGCGAGCTCCGCCGCTGACCCGGCGGCGCGGATGCTGCCGGCTTCCAGCAGATAGGCGCGGTCGACCACGCGCAGCACCTGCTGCACGTTCTGCTCGACGATCAGGACCGTCAGCCCGCTTGAGCGGATGCGCTTGACGAGCTCGAACACCTGCTGCACCACGACCGGCGCGAGGCCGGCCGACGGCTCGTCGAGCAGCAGCAGTTTCGGGTTCGACATCAGCGCACGGCCGATCGCGCACATCTGCTGCTCGCCGCCCGACATCGTGCCGGCCATCTGGTGCTGGCGCTCCTTCATGCGCGGAAACAGCTCGAACACGAACTCCAGCCGCTCGGCGTAATGCGCGCGGGCACCGGGCATGTAGGCGCCCATCTTCAGGTTGTCGGCGACGGTGAGCCGGGGAAACAACCGGCGATTTTCCGGCACATGCGCGATCCCGAGGCTGACGATGCGATGCGGAGGTGTCGCGATGACGTTCACGCCTTCCATCGCGATCGTGCCCCTGATCGGGCGGATCAACCCTGAGATCACCCGCATCAGGGTGGTCTTGCCGGCGCCGTTCGGGCCGATCACGCCGACCGCTTCGCCCGCCTTGACGTCGAGACTGACGTCGAACAGCGCCTGGAAGCTGCCATAGCCCGCGTCGATCGATTTCAATTCCAGCATGCGCTCACGCCCCGATCCGGCGCCGCGCCTGGGCTGCGGCCGCGGCTGCGAGGCTCGCATCCGCATCGGTGCCGAGATAGACCTCGATCACTCTTGCGTCGCCGGCGACATCGGCCGGCAGGCCCTCGGCGATCTTCTCGCCGTGATCGAGCACCATCACGCGATCGACCACGCGCATCAATACGCCCATGATGTGCTCGACCCAGATGATGGTGATGCCGAGCTCGTCGCGGATCCGGCGCAGCATGCCGGCGGCCTGGTCCATCTCGGCCTCGTCAAGGCCGCCAAGGCTCTCATCCGCGAGCAACAGCTTCGGGCCGGTGGCGAGCGCCTTGGCGAGCTCGAGCTTCTTCAACCCGGCGGCGCCCAGGCCCTCGACGCTGGCGTGACGATCGGTCGGCAGCCCGACCATCGCGAGCGCCCGCTCGGCCGCCTCCTCGGCCTTGCCGCGGCTGTGGCGGCCCTGGCCGTAGAAGCCGGCGAGCACGACGTTCTCGAAGATGCTGAGGCGACGGAACGGCCGCGGGATCTGGAAGGTTCGGCCGATGCCACGGTTGATGATCCGGTGCGGGGCGAGCCCCGCGATCTCGTGGCCGTCGAACAGGATCGAGCCGGAGGTCGGCGGCAAGGTGCCCGACAGCATGTTGAAGATCGTGCTCTTGCCGGAGCCGTTCGGGCCGATCAGGCCGAGGATCTCGCCCTGCTCGACGCGGAACGACACGTTGTTGACGGCACGAAAGCCGCCAAACCGCTTGACCAGGCCTTCGACGGCGAGCACGGCAGTTCCCTTCGCGAGCGAGCTATTTGTAGCTGTAGGTGGTGCCGGCCGGCAGCGGCAGCTCGGTCTCGCGCTGCATCTGGCTCTTCGGCCACACCACATAGGATTTGTCGTCGATATATTGCAGCACCACCGGGAACGAGCGCGCGTTCTGCCCGGCATACTGCTCTCCCTCGCCGTAGAACTTCACGCCGTAGCCGAGCATGGTGCCGCCCTCGGGTATGTCGGTGTCGAGCGCGGCCTTGCGCAGCGCATCCGGATCGACGCCGCCATACTTCTTGATCGCGCGCGGCAAGACGTCGTCGAGGAAGACATAGGCGTTGGCCGCGCCGATGCCGACATGGGCGGATCGGATCGGCACGCCGGGCTTCAGCCGGTCAAACTCCTCGCCGACCATCTTGATGACCGGCGGCAGCTTGGGATCCATGTTCTTCTGGTTGGCAAGCCAGATCGAGATCGGGTCGGTGTTAAAGAGATAGTTGGCGTCGGTGCCGAGCCCTTCCTTCAGCTTTTCGTAGACGCCGTAGCCCGCGCCATGGCCGACAATGGCGCCGAACTTCAATCCCTGCTCGCGGGCCTGGCGGAACAGCAGGGTAATGTCCGGATTGTAGCCGGTGTGGAAGATCACGTCGGGCTTGGCGCGCTTCAGCTTGGTCACCAGCGCCGACAGATCGGGCGCGGTCGCCGAATAACCCTCCTTGAGCACGATGTTGAAGCCGGCTTTCTTGGCGCCGGCCTCATTGCCCTTGGAGACGTCGACGCCATAGGCGCCGTCCTCATGGATGATGGCGACGCGGAGATCCTTCGGCTCCTTGCCGAACTTGGACATGGAGTATTGCGCGATGAAGTCGGTCGTCATCATGCCGTACTGGTTGCCGGCGGCCTGCGGACGGAACACGTATTTGTAGTTCTTGCCGTCGAACACGCCGGAGGAAATGCAGGTCGTGATCCACATGAACTTCTTCATCTGCTCGACCCGCGCCGACACCGGCACGCATTGCGCCGAGGAGAAGAAGCCCATCACCATGTCGACCTTTTCCTGCTCGAGCAGCCGGACGGCCTCGTTGATCGCGATGTCGGGCTTGCTCTGCGCGTCGGCATAGACGGCCTCGACCTTGTAACCCTCGACGCCGGTCTTGGCGTAATGGTCGAGCATGATCTTGACGCCGGTGTATTGCAGCTCGGAGCCGCCGCCGGCCAGCGGGCCGGTCAAATCGAAGATCACGCCGATCTTGATCTTCTTGTCCTGCGCATGCGCTGCATTGGCCATACCAAGCGCCGCAAGCGCGACAGATAGACCCGCAAGCCAGCGGGCAGCCCTCCTGACCGGCATGAATCCCTCCCCAGAGATTGTGCACTGCATTTTTTGTTGTCGTGCCGCCCTATCACAGGGGGAGCGGCCGATGATGTCAAGCGCGATGGCTGCGTCCGCACCGCGCAGGCTTGCGCAAAGTTTCGGCGGAACGGTGCCGACGCACGGTGCTCGGGCGCGCGCGTGGCAGCGGCAATTTATCCGCGGGGCCGTTCCATGCCGGCCCGTTTGATGGCCGCGAGCAAGATATCGCTGTCCGAGACAAGAAAATCGATCAGGCGCTTGGCGGCTTCCGGCGCTTGCGCGTCGCTGACGATCGCGGCCGTGAAGGTCTGGACCAGCTGGAAATCTGGCGGCAACAAACCGACAACTTCGATGCCACCCTCCTGAACCAGTTCGCTGGTCGGGCCGATCGAGAGATTTGCCTTGCCTGCTCTCAGCGCTTCGGCCGCTTCGGTTCCGCGCGCCTCGAGGGTGAGCCTGACCGTGTCCGGCAAGTTCAGCCTGGGGAAAACCTTGTCGCGGACGTACTGCCCGCTCGTGCTGCTCGGCGCCACCACCTGGCCGGCATCGATCAAGGCTTTCGTGAGCGCGACATCATTGCCGATGTCCGGCTTGCGAGAGCCTGCTCGAACCGCCGCGGCCAAAGGTGCCGTCGCCAGTCCGGCTTCCGATCCCGCACGAATTCGGCCGTCTTCGGTCAGACTTCGAAGCCCCTCGCGCGAAAGGATCACCACATCCGCTTTGGTGCCGTTCGCAAGCTGCTGCCTGATCGTCTTCGGACCGGTGCCCTCCGACGCGCCCGATCCGGTCTCCACCCCGATGCCCGTGCTTCGCTCGAATTCAGGCAGCACGTCGCGGTAGACCGTAGCGAAACCACCCGAAATGATGACCTTGATCGTGTTGGGGCCATCGGCGATTGCCGGTGTCGACGCAGCGGCAGCGGTGCCTTGCTCGGTCATTGCGCATTCCTTCGCCTAGGCCGGCAGCTGCGTCTCGATGAATGCGGTGACGAAGCGCGGCATTGCGGGAGTGAGATCGGCGCGGCTGCGCACCAGATGGATGCCCGCAAGCTCGGGATTTGCCTGGCGCGCGAGATTGGCCTCGATCCGCGCCCGCAGCGCGTCACCGGGCATATCGACGCGCAGGATCCGCATCATCGCAAGCGCAGGCCCGGTGTAGATGCAGTGCCAATCGGCGTCGCCGCGGCAATCCGATGGCAACAATCCCGTCTCCTCCTCGAGTTCGCGCATCACGCTTCCGGCGATATCGACCGTGTCGCCCCTGATATCGTCGAGATCGGGCGTCCCTGACGGGAAATAGATGCGGCCGGCATTCGCGGTCTGCTCGCCCATCACCCCGCACACGAAGGCGCCGTCGCTGGCGAGCAGCGCCCCCATGCCGAAACCGTTGAACACCTCGCTGTCCGGAAAGCCCCAGTCGCGCCAGGCGAGGAAGCTCGCGAAATCGGTCTCGAAATAGCTCGCGCTGAGCCGCTCGCCGGCGAAGACCGGATCGCGCCCGAGCAGCACACGGCCGTTCCACAGGTTCGGGTTCAGCCGCTGCTGCTCGGCGAAATGCGCGTCGATCTCGACGCGCCGCTCGTCCGCAAACGGCCAGGGACGCCGCTGCAAGGCAAGGTCGAGCGCGGCGACACGACAAATGAGCGGAGACTGCATATCCGAACGTGTTTACTTCGCGTTTCCGGTCGTCTTCTTGACCTGGTCGACGAACTTGTTGGTGTAGGTCTTGGTGACGTCGATGCCGGCCTTCGCGACATCGGGTGACCCTTCGCTGAACACCGCGAGCACCGCCTCTGCGCCCTTGGGGTCCATCTTGCCGGTCTCGGAATACATCGGGATCGTGTTCTTCAGGGCCGCGAGATACTGCGCCTTGTCCTTGCCGACGAGCTCGTCGGGCATCTTGGCCATGATGTCTTCGGCGCTGTGCGAATGGATCCAGGCCAGCGTCGCCATGATCGCATTGGTCAGCGCCTGCACCTCCTTCTCGTGGCCGTTGACCCAGGCCGCGGTCGAATACAGCGCGCCGCCGGGATATTCGCCGCCGAACACCGCAAGCGTGTCGTGCTGGGTGCGGGTGTCGCTGAGGATCTTGAGGTCCTTGTAGCTGCCCTGCAGCACGGTGACGGCAGGATCGAGCATCACGGCGGCGTCGATCTGGCCCTGCTCCATCGCGGCCACCGCAGTGGCGCCGAGGCCGACGCCGATTACGGCGGTGCCCGTAGGATCGAGGCCGTTCTTCTTCAAGAGATATTTCAGGAAGAAATCGGTCGAGGAGCCCGGCGCGCTGACGCCGACCTTCTTGCCGGCGAGATCCTTGATCGAGTTGATCTCGCCGGTGTGCTTCGGCGACACCACCAGCACGAGGCCGGGATAGCGGTCATAGACCACGAAGGCCTGCAGCTCCTGCTTCTTGGCCGCAAGATTGACGCAGTGGTCGAAATAGCCGGAGACGACGTCGGCGCTGCCGCCGAGCACGGCCTTGAGCGCATCCGAGCCGCCCTTGAGGTCGACCAGTTCGACCGCGAGCCCGGCCTTGTCGTATTCGCCGAGTTGCTTGGCCAGCACGGTGGGCAGATAGCACAGGCAAGCGCCGCCCCCGACCGCGATGGTGATCTTGCTTTGCGCCGCGGCAAGGCCCGTGGACAGGGTCAGCGCCAGCAGCATTCCGGCAAGCTTGCCAAGCAGTTTGTTCATGACGTCCTCCGTTCGACTGGCCGGCAAGATAGAGGAGCCGGCAGGCCTTGAGAAGGCGACTTTCCGACAGCTGGTCAAGCCTGCGGGGGGGGGGGGGCGGCATAGCATCGCGGATACAAGAAAACGCAGAAGAAGCGCCAAAACCATAAGTACCAAGAATACTTCAAGGGAAACATCAAGGGAGGTCTTCATGAATCGTATTGCAACCGCGCTGTCGATCGCTACCGCCTTTGCCGCGAGCTGTGGCATCACCCATTTGCTGCGGCCGGCGCTCGCCGCCGAAAACATCACGGCGCGGGTCATCCACACCGGCGAGATGGAGGGCGACAAGCTCGGCGACGCCAACAAGGTCGGCTTCCGTTCCAAGATGTTCGTCTCCGCCGACGGCGCCACCGTCTCTATCCAGGACGGCAATGTGCCGAAGCACATGCATCCCAACACCAACGAGATGCAGTTCGTCCTCGAAGGCACCGGCACAGTCTGGCTCGGCGACAAGGAAGTGACGGTGAAGCCGGGCGACCTGATCGTGATCCCGAAGGGCACGCCGCATGGCGGCACCAAGCCGAACGGCCGCGCCATCAAGGCCATCGCGATCAAGACGCCGCCGCAGGCGCCGGATGATACCAAGCTGCTGGATTGATTACGGCCATCCTCAACGTCATTGCGAGCGAAGCGAAGGCAATCCATCTCTCCGGATAGGCGGACCCATGGATTGCTTCGTCGCTTCGTTCCTCGCAATGACGAAAGTCGCGCGCGCGCCGGCGCCGGTTCCATGACATGACACTTGACAGATAATTCACTTGCCCCAAGTTCGTTCGCTCCATAGTATGACGATCGTCATTTAATAGAAAGCTAGACCCATGAGCCTGGACGATCACCCCACGGTCAGGGCTGTGCGCGCTCGCAGCAGCGAACCGGTCCGCGACGTCCCGGTTTCATCGGAACTGATCAAGGACATCGCGCGCAGATGCGGAGCCGATGATGTCGGCATCATCGAGTTCGAACGGGCCGCCATCGCGCCGCAGCGGGACTTCATTCGCAAGGTCTATGGCCGGACGCGCTCCCTGCTCGCGATCGTCTGCCACATGAACCGCGAGCCGGTGCGCTCGCCCTCGCGCTCGGTCGCCAACGAGGAATTCCACAGCACCTACGATCACGTCAACGAAACCGCGCGTGCCATCGTTCGCGCGCTCGACGAGCACGGCATCCCGGCCTGCAACTCGGTTGCCGCGTTCCCGATGGAGATGGACCTGCCCAGGATCATGATGGTCCAGCACAAGCCGATAGCGGTGGAAGCCGGTCTCGGCCGCATGGGAATCCATCGCAGCGTCATCCACCCGAAATTCGGCAGCTTCGTCCTGCTCGGCACCATCCTGCTCGGATGCGAGGTCGACGCGCATGACCACCCGATCGACTACAATCCCTGCCTGGAGTGCAAACTGTGCGTCGCGGCCTGCCCGGTCGGCGCCATCAAGCCGGACGGCGGCTTCGATTTCCTGTCCTGCCACACCCACAACTATCACGACTTTCTCGGCAACTTCTCGCAGTGGGTGGAGAAGGTCGCGGATGCAAAGGACGCAAGGGATTATCGCGCCCGCGTTCCCCGCACCGAGACGCTAAACATCTGGCAATCGCTGTCGTTCAAGCCTGGCTACAAGGCGGCCTATTGCATTTCGGCTTGCCCGGCCGGCGAAGACGTGATCGGCCCCTTCCTCCACGATCGCGACGCCCACTTCTCCGATGTGGTGCAGCCGCTGATCGACAAGGACGAGTTCGTCTACGTGATCCCGGATACCGACGCCGAGGACACGGTGACGCGGCGCTTTCCGCACAAAAAACTTCAGCATGTCACGTCTGGCCGCCATACCGGCAGCCTGCAGGCCTATATCTTTTCGCTCTCGCTCGGATTCCAGCGCGGCAGGGCCCGAGGTCTGGATTTCGTGACGCATCTGCGCTTCACCGGCACGAGCGCGCTGGACATGACCGTTGCGATCAAGGGCAAGGATCTCCAGGTCGTGCCGGGACGGCATGTCGGAGAGGCGGCTCTGACCATCACCGCCGATACCCAGGCCTGGCTGCGCGTGCAGAACCGCGACCTCGAACTGGCCGACGCGATTGCCGCGAAGCTGGTGAGCTACAGCGACGAAGCATTGTTCGCCGCCTACATGCGGTGCTTCCCGCTCTGAGCCGCAGCGTAGGTGCGTAGGGTGGCTTACGCCTTCGGCTATCCCACCCTACGCATCCTACTGCCCTGCTTCTTACTGCGCGGAATCGATCAGCTGTTCGAGATCGGCAATCAACCCCGGCCCGGTCGGCTGCCATCCAAGCTTCCCGCGCGTCTGCTCGCTGGAAGCCGCCATGTCGTATGCCGCGAACGTGCCGAGCCAGCCAAAGAAGGCCTGCGCCTCTTGCGGGGCGATGGATTTGACCGGCAGCTTCAGCCGCCGTCCGATCGTTTCGGCAATATCGCGCATCGAGACCCCCTCTTCCGCGACGGCGTGATACCTTGCGTTCGGCTCAGCCTTTTCGATGGCCAGCCGGTAGAGACGCGCCACGTCGAGAACATGCGCCGCCGGCCAGCGATTTTGCCCATCGCCGAGATAGGCGCACGCGCCCTTTTCGCGGTACACCGCGATCAAGGGGGTGATGAGACCCTGCCTGACGGGATCGTGGACCTGGGGAAGACGCATGGCCGACGCGCGGACGCCCTTTAGCGACAGGGCCGTCTGTTCCGACACACGGGGAAATGAGAAATCCGGCGATATCGTTTGGTCCTCAGTCGCGATCTGGCCGGGCGCGGCCAATCCCGCCAAGCCCCCGGTCACGATCAGCGGCCTGTCCGATCCGGCCAGAACAGAACCCAGCGCTTCGATGGCGCGGCGGTCGATCTCGCAACTCTTCGCGAAATTAGACCAGTCGTGAACGAAGCCCAGGTGAATGACAGCATCCGAAGCGCTCGCCCCCTTGCGTAAGCTATCAAGGTCCTCGAGCGAGCCGCGAAGAACCTCCGCGCCAATGGCAGAGATCGCGTTCGCCCCCTCGTCCGAACGGGCCACACCAAGAACCTGATGTCCGGCGGCGATCAGGTCCTTGACGACGGGCGTGCCGATGAATCCGGTGGCACCAGTGACGAACACACGCATGAGGAAGTCTCCAGGTTTCGTTGGAGACAAATCTGGCCCCGCGCGCTATCCTGTTAAAGTAGTGACCTTATCATGGTATAATAGCTAACAGGATGAGCGAACCGCTCGCGCAAGAGAACCTGCTCGGCGCCTACCTGAAGGACCGCCGCAGCAAGCTCGATCCGGCCGTGTTCGGCTTTCCGCCGGAGCGGCGGCGCACGCCGGGCCTGCGCCGCGAAGAGGTGGCGCAGCGCGCCAACATCAGCGCGACCTGGTACACCTGGCTCGAACAGGGCCGCGGCGGCGCGCCCTCGGCCGATGTGCTCGACCGCATCGCGCGTGCGCTGATGCTGACCGATGTCGAGCGCGAGCATCTGTTCCTGCTCGGCCTCGGCCGCACGCCCGAGGTGCGCTACCAGAAGAGCGAAGGCGTCACCCCCCGGCTGCAGCGCGTGCTCGACGCGCTGGAGCCGCGCCCCGCCGTGATACGCACCGCAACCTGGGATATCGTCGCCTGGAACCGGGCCGCGACCGTCATGCTGACGGACTACGGATCGCTGCCGGCGCGCGAGCGCAACGTGCTGCGCTTCATGTTCCTCGATCCGCGCGTCCGCGCGGCACAACATGACTGGGCCAGCGTGGCGCGCTTCGTGGTCGGCGCCTTCAGGGTGGACGCTGCGCGCGCCGGCGCAGCTGCCGAGGTGCAACCCTTCGTCGACGAGTTGTGCCGGCTCAGCCCGGAATTCGCGGCGCTGTGGCGCGACAATGACGTGCGAGCCCATGGCGAGGGCGTAGAGCAGCTGCGGCACCCGATCCTGGGTCAGGTCAAGTTCGAATATTCGGCGTTCGCGGTCGATGGCCGGCCCGACCTCAGCATGATCGTCTACAATCCGATTGACCCGGAGGTGACGGAGAATATCCGCGGGTTGATCGAGGCAGTACCCTAATCATGCGTCACCGGCGTCGGCCGCCACACCAGCAGCCGATTCTCGACCATCGTCACGCCCATGTCGATCAGGATGACGAAGGCGGACAGCACGAACATGCCCGCGAACACGCCGGCGACGTCGAAGACGCCCTCGGCCTGCTGGATCAGGTAGCCGAGGCCGGCGGCGGAGCCGAGATATTCGCCGACCACCGCGCCGACCACGGCAAAGCCGACCGAGGTGTGCAGCGAGGAGAACATCCAGGACAGCGCCGACGGCCAGTAGACGTGGCGCATCAGCTGCCGCTCGTTCATGCCGAGCATGCGGCCATTGTCGAGCACCGTGGTCGGCACTTCCTTGACGCCCTGGTAGACGTTGAAGAACACGATGAAGAACACCAAGGTCACGCCGAGCGCGACCTTGGACCAGACGCCGAGCCCGAACCACAGCGCGAAGATCGGCGCCAGCACCACGCGCGGCAGCGCGTTGACCATCTTCACATAGGGATCGAACACCGCGGCGACGCGCGGCTGCCGCGCGAACCAGAAGCCGACCAGAATGCCGCCGGCCGAGCCGATCACGAAGGCGAGGATGGATTCCCACAGCGTAATCGCGAGATGCTTCCAGATCACCCCGGTCGAGAACCATTTCACGATTTGGCTGAAGACGTCGAGCGGATTGGAGAAGAAGAACGGCGGCAACAGCACCTTGCCGAACACCGACACGGTGGAGAAGACCTGCCACAGCGCCAGCGTGACGACGGCGACCAGAACCTGCAGGGACAACAGTGTGACGCGCGACATCAGGCAGCTCCCGCCTGCGTCGACTGGACATAACCCTTCATCACCTCGTCCTTCAGCACGCCCCAGATCTCGCGGTGCAGGGCATGGAAATCCTTCTCCATCCGGATCTCGGCGATGTCGCGCGGCCGCGGCAGCGTGATGCGCCAGTCGCCGATGATGCGCGCGGAAGGACCGGCCGACATGATCACGACGCGATCGGCTAGCGCGATCGCCTCCTCGAGATCGTGGGTGACGAACAGCACCGCCTTGCGGTCGGCGCTCCACAATTCCAAGAGCAGATTGCCCATGATCTGCCGGGTCTGGGCGTCCAGCGGACCGAACGGCTCGTCCATCAGCAGGATCTTCGGATCGCGGATCAGGACCTGCGCCAGCGCAACACGCTTGCGCTGGCCGCCCGACAGCATGTGCGGATAGCGATTGGCGAAGGCGCCGAGCCCGACCGAGGTCAGCCATTTCTGCGCGCGCGCGAGCGCCTCGGCGCGCGGCGTGCCTGATATCTCGAGCCCGATCGCGACATTGTCGATCGCGGTCTTCCAGGGGAACAGCGCATCGGCCTGGAACAGGTAGCCGGCATCACGGTTGAGGCCGCTCAGCGGCTTGTCGAAGATCCTTGCCGTTCCGGCCGCGGGCTTGAGCAGCCCAGCCGTGACGTTCAGCAGCGTCGACTTCCCGCATCCGGTCGGACCGACAATGGCGACGAACTCGCCATGATCAACCGAAAGATTGGCCCGTTCGACCGCGGTATAGACGCGTCCATCCGCCAACCGAAACGCCACCGTCGCACTGTCAAGCGCGACCGCCGTCGGCTCCGTCATCGCCACGCATCCCTCCCGAACTTTCCGAGATGGCTTAGCGGTTCGGGCAGGCAAGTTCAACGCAGGAAGATGGCGTAGCAAACAAGGCTGTGGTCACGCGATTTTCAGACAGGCCGGGGTTGCGCAATTGCGCAACCGGGTTGCGCATTGCGCCGACATCGTCGAGGCTGCAGCCCAAAGCGACGAACAAGGAGACAATCATGCGGATCGCAGTGGTGGGCGCCGGAGGCGTCGGGGGCGGCTTTGGTGCGGCGCTCGCGCATGCCGGCGCCGACGTCACCTTTATCGCGCGCGGCGCTCATTTGGCCGCCATGCGCAGCGAGGGGCTGAAGGTTCAGGGTGGCCGCGGCGAAACCCATCTGGTCCCGACCCAGGCGACCGACGATCCGGCAAGCGTCGGCCCGGTCGATATCGTGCTGTTCTGCGTCAAGCTGTGGGACGTCGAGAGCGCCGGCCAACACATCAGGCCGATGGTCGGCCCCGACACCGCGGTGATCCCGCTGCAGAACGGCATCGACGCGCCCGACAGGCTGGTCCCGATTCTGGGACGCAACGCGGTGATGGGCGGCGTGGCACAGATCTCGGCCTCGATCATCAAGCCTGGCGTCATCAACCAGGTCGGCACCTTCATGCGCATGATCTTCGGTGAGCTCGACGGCCGCATCACGCCGCGCGGCAAGGCGCTGCTCGATCTCTGCCTGAAGGCCGGCTTCGACGCGACCTTGAGCGAGCAGATCAACACCGAGCTCTGGATGAAGTTCGTCGGCCTCGCCACCAATGCCGGCATGACCGCGGTCACCAGGCTGCCGATCGGCAAGCTGCGCGACGATCCCGATTTGCGCCCGCTCTTCGTATCGGCCTGCGAGGAGATCATCGCCATCGCGCACGCCAACGGCATCAGGCTGCCGCCGGATGCGCTGACGAAAGTGCTCGACTTCATCGGACACGCGCCGCCGGCGATGAAGGCCTCGATGGCGCTCGATCTCGAGCGTGGCAGCCGGCTCGAACTGCCGTGGCTGAACGGCAAGGTGGTCGAGTTCGGCCGCAAGCTCGGCGTCCCGACGCCGACGCACGACATGCTCTATGCGGTGTTGAAGCCCTATGCGATGGGCGCGCCGTCCTGATAGCCCAGCAGAACCGAAATCTGCCGGCCGGCCTCGCGCACCAGCTTTGAATATTCCAATAGCTTCCGCTCGTCGATGCGCGCGCTCGGTCCGTAGAGGCCGACCGAACCGACCACCTCGCCGCGGTGATCGAAACAAGGCGCGGAGACGGCAACCGCGCCGGCGAAGATCTCGCCATGGCTGGTCGCATAGCCGTTGCGCCGCGCAAAGGTCAGCGCGTCCTCGAGCCGCGCACGGTCCGCGCTCTTTGCAATGCTGGCAAGAAGCGCGGCTTGCCGCTTCGGGTCCATGAAGGCCAGCATCGCCTTGCCGGTCGATCCCTGGATCAGGCTCAGACTGTGGCCGACGCCGCGGCTGATCGAGAGCACGTGACGGCTCTCGCATTCGAGGATGCAGATGCCGCGATCGTCCTGCTCGCGGAACAACGCTGCGGTCTCGCCGGTCGCCTCGCGCAGGCCTTCGACGACCGGGCGCGCGATCGCGACCACCTCGAGACCCTTCAGCCAGACATGGGCCAGCTTCATCACGCCGTGCGACAACCGGAAACGCTGCGGGTCGCCTCCGGCCTGGATCAGGTCGCGCTGCGCCAGCGTCTGCAGCAGGCGATAGAGCGTCGGCCGGCTCAGCCCGACCCGCTTCTGGATCTCGATCACGCTCATCGCCGGCTGATCCGGCGTGAAGCATTGCAGGATCGCGATGGCGCGGTCGACGGCCCGCACGCCTGACGCCCCCTGCTCCGCGTCCAGAACCTCCGCCTTCGGTTTCTTTGCCATCCGTCCACATCCGCAAAATCGGCAGGGGCGCGCTGCATCCAGCGCGCTTGACCAAGCGGCCCGCGCGGATAGTATCGCAAATTATGAGAATAATGTCCACTAGATGGACATGCGAAAAATCGACGGGAGGATTGGAATTGCTGGAGACAAACACCTCGCGCAGATGGGCCGCCGCCGCGATCGCCACGCTGATGCTCACAGCGCCGCTGGCGTACGCCGCACCCGACGGCTCAGGCATCTCGGACGGCGTAGTGCGGATTGCGGTGCTGGGTGACTACGGCAGCGGCCGCGATCTCGGCGGGCCGGGCTCGGTGACCGCCGCCAAGCTTGCCGCTGAGGATTTTCACAACAAGGTGCTGGGCAAGCCGATCGAGATCATCTCGGCGGATCACCAGAACAAGCCGGACGTCGCGGTCGGAATCGCGCGGCAATGGTTCGACGTCGAGCATGTCGACGCGGTGACCGATCTCGCCGTGAGCTCGGTCGGACTCGCCGTCGCCGGCCTTGCAACGCAGAGCAACCGCACCGCGCTGGTCTCGGGCGCCGCGACGTCCGATTTGACCGGCGACAAATGCTCGCCCGTCGTCACGCATTGGGCCGACGACACCTACGCACTGTCGGCCGGCCTGGTCGGCGAGCTGAGCCGCCGCGTCGGCAAGGAATGGTTCTTCGTCGCGGTCGATTACTCGTTCGGCACCGCGATGGTGAAGGACGCCTCGCGCGCGGTGACCGATACGGGCGGCAAGGTGCTCGGCGCGGTGCGCTATCCCTTCAACACCACCGACTTCTCATCCTTTTTGCTGGCCGCGCAGAGCTCCGGCGCCAAGGTGGTGGCGCTGGCCGGCACCGGCGCCGACACCGTCAACGCGGTGAAGCAGACCCACGAATTCGGCCTGCAACAGGGCGGGCAGACCATCGTCGGCATGCTGACCTTCATCTCCGACGTCCATTCGATCGGCCTGCGCGACGCGCAGGGCATGTACATCGCGTCCCAATACTACTGGGATGATGACGACGGCACCCGCGCCTTCGCCAAGCGCTTCATCGAGATCGAGAAGCGTGAACCGACCAAATTGCAGGCCGCGACCTACGCCGCCGTGCGCCACTATCTGAAGGCGATCGAGGCCGCCGGCAGCGACGAGGCGAAGGTGGTTAACGGCGAGATGCGCAAGCTGCCGGTCGATTTCTTCGGCCGCCCCGCGCACATCCGCAAAGACGGCCGCGTCGTCTACGACCTCTCGCTCTACCGCGTGAAGAAGCCGGATGAGAGCAAATATCCCTGGGACTACTACCAGAAGATCGCGGCCATCCCCGGCGACAAGGCCTTCCGCCCCGAGGGAACGGGCGGCTGCAAGCTCGACAAGTAGGACGCACCATTATCGCCGCGACGCGCGGTCGCGCATGCAAGATCAAGGAGGAGCCGATGCCGCTTCGCAACGATTTCGATCAGCTTGTTGACGTCAAGGGTGGCTTCATCAGCCGCGAGATCTTCGTGGATGCCGATATCTATCGGCAGGAGCTCGACAAGGTCTTCACCCGCGCCTGGCTGCTGGTCGGCCACGAAAGCCTGGTGCCCAATCCCGGCGACTTCTACACCTCGCGGATGGGCGAGGAATCCGTCATCCTCTGCCGCGACAAGAAGGGCGATATCCACGTCTTTCTCAATTCGTGCCGGCACCGCGGCATGAAGGTGTGCCGCTACGAGCAGGGCAACACGTCATTGTTCACCTGCCCCTATCATAGCTGGACCTACACCACCGACGGCAAGCTGCAGGGCGTTCCGCTGCACCGGACGCTGTACGACGGGGTGCTCGACCGCGACGCCAACTCGCTGGTCTCGGTGGCGAAGCTCTGCAACTACAAGGGCTCGATCTGGGCGACCTGGGACAAGGACGCGCCCGACTTCATCACCTATCTCGGCGATGCCAAGATCCATCTCGACCAGGCGCTCGACTGCCGCGACGGCCGCGAGGGCGGCTCCGAGGTGATCGGCGTCCACAAATGGGTGTTCCCCGCTAATTGGAAATTCGCCGCCGAGAATTTCCTCGGCGACACCTATCACAACCCGAGTCATCGCTCGGTTGACCTGATCGGCATAGGCCCGAGCGCTGCCGCCGGCAAGAAGGGCCGCCGCGACGACGAGCTGGAGAAGGCGCAGCACGTCTGGATCAGCTTTCCGGAAGGCCATGGCGTGCACAGCGCGATCCAGCCGGAGGCCAATGAATACATCGAGTCCTTCCTCGACAACCCGATCCTCGAAAAATACTTCCGGCACTGTTTCGAGGAACGCAAGCGGCGGCTCGGCGAAGGGGCGCGGCTGCTGCCGTTCGTCGGCACGATCTTCCCCAACACCTCCTATCACGGCCGCCAGCCGCGCGGACTTTGCGCGTGGCATCCGCACAGCCCGACCTCGACCGAAGGCTGGCGCTTCTTCCTGGTCGACAAGGACGCGCCGAACGAAGCCAAGGAATATCTGCGCCGCTACTACATGCGCTACTCCGGCCCCGCCGGCATGACCGAACAGGACGACATGGAGAACTGGCTCTATGCGACCGCGGCGAGCACCGGCACGGTGGCGCGGCGCTATCCCTTCAACTATCAGCAGTCGATGGGCGCCTACGTCACCGATCATCCGCTCGGCGGCGATGTCTCCACGCAAGTCACCGAGCAGATCGCGCGCGGCTTCTATCGCCGCTGGACCACCTACATGCAGGGCGGCGACTGGCACGAACTGCTCGGATCACCCGCCGGCAACCGGCAGGCCGCAGAATGAGCGCGCCCGCAAAAACCGTCCTCGTCAGCGGGGGCACCTTCGGCATCGGCCGCGCGATCACGCTCGGCCTCGCGCGGCGCGGCCACGCGGTGGTCGCCTTCGGTCTCGAGGCGGCGCAGGTCTCGAGTACCGCGCAGAACGCCATTCCGGCCCTGCGCGACGAGCTTGATCGCGAAGGCCTCTCCGCCGAACTGATGGAAGCCGACGTATCGCGGGCCGGCGATGTCGCCAAGGTGGTCGCCCACACGATGGCGCGGTTCGGGCGCATCGACGGCGTCGTCAACAACGCCGCGATCGGCCCGCTCGGCACAGTGCTCGACACCGACGAGGCGCTGTTCGACCGGATCATCGCCGTCAATCTGAAAGGACCGTATCTGACTAGCCGCGCCGCGATCCCGCACATGATCGCGCAAGGCGGCGGCTCGATCGTCAACATCGGATCCGGCGCCGGCTGGGGCAAGCCGAACATGGCGGTCTACAGCGCGAGCAAGGGCGGCGTTGTCGCGCTGAGCGCAGCGATGGCCTACGACTTCTTCCACCAACGCATTCGCGTCAACACCGTAATCCCCGGTGGTGGCGGCATCGTCAGCGGCATGAGCCTCGGCCGTGTCGGCGGCGATGCGGCGCGTTTCGGCAAGGGCGCGCCGGGCACCGCCGCGGGCCGCGTCGCCGCCGGTGACGACATCGCCAATGTGGTCGCCTTCCTGCTGTCGCCGGAAGCCGAAACGCTGTCCGGCACCGTGATCGATGTCGGCTGCTTCGCCCAGCAGGGCGGACCGATCCCGCCCAAGCCGGCGCTCTGACAACCCCTGCGATGCCTGATGAGGAGATAGCGATGACGACGACCGTTCAGGATCAGGACCAACAACAACACGCCGGCAACGCCGCGATCGAGCGATCGGCGGCCTACTACCGGCTGAAGGCCGATGTCGAGGATTTCTACTACCACGAGGCCGATCTGCTCGACGACCGGCGCTTCCGCGACTGGCTCGAGCTACTCACCGACGACATCAGCTATTTCATGCCGATCCGCCGCAACGTGAAGTTCGGCCAGCAGGCCGCGCGCGAGAACACCAAACGCGGCGAAGGCATCAGCTGGTTCGACGAGGACAAATGGACATTGACCAAACGGGTCGAGCAGATCCTGACCGGGGTGCACTATGCTGAGGAGCCGCTGTCGCGGATCACGCATATGGTCAGCAATGCGCAGATCAAGGGCGCGCGGCCCGACATCGATGCAGCCCATGAGCTCGATGTCACCAGCCGCTTCCTCGTCTATCAGAACCGCGTCGAGTACGAGACCTACATCTTCGTCGGCCGTCGCAACGACGCGCTACGCCTGACCGACACTGGCTGGAAGATCGCGCGGCGCGAGATATTGCTTGAACAGAATATCCTGCTGGCCAAGAATCTCACCACGTTCTTCTGAACGAGGCCAATTCCGAGTGGGCCAAGCGTAGCAGGGGTAGCGATGATTGACGTGATGGCGATCAAGGTGGGGACGCGGCTGAAACTGGAGGCCGGCGTCGTCGCCGAAGTGGTGGAGAACATGGACGATGGCCAGTGGCTGCAGGTGCGCTATCTGGAGTGCCCTGCCCGGCCCGCCGACGTTGGCACGGTGGAGCTGTGCCACGCCCAGGACGTCATCAAGGTGCTCAGCGAGTAGTCCCAGTCAACGGACCGACGATCATGCTGCGATTTGAATACATGCCGAGCGATTTTCATCCGCTGTTCCTGTTCCTCGGCGAATCTGCCGATCTCGCCGCCCTGGCAATGCTGCTGCGGCGCTTTGCCGAGGACCCGCAGACCATTGCCGTCGCGGAGCGGATTCCCGGCGCCGTCTCGCGCGACGCGCTGGTGCTGGCGCCTGCCGACGACGAATTCGGCATGCGCGATCTCGGCGGCCGCTTTGCCTGGAAACTGACCGATTGGCAGGCGGAGCGGATCGCCGAGCGCATCGAGCTGTTAACCCCTGAGGATAACAAGTCCGGCTCGGAGATCGTCGAGATCGGCAGCGTCGGCGAGATCCCGGTCAAGCTGTCGCGCGGCGAATTCACCGACGACTTCCTGATCACGCGCAGATAGCGGAGTTCGCGTGAGTACACACCGCAGGCCAAAGGTCCTGATTGCCGGCGCCGGGATCGGCGGCCTTGTCGCCGGATTGTCGCTGCTGCAGCGTGGCATCGAGGTCGAGATCTTCGAGCAGGCGTCCGAGCTGCGCGAGCTCGGCGCCGGTGTCCAGCTCAGCGCCAACGGCACACGCGTCCTGATCGCGCTCGGGCTTGAGCAAGAGATGCAGGCGATCGCCTGCGAGCCCTCGGGCAAGGAGATCAGGCTGTTCAGCACCGGGAGGACCTGGAAACTATTCGACCTCGGCGCCTCCTCGCGCGTGATCTATGGCGCGCCCTACTGGATGGTGCATCGCGGCGACTTTCACCGCGTGCTGGTCGACGCATTCACGGCTCGGGCGCCAGGGCGCCTGCATCTCGGCAGCCGCTGCACCGGATTTGACCAGGACGACGACGGCATCTGGCTACACCTTGCCAATGGCGAGCGTCGGCGCGGCGACGTCGTGGTCGGCGCCGACGGCGTGCACTCCGAAATTCGCCGGCAGATCGGCGGCGACACCAAACCGTTCTTCTCGGGCGTGGCCGCCTGGCGCGGCCTGGTGCCGATGGAACGGCTACCGGCGAGCCTGCAACGGGACGTCGGCACCAACTGGATCGGCCCGGGCGGCCACGTCATCACCTATCCGGTTCGCCGCGGCGAGCTGTTGAACTTCGTCGGCATCTTCGAGGGTGAGAGCTGGTCGGTCGAATCGTGGACCGAACGCGGCACGCGCGAGGCCTGCAGCGGAGCCTTTGCCGGATGGAATCCGCAGATCCACACCATTATCGCGAGCCTCGATATTCCCTACAAATGGGCGCTGCTCGGCCGCGACCCGCTCGATCGCTTCGTCGTCGGGCGCGCCTGCCTGCTCGGCGACGCCGCGCACCCGACGCTGCCGTTCCTGGCCCAGGGCGCCAACATGGCGATCGAGGACGGCATGGTGCTGGCGCGCTGTCTTGAAGGCTTCCCGCCCGAGGAAGCGCTGCAGCGCTACCAGACCGCACGGCTGACGCGGACGAACGCGATCGTGGTGAAGTCGGCCGAGAATGCCAGGCGCTTCCATAATCCCGCGCTTGCCGACGCCGAAGGCGCCGACGCCTATGTCTCGCGCGAATGGCAGCCGGACCGGGTGCGCGAGCGCTATGATTGGCTGTTCACCTACAATGCCTTGCGTGTGCCATTTTGACGGGACGAGTTTCGCGGGCCCGCCTCACTGAACGGGATGGCGTCCGCGGCGCACCGGACGATCCGGCGGTGGTGGCGGACGAGCGAAGAAGGGATTGACGATGCACATCGCAGAGAGACCCGATGCGGTCGCCTGACACTGCGGGATCGAGGTGTAGCTGCAATCGATGTGGTCTCCGGCCATCGGCCCGTTATAGAGATGCAAACAGACCGGATAGTTCGGATCATAGGCCTGTCCGGCGGCAGGTCGGGCCAGCGCGACCGCGAACGCAGCGATCGCGAAAAGTTTCAGGCGCATCGGATTCTCCTTATTGCTCGGACCGTTTCCTCACAACTGCCGGAGTTAGTCAACCGCACTGGGGACACGACGGCCATACAGTCTTGAGCGACGGCAGGCGGCAAGCCTGAGCGCGCTAGTTGGCGGACTGGCGTTGTCGCTGCCCCCGTTGCTTTGGCGGCTTTTTCGGACCTTTGTAGAACGGATTGACCGAACACGTCGCGGAGCGTCCCGAGGCCGTCGCCTGGCACTGCGGAAGCGACGTGTAGCTGCAATCGATATACTCGGGCGTCAGCCTGCCGCCATAGACTTCCAGGCACACTGGATAGTTCGGATCGTACATCTGTGCGGGGGCGGGCCCGGCGATGCAAACGCCGACGGCGGCGATGATGATGAGTTTCAAACGCATCGAATTCTCCTCAAGCCTCGTCCGGAACGCAGGGCCCGGCTATCGTTGCTCGTCGGCCGGCTTGCCGTCGCCCTCACCGAGGCAGCGGATCATGAAGGCCGTCGTGTCCCGCGGCAGCACTTGCGCGGCGCGCGCCTTGAGACGGCATTCGAGCTGCGCGATCTGGCGCGCCCGCTGCCGTTCGGACGGCAGCGTCGATTGCCGCAACCGCCGCAACGTCATCGGCGAGCCGTCCGACTCGAAACTCAGCTCGTATTTCTTGCCGTTCTGGTCGGTGGCGGCGCAGGTGATGGTGGACACCTGCCGCGTGATGAAGCTTCCGACCTGACGGCATGAGCCTGTCGACATCTCGACCAGCGGCACCGGCAGACCATCCACCCGCGGGCGGTCGCTCGACTTCAGCAACATGCGGTCGACCGCGAGCTCGAACAGATTGTCCTGGGTGCGCTCGGTGCTCTCGCCGGAGAACGAGATGATGTGGCTCTTGTCGGCGGGATCGTCGAGCACCACGGTGAATTCGGAACGGCCGCGCAGGGTGTGGAAATAGGCGACTGCCTTGCAGGTGTAGCTGCGGCCGGCGACGGTGACGTTGCGGCAAGTGCCGGACATCAACGCGTACAGATCGACGTCGTAGACCGGACCGGCGGCAACGGCCAGCGCCGGCCAGCAGAGAACGGCAGCCGCAATCAATTGAGCGAAACGGGAGATCATGCTGAAAGGGTCGAAAACACGGTCGCTGGAGGGGTCCATGGCGCAAGGTCGCTGATTTCCATGGACTGTGCAACGACGAAGCAGGCCTAAATGTGGACACCACGCGAACGGCTGGGGAACGCAGCACAATCCGTGCTGAAAGGCCGCGGCGTCAGATTTGCGGGCCGGACAGCGTCACCTCGCGCTCGGCGCGGAACACGTTGCTATAGAGGTTCGCGATCCACTGGCGGCCGCTTGCCGTCATGTTCAGGCAGTTGATGGCGCCCTGAATGTGCGGCGCAACCATGTTCCAGTAGAATTGCGGATAGCGGTCGACGATATCGGCCGGCGACTCATAGCCGAGCTGGCGGTTGATGCCGACCTCCTCGAACTCGTGATAGAGCGCGTTGGCCTTCCTGATATAGTTGGGATCGCCGAGCTGACCGATGAAATCGGCCGCCCGGACGATCGACGCCTCATCGTCATATTGCTGGCCTTCGGGCGCCGGAAACCGCGTACCCTCGATGTTGCGCGCGACGCGCTCGCGATCGAGTGGAAGGACGGCCTCGAGCCTGTCGAGCACATAAAGCTTCGAGCGGTCGACATGATACGGCATCAGGCCGGCATCCGACGAGCCACGCGGCAGCACCACCTTGTTGCCGGAGGCATCGATGACGTAGCCATCGGGTCCATCGCCTTTCAAAAGACCGCGCACATAGCCGATGTCGTGAGTCAGGCAGGCGATGATGGTGTGGGTGTAATCTTCGGCGGTGACGTGGGTGTGCAGCGCGCGGCCGCGGATGATGTCATGCCCGGCGAGCGTGACCAGCATGGTGTGCTCGACATTGTGGTAGAGCGCGTCGCTGTTGCCGATGCATTCCAGCGCGATGCGCGCGGCGGCCGGCAGGAGTTCGCCGAAGCGCGCCTGCGAAGCGCCGAAGGTGCGGCTGACATGCGTGGCGAGAAACTTCTCCAAAGCACCTGCCGCCAACTCAGGTAACGTCATCATCGATGCAGCCCCCGACCGCGCAACGTTCCTCGCTCGCCCCGATCTCACGCCGTAGTTGGGCAGCGACTATAGCGTATCTACGGGCGTGCGGCTACGCGCTGACGGGCGTGACGATTCGCTCCGGCCGTACTTTCCCGGTCTTGTCGGCTGCGACGCCAGAGCTGCTGATAGTGGCATGAACCCTGCATGATTCGGGTCAGACCGGGTTAACCCCACTGATATAGGCCGTCATGCTCGTTACGCTCGTCGCCATCCTCTGCAATGCTCAACTCTGCATGGAAAAGGTCGTCACCACGAGTGACCAATCCGGCATCACCATGGGCGCCTGCGCAGTGAATGCGCAGATCGGCATCGCCGATTGGCTCGCCAAGGGGCCGTATCACGAATGGCACCTGCAGAGCTATAAATGCATCATGGGCAAGTACGTACCCAAGAACGAAGTGTGATGTGTACTCACAGCCCCGGACGGGGCTGATCCGCTTCGACCGGAACAGCCTGCGAAACCACCGCGCAGGCGCCCGTACCTCGAGTCAAAGTCCAATTTATGGGCTATCACTGTCGTTAACGACGGTGAGACATGAGGTCGCCCTGGAATGCCCGCAACGCCGCTGATTGCCTATGCGCATGTCGGCAAGAGTTTTGACAGTGGTCGCGTGGTGGCGGTCGACGACGTCTCGCTTGACGTGGCCGAGGGTGAATTCCTGGCGATTGTTGGCGGCTCGGGCTCCGGCAAGACGACGCTGCTGAGGCTCGCCAATCGCCTGATCGAAGCCGACCACGGCCGGATCGCGGTCGAGGGTGAGGATGTCAGCCGCATCGACCCGATCCTGCTGCGGCGCCGCATCGGCTATGTCTTCCAGAGCGGTGGGCTGTTTCCGCATCTGTCCGTCGCCGACAACATCGGCATCACGCCACATCTGCTCGGCTGGACGCAGGCGGAGATCTCGGCGCGGGTCGATGAACTGCTCGACCTTGTGCGGCTCGACAACTCACAATATCGCGAGCGTTTGCCGCACGAGCTCTCCGGCGGCCAGCGTCAACGCATAGGCGTCGCACGTGCGCTGGCTGCGAAGCCGCGCATCGTGCTGATGGACGAGCCGTTCGGCGCGCTTGATCCCCTCACCCGCGACGCGCTCGGCGACGATTATCGAACGCTGCACCGCGAGCTCGGCCTGACCACGGTCATGATCACCCACGACATGACCGAGGCGTTGCTGCTGGCCGATCGTGTCGCGGTGATGCGCGGCGGCATGCTGCTGGCCCAGGGCACGCCGGCGGAGCTCTCGGCCAGCACCGACGGCTATGTCGGCGAACTGATGCGCACGCCGCGGCGGCAGGCGGAACGCCTGGGCGCTTTGCTGCCGCGGGGCGACACGGCATGACTCTATCGGCCGATCCGCGCTGGAGCGAGGCGCTTTCCCATCTGCCCGACTATCTCGGCAATCATGTGCGGGTCAGCGTCGCCGCGCTGGCGCTCGGGCTCCTGATCAGCCTGCCGCTTGCGATCATCGCTCGTAACCGGCCGGTGCTGCGCACGACGTTGCTCGGGCTTGCCAGCATCGTGCAGACCGTGCCCGGTCTCGCGCTGCTCGCATTGTTCTATCCGCTGCTGCTGGCGCTCGCCGCGTTGACCGCGGCGTGGCTCGGCTTCAGCTTCTCCGCCTTCGGCTTCCTGCCCGCCGTGCTGGCGCTCGCGCTCTATTCGATGCTGCCGGTGTTGCGCAACACCATCACCGGCCTGTCCGGGGTCGATCCGGCGGTGCTGGAAGCCGCCCAGGGCGTCGGCATGACGCCGCGGCAATCGCTCACCATGGTCGAGCTGCCGCTGGCGCTGCCGGTGATGATGGCCGGGATCCGCACCGCGGCGGTATGGGTAATCGGCACCGCCACCTTGTCGACGCCGATCGGCCAGACCAGCCTCGGCAACTACATCTTCGCGGGATTGCAGACCCAGAACTGGGTGTTCGTGCTGTTCGGCTGTTTCGCTGCGGCCGTGCTCGCGCTTGTGGTTGACCAATTGCTGGCGCTGATCGAGAACGGACTGCGGAAGCGCAGCCGCATCCGGACGGCACTCGGCGGGCTCGGTATTGCCGCCTTGATCGCGGCGACGGTGGTGCCCGCGATCGCGCGCCCGCATGCGGGCATCGTGGTCGGCGCCAAGACTTTTACCGAGCAATATGTGCTGTCGGCGTTGATCGCGCAGCGGCTACAGGCGGCGGGCCTTCCGGCCACGACCCGCGCCGGCCTCGGCTCCAACGTGATCTTCGACGCGCTCGCGGCCGGCGATATCGATGTCTATGTCGACTATTCCGGAACGCTGTGGGCCAACCAGTTCCACCACACCGACATCAAGCCCCGCGCCGAGCTGTTGGGCGAATTGCAGACAACGCTGGCGAAGCAAGACATCACGCTGTTCGGCGAGCTCGGCTTCGAGAATGCCTATACGCTGGTGATGCCGAGGAAGCGCGCCGAAGAGCTCGGCATCCATTCGATCGCCGACCTCGCGTCACGCGCGGCGACGATGTCGATCGCCGGAGACTATGAATTCTTCTCGCGGCCGGAATGGACCGGCATCCAGAAGGCTTATGGGCTGACGTTCCGCGCCCAGCGTCAGATGCAGCCGGATTTCATGTATGCGGCTGTTGCCTCCGGCGAGGTCGACGTGATCGCGGGCTACACCAGCGACGGATTGATCGCGAAATACGATCTTGTCACGCTCGAGGACAACAGGCACGCCATCCCGCCCTATGACGCCATCGTCCTGCTGTCGCCAAAGCGGCGCGACGACGAGGCGCTCAAGGCGGCGCTGCGGCCGCTGCTCGGCAAGATCGATATCGCCGGGATGCGCGAGGCGAATTTGCGCGCGTCGGGCAACGACGCATCATCGTCGCCCGACGCCGTGGCGCGCTGGCTGTGGGGGAAGGTCGGCGGAAAATAGCCTCTCGCCTTCATTGCGAGCGAAGCGCAGCAATCCACCTCTCCGCATGCGAGGAAAGATTGATTGCTTCGTCGCTCCGCTCCTCGCAATGACGACGTCTCACAATCCCTTGATGATCCCCGCGTCGATCAACAGGCGATTGAAGCGGCGTGCTTCTGCGCCGTCCTTGCAGGAATAGAATGCGCCGTTGCAGCGAAGCATGATCGCCTTCTGCTCCTCGAACGACGGGTCGAGCGGAATGCCCGCGGCTTCCTGAATCACCAGCGGCAGATAGGCGGCGTCGATCGTGTCCATCACCGCCGGGCTCTTCACGGGTTCGAAGTTGACGGCGTCGATCGCATAGTAGGTCGCGTAATAGCGCGGATCGTAATCCATCAGCTTCTTGCCGATGCCGGCCTCGTCGAGATCGGGATCGAGCAGCTGCGGCGAGAATTCCGGCTGATGATCGCCGTAACGCACGATCAGGAAAGGCTGCGCCGGAAACTTCTTCTTCAGCGCCGCGACGAAGCCGGCATAGTCGCCAGCGCTCATCGCCTGCCGGCGCAGATATTCGTCGACCGCGGGCGTATTGCCCGGCCGCTTCCACGACGGCAGCAACTCGGGACGGAATTTGGTTTCCCAGGGGAAATGATTGGCGGCGAGATAGACGAAGGCGAACAGCGGCGTGCCTGACGTCTTCTGCTCGGCCATCAGCTTCAGCGCCTTGTCGTAGAAGAAGCTGTCGGGCTCGACATCCTTCGCATGCAGGTCATGCGCGTCGTAGAAGCGCTGGATGCCGGTCGTGGTCTGGAAGTTGCGCGCGCTCATGAAGGCGCCGAATGCGGGATAGAGCGAGAGCGTGTCGTAGCCGCAGCGGCGCAGCGCCAACGGCAGGCCGCGCTCCACGCGCCCCGATGCGATGCGGGTGACGAAATAGGAGAACCGGCCGAACGAGCGCGAGGATAATCCCGCAAGCACGTTGTACTCGGTGAACCAGCTCGGCCCGCCATTGCTCTCGGCAAGGAATTTGCGCGCGACGCCGTCGTAGGACTTGAACTGGCTGCCGTAGCCCGGCGGCACCTTGACGCCGGAGGCGGCGCGGATGTCGAAACTCGATTCATCATGGATCATGATGATGTTCGGCCGCCGCCCGGCGGGATGACAGGCATCGACCAGGGGCATCTTGAGCTGATCGCTCGCGGTCGGATCCGACTCCATAAAGCCGTAGGCGACGAAATCGGACACGGCCGTGACGCCGGAGCGCGCGAACTTCGAGAGGTAGCCGTCGTCGTAATAGCCGCGCCAGGCTTCATCCGGCCAGGCGAAGGCATAACCCGAGAGCGCCGCGGTGCAGGCGAGGCAGGCCGCCGCAGCCGGCAGCCGGCGAATGCGGAACGGATCGAGCCACCACAGCGCGTACATCAGGGGCAGCGTGACGAGGCCGGCGCCGATGATCGACCAGCGCAGGCTCGGGAAGATCGTCAGCAGGAACGCCGCGGTGTCGCGGTCGATCACCATCAGGTCGACGAAGTTCGCGGTCATCTGCACCACGTCGTGCTTGAAGCGCGACAGCAGCACCAAGACCACGACCAGTGTCAGCGACAGCGCGCCCGACAGCGCCGGCCGGCGCAGCAGCGCGATGAACAGGAAGTTCAGGATTCCCCAGGTGAGCAGGAAGCAAAGCCGCGAGCCGAAATCGGTCTCGGTGCGCAGCATCAGAATCAGCGCGCCGAAATGCGGTGCCGCGACCGCCATCAACCGCCAGATGCCAAGCGCGGCAAGACCGCCGGCCAGTGCGGCAACGGAGGAGTTCTGCTGAGGCGCGGGCGCCATGGGCGGGACGCAATACAACCCGGCGCAATGCCACCGCCTTGACTGGCAACGGCCAGGAGGCATGCGGCACAGCCGGTGTCTGGGCCGCGTCACAAAACCGTAATTGAATCGTCATGAACGCGCAATGAATTTGCCTGCCCAAGCCTAGCCGCGGCAGGCAGTGCGCGTGCCTTAAACTTTGGCGGCCGGCGCGGCGTGGCTCGCGATACCCGCGATGAAGAGATCGACGATGTCGGCAGCCATCTGCTCGACCTCTGCATCGCCGACACCCCAGCGCGGCAAATGACCGTCGATGTGCATCCGCACGAAGCCATAGACCAGCGCGCGGCCGGCGATCTGGACCTGCCTGAGGTCGCGCGTCCCGAGTTGGCCAGCTGAAAATGCCTCCGCCAGCGTGCGCTCGGTCATGCCGATCAACTCGGCATTGTCGCCGGAGACGGCGGCCGAGCGGTCGTGGTCGAAGAAGCGGCGGCTGGAGATGATCTCGAAATGGGTCGGGTTCTTCATCGCCCAGCGCAGATAGGCGATCCCGAGATGGCGGAAGCGGCCGAGCGGATCGCCTGGCGGCGCCTCGGCCAACGCCGCCTCGATCTCGGCGCGAAAGCGGCGTTGCGCCTCCTCCGCCACCGCATTCATCAGCGCGTCCCGGCTCGGGAAATGCCGGAACGGCGCGCCCGGCGAGACCCCGGCGCGGCGCGCGGCCTCGCGGACGCTGACCGCCTCCGGCCCGCCCTCGCCGACCAGTTGCATGGCGGCATCGATCAGGACCCGGCGGAGATCGCCGTGGTGATACGGCCTGGCCGCCTGCGCCCGCGTCGCGACCGGACGCGGCTTGGCGGGCCGGCGGCCGGTGGGCGGGCTTTTGGCGGGGCGGCGCATGGCGATCCTCTAGCATCACCCGCTTGTGAATGTAAGCGATGATTACACGGATTGACCGCGCGCGGGCACGAAATGTAACTGGTGATTACATAAACGGGAGGCGGGATATGGCGACGCATCGCAACTGGTTCGAGGGCTGGGGGCTGTTTGGCCTGCTCACGCTCACCCTGATCGGGCTTTCGATCTGGATCGCCGCCATGCGGCAGTTCGAGGTCGAGGGCGTGCGGATGATGATCCGCTTCACGGCGCGGACCTCGCTCTTGTTCTTCTGCCTCGCCTTCTCGGCGGCGGCGCTGGCGCGGCTGTGGCCGAACGCCTGGACGCACTGGCAGCGCCGCAACCGCCGTTATTTGGGCTTCACCTTCGCGGCCTCGCACGCCATCCATGCGGTCGCGATCGCCGCCTTCGCGATGCTCGATCCGCCCGGCTTTGCGGCCGCGACCTCGATCGTCTCCTACGTCTTCGGCGGTATCAGCTATCTCGCCATCATCGCGCTGACCGCGACTTCGTTCGATCGCACGGCTGCACTGCTCGGCCCGCGCGCCTGGCGCAGGCTGCATCTGATCGGCGGCTATTATCTGCTGCTGCAGTTCATGGTCTCGTTCGGCAAGCGGATTCCCGAGATGCCGCTCTACGCGCTATTCCTCGTGCCGCTCGCTGCGGTGTTCGCGCTCAGGATGATCAGCATGGCCGGCCGGCCCGCGCCACGTCAGGCGCAGGCGAGCTAAGATCGGGCCACCTTACACCAGGTGAAACTTGCGGCCGAGCTGGCGATGAACCGATAGCACCGCGCGGTCGACGTCGCTGATCAGGCTGTCGCCGAGCACGACGTTCGGAATCTCCCAGTTGCGTCCGATCTGCGCATCGGGCAGCCCGGCGATCGCCGGCACGCGCGCGGTCTCACAGCCGGGCTGGGCGCGCAACGCCTCATCCGCAAGCCGGGTCAATTCGTCCTGGCTCTTTCCATCAGTCATGACCTCGGTCCTGACTCCGGAAGATGGCTCACTGATGGCCAAGATTCTCCAGTTCCTTAGCGCGGGCTTCGGTCATGCTGCGCATGCATTCACTGGCATCGAGCCGGGCGATAGTGCCCTCGCCGAGGTCGTAATACAGGCAGTTGGCGTCACGATACTGGATCCATAGCCGCTGCGCGGTGCGCAGCTGTTCGCGCTGCTTGTCGTCGGCGGCATCCTTCAACGCCTTCTGGTAGGCGACGTTCATCCGCTTGTCCCACTGCGCGGTCTTGGCCTTGAGGCATTCGACCATCTGGTAGGTGCCGCCGTCGCAGGATGGCTCGCCAACGCTCTGATCGCCGGCGCGGGCAATCGGCGGGGTGAAGGCGATGAAGACGGCCGTCAGAACGGCCATGAGCCTGCACGCGTCTGTGGTGACAGCCGATGTCATGCCACTTTCCCTGTTCGATCGATCCTGTCGTCGCAGCATACATGAGTGCCGCCGCGATGCATCCCGTCCACCGCCGGTCGCGCCGCAGCTGGCCTTCCCGGTCCGCGCAGGATATTTCATATGCATGGAGGGACCATGCGGCGCGCCGTGACGCCTGTGATCGTCTTGGCGGTGTTCGGCCTGCTCGTCGGTGGGCTGTTTCGCTATGCGTTCGATGAGTCCGACGAGGCCTCCGTCTCGAATTATGTGCGCAGCGCCCTCGACGGCGCAGCCCTCACGGTGATCGTCTGGGCGACGCATCTCTATCTGGCCGCACGTGGTGGCTGGCTGCGACGGCAATCACTCATCGTCGAGCTGATCGGCCGCTCTGTGATCCTCGCCGTCACCGTTGCGGCCGCCGCGATCGTGCTGGAAATCGTGCTTTACGGGCATGGGCTCGAAGCCAAGTGGATGCGCGAAACCTTCCTGAAGATCATTGGCGTCGGCCTGCTGCTGTCGATCCCGATCACGACGATCTACGAGCTGGTCCGGATGATCGGCGGGCACACGCTGCTCAGCATCGTGCTCGGACGCTATCGGCAGCCGGTGCGCGAGGAGCGCGTGCTGCTGTTCCTCGACCTGGTCGGCTCGACGACGCTAGCGGAATCGATGGGCGAGCTGCGCGTGCAGGAATTGCTGACGCGCTTCTTCTTCGACATCGACGAGCCGATCGTGTCGCACGGCGGCGAAGTCCACGCCTATGTCGGCGACGAAGTGATCGTGACCTGGCCGGCCAATGCCGACGGGCGATCGCGGCGGTATCTCGATTGCATGTTCGCGATCGAGGATCGCCTCGCCAAGCGGGCCGATCAATATCACAAGGAGTTCGGCGTGGTGCCCGCGTTTCGAGCCGGGATGCATGCCGGTCCGGTCGTCATCGCGGAATGCGGGGACTCGCGGCGACAGATCGCCTATTTCGGCGACACCGTGAACGTCACGGCGCGGCTGCAGGCGCATTGCAAGGAGGCCGGCCGTCCGCTGCTGGTATCGGGCGACTTGCTGCGCCTGCTGCCGCCGGACCGGGATTTGGTCGTCGAGCCCCTCGGCTCGACGCAATTGCGCGGACGTGCCGCCTCGATCGACATCTTTTCCGTCGCGCGGCGCGTATCGTCCTAAACGATCTCTTAAAATGCACCGGCATCAGCTTCCGCCGAGCCGAAAGCGCGCATTGAATCGAGTCCGGTCGCAGCCTGTTAAGGATGCGACGCACACCGTATTTGCACCGGGTTCCACCTTAACGCAGGTGTAAGACCGCGCCCCGCATGGTGTGCAGACAGGTGTCATTCAACAAAAACAAGGTTGCCCATCGATGGCGCAACAGGCGTCACAATCGATTATTGCCGAACTCGAGGATGCGGTCCGGGACGGGACATCGGCCAAGCGTGTGCAGACGCTGCGGCAGGTCACCGATCTGTTCCTGAACGACGGCGACCGCCTCAACGATGAACAGGTCAAGGTGTTCGACGACGTGCTCTGCCTCTTGGTCGCGCGCGTCGAGACCCGTGCGCGGGCCGAGCTCAGCAAGCGGCTCGCCCCGCTCGACTATGCGCCGTTCGAGGTGATTCAGCACCTCGCCTGGGACGACGACATCAGCGTCGCCGGCGACGTGCTGACCCACTCCAGCCGCCTTTCGAACGACGCCCTGCGCGAGATCGCGAGCAGCAAGGGCCAGGACCACCTGTTCGCGATCTCCGCGCGGGAAAACCTGCCGCCTTCCGTCACCGACGTGATCATCGACCGCGGCGAGGACAAGGTGATCCGGCGTCTCGCCAAGAACGCCGGCGCGCAGTTCTCCGACAACGGCTATTCCAGCATCGTCGCCCGCGCCGAAGGCGACGACGAGCTGGTCGAGATCCTCGGGCTGCGCATCGACATTCCGGCCAAGCTGCTGCGCGACCTGCTGCAGCGCGCCAAGGATACGGTGCGCGCCCGCCTGCTCTCGATCGCCTCGCCCCGGGCGCGCGAGGAGATCAGCCAGGTGCTGAACGACATCGCCCAGGAAGAGGCCGCGGCGCCGCGCCGCAACTACGGCATCGCCGAAGAGCTGGTCAAGCTGATGAAGCAGCTGAACGAGCTCGACGATGCGGCCGTCTACAAATTCGCCGAAGGGGGCAAGCTCGACGAGGTCACGGTCGCGCTTGCCGTGCTCAACGACATGCCGATCGCGATGATCGAACGCCTGATGCTCGGCCTCCGCTCCGACCTGATCCTGATCCCGTGCCGCTCGGCGCGGCTCAACTGGCCGACGGTCGAAAGCATCCTGCGCAAGCGGCCGCTGCCGCTGCCGCTCGACAATGCGACGCTCGAGATCGCGCAGCGCGATTACCGCCGGCTCTCGCTGGAAACCGCGCAGCGGACGGTGCGGTTCTGGCAGCTGCACAACAGGATCGAGAAGCAGCCGATGGCGGCCGGCTAGGCCTCCGCGCCTCTGCGACAAAGACAAAGGGTGGGCAACGCGCCCACCCTTTTTCATCACAGCGTCATTCCGGGGCGCCTCGAAGAGGCGGACCCGGAATCTCGAGATTCCGGGCTCGGTCCTGCGGACCGCCCCGGAATGACAGGCCTCGCCTGTCAGTTCTTGCTCTTGTCGACGAGCGCGCTCTTCTTGATCCAGGGCATCATGTCGCGCAGCTTGGCACCGACTTCCTCGATCGGATGCGCGGCGAGCTTGGCGCGGGTGGCCTTGAACGAGGTCTGGTTGACCTTGTTCTCCAGCATCCAGTCGCGGGCGAACTTGCCGCCCTGGATGTCGGCCAGCACGCGCTTCATCTCCGCCTTGGTCTCGGCCGTGACGATGCGCGGACCGGTGACGTACTCGCCGTATTCGGCGGTGTTGGAGATCGAGTAGTTCATGTTGGCGATGCCGCCTTCATAGATCAGGTCGACGATCAGCTTCACTTCATGCAGGCACTCGAAATAGGCCATCTCGGGCGCGTAGCCGGCCTCGACCAGGGTTTCGTAGCCGCCCTTGATCAACTCGACCAGGCCGCCGCAGAGCACCACCTGCTCGCCGAACAGGTCGGTCTCGCACTCTTCCTTGAAGGTGGTCTCGATGATGCCGGCGCGGCCGCCGCCGATCGCCGAGGCATAGCTGAGCCCGAGGTCATGGGCGTTGCCCGACGAATCCTTGGCGATCGCGATCAGGCAGGGCACGCCGCCGCCACGCTGGTATTCCGAGCGCACGGTGTGGCCGGGGCCCTTCGGCGCGATCATCAGCACGTCGAGGTCGGCGCGCGGATCGAGCAGGTTGAAGTGCACGTTGAGGCCGTGGGCGAACACGAGCGCCGCGCCCTTCTTCATGTTGTCGTGCAGGTGCTCGCGATAGATGTCGCCCTGCAGCTCGTCCGGGGTCAGCATCATGACGAGGTCGGCCCACTTGGCGGCTTCGGCGACTTCCATCACCTTGAAGCCGGCGTTCTCGGCCTTCTTGGCCGAGGCCGAACCCTTGCGCAGCGCAATCGCCACTTCCTTGACGCCTGAATCCTTC
Organism: Bradyrhizobium sp. KZN70725; assembly: GCF_055264925.1. NCBI lineage: Bacteria > Pseudomonadati > Pseudomonadota > Alphaproteobacteria > Hyphomicrobiales > Nitrobacteraceae > Bradyrhizobium > Bradyrhizobium sp. KZN70725. The sequence continues at coordinate 121,719 of NZ_JBUYWT010000005.1, forward strand.
AGGTTCAGCGCGTGGGCGTGGCCCTGGCTGCCGTAGCCGACGATGGCGACCTTCTTGCCCTTAATCAGGTTCAGGTCGGCATCGCGATCGTAGTAAACTCGCATCGTGGTTTCCTCGTTTGAAGGGGGCCAAAATCGGCCGATGAATCAGGCTTTCGGAAGGTCAGAACCGCCGGGCGCCCGCGAATTTCCGGCGTTGTCTAGAGCATTTTCCCCCTCAGGGGAAACCCTCATCTCGCATGGCGCGGTGCGGCATCATGCGTCCATGAAGACCGGGTAGAGCGAGGCCAGCAGCAGGATGGCCATCACCACATTGAAGGCGCGGATCGCCCGGGTTGAGGTCAGGATCGGCCGCAGGGCGGTCCCGAACAGCGCCCAGACGACGCAGGACACCGTGCCCATGATCAGGCTCAGGCCAACCTGGATCGCGATGTTCCAGGGAAAGGCGGCAATTGCCGCATAGGCCGTGATGGTGCCGATCACCATCACCCAGCCCTTGGCATTGATCCACTGGAACATGGCGGCGCCCCAGAACGTCATCGGGCCGCGGCCGCCCCTGTCGTCCTTGTCCGCCGAGGGCGGCTCGGCCATGGCGATGACGGCGGCGAGATAGATCAGGTAGGCGACGCCGCCATATTTCAGGATCGTCTGCAGCACCGGATAGGCGATGAAGACGGTCCCCAGCCCGACGCCGACCGCGCCGACCATGAAGGCGAAGCCGACCGTGATGCCGGCGATGTGGGGCACTGTACGGCGGAAGCCGTAGGTCAGCCCCGACGACAGCAGCATGATGTTGTTGGGGCCCGGCGTGAAGAACATCACGACAGCGAACACGACAAAGGCGAACAGCAGCGAATTCGACATGGTGCCCTCACGCGACTTTCGGCTGAGCTTTTGGCCGCTTCGACAGCAGCATCACGGCGATGCCGGCGATCACGGTGACCATGCCGGCCAGCCGCAGCGGCCCGAATGTCTCGCCGAACACGATGCTCGACGCGGCGGAGCCGACGAACGGCACCAGCAGCGCGAACGGCACCACCTGCGCCGCCGGATAATCCCGCAGCAGCCGGCCCCACAGCCAGTAGGCGATGCTGGTCGAGATGCCGCCGAGGCAGAGCATGCAGACGAGCCCGGTCAGCGACATGTGGGTCAGCGCATGCCAGGTCGGCTGCGGGCCGTTCGTGATCAAGGTCAGCACCGCGAGCGGCACCGCGGCTGACAGGCACAGCCAGGCGAACAGATCGAACATCGGCGCGCCGTTCGCCTGCCGCAAGAGAAGATTGCCGATCGCGAAGCTGATCGGGCAGATCATGATGATCGCAAACGCGGCGACGCTGAAGTCGTAGCCGACCGTCCCGCAGATCATCAGCAGGCCGAGCGCGGCGATCGCGATGCCGATTGCCTGGCTCCGTGTCGGGATTTCCCCGAAGGCCAGGGCGGCGAAGGCGATGGTGAAAAGCGCCTGGCTCTGCACGATCACGCTGGAAAGCCCGACGGGAACGCCATGCGCGATCGCAAAGGCCTGTGCGAGGAACTGGCCGAGGAACAGCGTTGAGCTGATCGCGATCAGAAGCGGCCAGGAAACGCCGGGCTTGCGCAGGAACAGGCACGGCAGCGCGGCGATGGCGAAGCGCAGCGTCGTCATCAGCTCCGGCGAGAACTCATCGAGCGCGATCCGGCTTGCGACGAACGCAAGCCCCCAGATCACCGCGACCATGACGGCGATGCCAACATCGGCCGGCTTCATTGTTGTTCTTCTTGTGCTTCCGTTTCGGTCGGGATCTAGATCTGTTCGTCGGGCTTCGGTTTACGCAGCAGATAGGTGCCGTGCAGCGGCGCGTGGTAATCAACGGAGACCAGCGTGAAACCGGTCTCGGTCAGCATGCGCTCCATCACCCAGCCGAAGGTCGAGTATTCGTCGCGCATATGGGTGATCACGCTTTCGCGCTCGAAGCCGTGATTCTTGATCGAGAAGTCGGCCCATCCTTCGACATCGCGATCGACACCGTCGGGCATGCCGACGAACACCATGTCGCGCAGGTAGAAGTTCGCGCCGGGCTTCAACGCGTTGAAGATTCGCGACAGCGCCACCGCCTTCCAGAAGTCCGGCAGATGGTGCAACGTGAACTCGCTGACGATGAGGTCGTAGGAATTCGGTTGGTAGGCGAACGACAGCAGGCCGGCCGGTTGGGTCCGGATCTTCGCCTTGCGGTCGCGCGCATAGATTTCGGCGAGCCCGATCATCGCCGGCGAGATGTCGATGGCGTCGACCTCGGCGCCCATCAACGCCGCCTCGGTGGCCAGCACGCCGTTGCCGCAGCCGATATCGGCGATCCGCCAGCCCGGCTTGACGCCGAGCATGGTCAGCGCCTGGCGGGCACGGACATCGCTGTCCTCGCTGACGTCATAGATCGAGGCCACCGCGGTATCGAGACCGACCTGCCGCCGTTGCGTATAGTACCAGTCGCGCGCCAACATGACTCACATCCCTTCCGGCCCACGCGTGATCGCGGCCACCCCGGTTCGTGACACTTCGACCAGGCCCAGCGGACGCATCAGGTCGATGAACTGACTGATCTTGGACGAATTGCCCGTGATCTCGAACACGAAGCTCTCGGTCGTGGCGTCGATCACCCGGGCGCGGAACGCGTCCGCCAGCCGCAGCGCCTCGACGCGGTGATCGCCACCGCCCCGCACCTTGACCATCGCAAGCTCGCGCTCGATCGAGCTGCCGGTCAGCGTCATGTCGACGACGCGGTAGACCGGGATCATGCGGTCGAGCTGATGCTTGATCTGCTGGATCACCATCGGCGTGCCGGTGGTGACGATCGTGATCCGCGAGAGATGTTTCTGGCTCTCCGTCTCCGAGACGGTGAGACTCTCGATGTTGTAGCCGCGGCCGGAGAACAGGCCGATCACGCGCGCGAGCACGCCGGGCTCGTTCTGCACGAGCACGGACAAAGTATGCGTCTCGTTGGGATCGTGACGCTCTTCGAGGAAATAGGCGGATGCGGGCTGGTTCATGGTCGTCCCCTTACATTCTGTTCACGCCACCGCCCGCTCGGCGGCCGGCGCAGCATCCGTTCCGATCCAGGTCCGGAACAGATCGAAATCGATATTGCCGCCGCTCAGGATCAGGCCGACCCGCTTGCCGGCGAGCCTGCTCTTTTCCTGCAGCGCGGCCGCGAGCGCCGCAGCGCCCGCGCCCTCGGCGAGATTGTGGGTGTCGGTCCAGTAGGCGCGGATCGCCTGCCCGACCTCGTCGTCGCTGACCTGCACGATGCGGGAGGCACCCTTGCGGATCAGCGCGAACGCATCCGCGTCCGGAATCCGCGTCGCCATGCCGTCGGCAAGGGTGTTGCTGGACTCGGTGGTGACGATCTTTCCGGCCGCAAACGACAGCGCATAGGACGGCGCCTCGGTCGACTGCACGCCGACGATCTCGGTCTTCAGCCCAAGCAGGTCGCGCGCCATGATGCAGCCGCAGATGCCGGAGCCCTGCCCGATCGGCACATAGAGAATGTCGAGATCGGGCGCGGTACGGAACAGTTCGAGCGCGTAGGTCGCGACACCCAGCACGAGGTCCGGGTGGAACGACGGCACCATGTGCAGGCCGGCGAATTGGGCGCGGCGCTCGGCCTCTTCCCGCGCGGCCTGGAAGTCGTCGCCGTGCTCGACAAGCTCGGCCCCGAACGCGTGCATGGCGCGGTTCTTCTCGACCGAGTTGCCGCGCGGCACGTAGATCGTCGCCGACACGCCCTGACGTCCTGCCGCGAACGCCAGGCTCTGGCCGTGATTGCCGCGCGTCGCCGAGATGATGCCGGGAACGTCGGGCCGCTCGCGCTTCAGCCGTTCGAGATAGACCAGGCCGCCGCGCACCTTGAAGGCGCCGGTCGGCGTGTGGTTCTCATGCTTGACCACGACCTCGGTGCCGAGCCGCTCCGCCAGCAGCGGCCAGGCGTGCGCCGGCGTCGCCGGCACCGCGGTGCCGACGATCCGGTGCGCGCGCTCGAGCTCGTTGAGGTCAAACATGGGAGCCGCCCTCCATCCGAGCGCGCGATAAGTTCCGTCTGCCCGCTCTTTGCGGGGTGAGGAGCTGCTTCCAGAGCAATGGTGAGAAACGGACTCGCGGAGACTCCCCCTCACCCGGATTGCGCTTGCGCGCAATCCGACCTCTCCCCGCAAGCGGGGCGAGGTGAAAAGAGAGTGCTCCGCGTCGATCCATCATCACACCAGCGCCTTGCCACCGGAGAAGGCCTTCGCGGTGGCCTCATCGGTCGCCTCTTCCGGCAGCAGCATCTCGTTATGCGCCTTGCCGGACGGGATCATCGGGAAGCAATTCTCCAGCGCGGCGACGCGGCAATCGAACAGCACCGGGCGCTTGATCGAGATCATCTCCTTGATCGCGCCGTCGAGATCGGACGGCTTGGTCGCCTGCAGCCCGACGCAGCCATAGGCGTCGGCGAGCTTGACGAAGTCCGGCAGCGCCTCGGAGTAGGAATGCGACAGGCGGTTGCCGTGCAGCAGCTGCTGCCATTGCCGCACCATGCCCATGTACTGGTTGTTCAGGATGAATATCTTGATCGGCAGCTCGAACTGGACCGCCGTCGACATCTCCTGGATCGTCATCTGCACCGAGGCGTCGCCGGCGATGTCGATCACCAGGCTGTCCGGATGCGCCACCTGCACGCCGACCGCGGCCGGCAGGCCGTAGCCCATGGTGCCGAGACCGCCCGAGGTCATCCAGCGGTGCGGCTCCTCGAAGCCGAAGAACTGCGCGGCCCACATCTGGTGCTGACCGACCTCGGTCGTGATGTAGGTGTCCTTGCCGCGGGTCAGCTCGAACAGGCGCTGGATCGCGTATTGCGGCAGGATGATATCGTTGTTCTTGCGGTAGGACAGCGAGTTGCGCGCGCGCCATTGCGCGATCTGCTGCCACCACGACTTGATGTCCGGCTTCTTGGCTTCTGCCTTGAACACCTGCAGCAAATCGCCGAGCACGTTGCCGGCGTCGCCGATGATCGGCACGTCGACGCGGATGTTCTTGTTGATCGAGGACGGGTCGATGTCGATGTGGATCTTCTTCGAGCCCGGCGAGAAGGCGTCGGTACGGCCGGTGATGCGGTCGTCGAAGCGCGCGCCGACGCACAGCATGACGTCGCAATCATGCATCGTCATGTTGGCTTCGTAGGTGCCGTGCATGCCCAGCATGCCGAGCCAGTTCGGGCCCGAAGCGGGATAGGCGCCCAGCCCCATCAGGGTCGAGGTGATTGGGAAGCCAGTCGCCTCCACCAACTGGCGCAGCAGTTTCGAGGCCTCAGGACCCGAATTGATCACGCCGCCGCCGGAATAGATCACGGGACGTTTGGCATTGGCGAGCATCGCCACCGCCTTGCGGATCTGGGTCGCGTCGCCCTTGACGCGCGGCGTGTAGGAGATGTGCACGTCCGACTTGCGCGGCGGATGATAGGTGCCGGTCGCGAACTGCACGTCCTTCGGCACGTCGACCACGACCGGGCCGGGCCGGCCGGTGGTGGCGACATAGAAGGCCTCGTGCAGCACCCTGGCGAGGTCGTTGACGTCGCGGACCAGCCAATTGTGCTTGGTGGCGGGCCGCGTGATGCCGACCGTGTCGCACTCCTGGAAGGCGTCGTTGCCGATCAGGTGGGTCGGCACCTGGCCGGTGATGCAGACCAGCGGGATCGAATCCATCAGCGCGTCGGTCAGCGGAGTCACCATGTTGGTGGCGCCGGGGCCCGACGTCACCAGCACCACGCCGGGCTTGCCGGTCGAGCGGGCATAGCCTTCGGCGGCATGGCCGGCGCCCTGCTCGTGACGGACCAGGATGTGCTCGACCTCGCTCTGCTGGAAGATCTCGTCGTAGATCGGAAGCACCGCACCGCCGGGATAGCCGAAGACATGCTGCACGCCGTGATCGATGAGCGCGCGCACGATCATCGCGGCGCCGGTCATCTGATTGGGATCGTGGCTCTTGTCGGTCATGGTTCGCTCCGGATGCGCTTGTTTTTGCGCGGCTTTTGTCAGTTCTCGTCAGTTCGGCTTCGGGCAATAAAAAGGGGCCCCAGAGGCCCCATGCACACCGCCCGAATTTGGATGGCCGCTAGCCATCCCCGGCGGTGTGCCTGGGTACGACGGCGATAAGCAGTTTGGTAATAATGTTGCGCACGAGACGACCCAGTCTTCCCAAAGGTTGCGCGAACATAGCGGCCAAAGCCTGAATGTCAAGGCAAGGCAAGCACTTTCGCGATTTGCGTACTCTACCGGGGTTCCGCTCGTTCGGCGAGTGTTTTTGCGCAGGCGAACGCGCATGGCTGACGGGCGTGCGGGCCCCCCGGCCCGGGCTACGGGACCCGACTCTCCAGCCATTCCCCGCCAGCTTCCGGCACCACCCATTCGAATTCCGGGAGCTGATGGCGAAACCAGGTGAACTGGCGCTTCGCATAATGGCGGGTGTCGGCCCGGCCGATCTCGGCGGCCTCCTCGCGGCTGATCTCTCCCCTCAGGTGCCGGATCAGCGCCGGCACCCCATGGGCCTTCATCGCCGGCAGCAACGGATCGAGCCCACGCGCCGCCAGCGCCGCGACCTCGTCGAGCGCGCCGGCATCGAGCATGACACCGAAGCGGGCGTCGATCCGTGCATAGAGCCTCTCGCGCTCCGGCGCGAGAAACAGCGCATGAAAATCGCCCGGCGGCAGCAGTGGCGGCAGGCCCTCGCGATGCCAGTCCGGCAGCGGGCGGCCGGTGGCCTCGACCACCTCGAGCGCGCGCGCGATGCGGGTGCGGTCGCGCGGCTTCAGCCGCTCGGCCGACACCGGATCGCGCGCTGCAAGCTCGGCATGCAGCGCCTCGACGCCGTGCTGCTCGAGCCGTGCGCGCACGCCGTCGCGCACATCAGCCGGGATCGGCGGCACCGCCGACAAGCCGCGCGTCAGCGCCTTGAAATAGAGGCCCGAGCCGCCGATGAAGATCGGCAGCCGTCCCTGCTCACGCGCCTCGCCGAGCACCTTCGCCGCATCGGCCACCCAGGCGCCAGCGGAGAAATTCACGCCGGCGTCGACATGGCCATAGAGCCGGTGCGGAACCAGCGCCTCTTCGCCTGCAGTCGGCCGCGCGGTGATGATCCGGAGGTCACGATAGACCTGCATGGAGTCGGTGTTGATCACGACCCCGCCGGTCCGCTGCGCGAGTTCGAGCGCCAGCGCCGACTTGCCGCTGGCGGTCGGCCCTGCGATAAGCACTGCCTTGTTCAACAATCCCGAATGCGCCTGCATGTCCCTCGTTGCCACGCTGATCTGCAATCCTGCAACCCCCGCGCTCGACTCCACCATCGTCGACGGTGCGCGGGCCGTGCTGCCCTCACCCGGCCCGGCGCAGTGGCTGTTCAACGAAGTCGCCGCCGACATTCCGTTCGAAAGCGAGGACAGCAGCAGGGACGGTATCAAGACAATCGAGGAACGCCTTCGCCAGGCCCGCGGCGACCTGCCGATCGACATCGTCGTGCAGCCTCGGATCGCCCGGCGCAAGAAGCTTTTTCTGGCCGACATGGATTCCACCATGATCGGCCAGGAGTGCATCGACGAGCTCGCCGACTTCGCCGGGCTCAAGGCCCATGTCGCTGCGATCACCGAGCGTGCCATGCGCGGCGAGATCGAGTTCGAGTCCGCGCTGCGCGAGCGGGTGGTGCTGCTCAAGGGACTGCCGGTCAGCGTGGTCGACGAGGTGCTCGACAAGCGCATCACGCTGACGCCGGGCGGCCGCGAACTGGTCATGACCATGCGCGCGCACGGCGCCTATACCTGCCTGATCTCGGGCGGCTTCACCTTGTTCACCAAGGTGGTCGCGGCGAAGGTCGGCTTTCAGGAAAACCGCGCCAACCAGTTGCAGGTCGTGGACGGCAAGCTGACCGGTGAGGTGGTCGAGCCGATCCTCGGCCGCGCCACCAAGCTCGCCACCTTGATCGAGCTCACCGTGTCCTTCGATCTCGACGAGATCGACACCCTTGTGGTGGGCGACGGCGCCAACGATCTCGGCATGATCCAGGCTGCGGGCCTCGGCGTAGCCTATCACGCCAAGCCGGCGGTCGCGGCCGCGGCCGCGGTCCGGATCGACCACGGCGATCTCACCGCGCTGCTGTACGCGCAGGGCTACCGGCGGGATGAGTTCGTGGCGGGGTAGCAAACCGTCATTCCGGGGCGATGCGAAGCATCGAACCCGGAATCTCGAGATTCCGGGTTCGGTCCTGCGGACCGCCCCGGAATGACGTATGTGAATGTTACTGCACGCCGAGCGCGACGAAGCGCAGTTCGCCGTCGCCGTTCGAGACCAGCAACAGCACCGACTTCTTGCCGTCCTTCTTGAGTTGATCGACGCGCTTCTTGATGTCAGCGGCGCTCGACACCGCCTCCTGCGCCACCTCGACGATGACATCGCCCGCCGACAGCCGCTTCTCGGCGGCATCGGAATTGCCGTCGACGCCGGTGACGACGACGCCCTTCACGCTGTCCTTGATCTTGTACTTGGTGCGCAGGTCCTTGCTCAGCGCGGCGAGGTCGAGACCGAGCGCCTTCTGGGTCACCGGCTTCTCGGCGGTGTCGTCCTTCGACTTGGCGTTGACCTGCTGAACCTTCTCATTGTCCTCGAGCCGGCCGAGCGTGACCTTGCGGGTCTCCTCATTGCCCTTGCGGATGACGACGACGTCGACTTCCTTGCCGACCGCCGTATCGGCAACGATGCGCGACAGATCCTTGGGGTCCTTGACGTCCTTGCCGTCGAACTTGACGACGACGTCACCGGGCTCGATGCCGGCCGGCTTGGCCGGCCCCTTGTCGTCGACGCCGGCAACCAGCGCGCCGCGCGCCGGCTTGATGTTGAGGCTGTCTGCGATCTCGTCGGTGACCTGCTGGATGCGCACGCCGAGCCAGCCGCGGCGCAGCTCGCCGAATTTCTGCAGCTGGTCGACCACGCCGGCCACGGTCTTCGACGGCACGGCGAAGCCGAGGCCGATCGAACCGCCGGTCGGCGAGATGATCAGCGTGTTGACGCCGATCACCTCACCATCGAGGTTGAACAGCGGACCGCCGGAATTGCCGCGGTTGATGGCGGCGTCGGTCTGGATGTAGCTGTCATACGGGCCCTGGCTGATGTCACGGTTCTTGGCCGAGACGATGCCCGCGGTCACCGTGCCGCCGAGGCTGAACGGGTTGCCGATCGCGACCACCCAGTCGCCGAGCCGGATCTTGTCGCTGTCGCCGAACTTGACCGCGGTGAGCGGCTTCGGCGGCTTGAATTTCAGGACCGCGAGGTCGGTCTTCTTGTCGACGCCGACCAGCTCGGCCTTGATCTTGGTGCCGTCGTTGAGGATGACGTTGATCTCGTCGGCGTCGGCGATGACGTGGTTGTTGGTGACGACGATGCCCGCAGTGTCGACGATGAAGCCTGAGCCGAGCGAGTTGGTCTTGCGCGGCTGGAACTCACCGCTCTTGTCGCCGCCCTTGCCGGGCGGTCCGCGGCGGTTCTTGAAGAAGTCGTCGAAGAATTCCTCGAACGGCGAGCCCGGCGGCAGCTGCGGCATCGTCCGGTCCTTGGCCTCGACGGTCTGCGACGTCGAGATGTTGACGACGGCGTCGATCACCTTCTCGGCGATGTCGGCGATGCCTTCAGGACCGCGTGCGAACGCCGGCACGGAGCTCAGCATGCTCGCAGCACCGATCGAGATCGCGGCTCCCATCATGCGGAAGCGGCGGGTCAGGGCTGGTCTGGCAGCGGTCATGTCGGAGTTTCTCCAGGCAAACGGGTTCAAATGAGCTAGTTACAGAGTGCGCCCGAACAGGCATACGGCGCAAGCATCTCACCCGGGCATTTCGGCGAAATACCGGCGGCGAGAGGCTCACGATATGTTCAGTCTTGCCTGTCATTCCGGGGCAGCCCGACAAGGCTGAACCCCGGGGACGCAATTGCGCACCTTGGGGAATCTCGAGGTTCCCCGATGCGCAATCGCGCATTGGCGGTCATGCTTCGCATGCTCCGGAGCGGCGACTATCTTCGCACCACCCAGATCAGGACAAGCCCGGCGACCGCCGAGCCGATACCGACGATGCGCAGGATGTTGTCGGGTGTCGCCAGCGCGCTCTTCATCGCCCGGCGCATCCAGGCGGGGCTTGCCGCGAACAGAATGCCTTCGAGCACGAACAGGATTCCCAACCCGATGAGGAAGTCGCCGAACGCTATGGACTTCATCGGATGGCAGCCTCCCGCTCGATGCTTGTTGTTTTTGGTCGGCGGCGAAGCGTCATCCGCATCGCCGCCAAGTCCTGAAGTTCAAGTCGTGACGTTACTGTTTCGGCGCGGCGGCCGCCTCAGGCAACTTGCCGCTTGCACCGCCGAAGTATCTGAAGAATTCCGAGTCCGGCCGCAACAGGAAACGCGTGTCGCTGGAACGCAGGCCGTTCTCATAGGCCGTCATCGAGCGATAGAACGCGAAGAAGTCCTTGTCCTTGCCATAGGCTTCGGCGAACAGGCGGTTGCGCTCGGCGTCACCCGCACCGCGAGTCTGATCCGCGGCCGAGTTCGCCTCGGCGACGATCACGGTCGCTTCGCGGTCGGCCTTCGAGCGGATTTCCTGCGCCTTCTGGTCGCCCTGGGCACGGAACTCGGCCGCCTCGCGCTCACGTTCGGTCTTCATGCGGTTGTAGACGGCCTGGCTGTTCTGCTCCGGCAGGTCGGCACGGCGGATGCGGACGTCGACAACCTCGATGCCGTATCCGTCCGCTTCCCTATCGAGCTGCTCGCGGATCCGCTGCATCAGCTTCTCGCGATCGTCACGCACCACGGTGATGAAGTTGACCTCGCCGAGCACGCGGCGCAGCGCTGCGTTCAGCAGCGTGGTCAGCTGCAGATTGGCGGCCTGGATCGAGCCGACGCTGGTGTAGTAGCGCAATGCATTCTTGATGCGATAGCGCGCGAAGGCGTCCACCACGAGCCGCTTCTGGTCGGAGGCGATCACCTCCTGCGACGGGTTTTCCAGATCGAGGATGCGCTTGTCGACGTTGATCACCGAATTCCACGGCGCCTTGAAGTGCAGGCCGGGCTCGGTGACGATGTCGACCGGCTCGCCGAACCGCAGGACGATGGTCTGCTCGGTCTGCTGCACGGCGAACACCGAGCTGTAGCCGACGGCGAGCACAATGAAGAGGATGATCAGGGACACAATGCCGGTGACGGGAGACCTCATCGGGTGGCTCCCTGCTGCTGGCCGGTCGTGGCCGGTGCCGCCGGACGCCGCGGCGTCAGTTCGCCGAGCGGAAGGTAGGGCACGATGTTCTGGCCCGGGCCGCCGTCGTAAACCAGCTTCTCGGAGCCGCCGAGCACTTTTTCCATGGTCTCCAGATAGATGCGCTCGCGCGTCACGTCGGGTGCCTTCTTGTACTCTTCATAGACTTTCAGGAAGCGTGCGCTCTGGCCCTTGGCGTCGGCGACCGCCTGCTCCTTGTAGCCTTCGGCGGCTTGGAGGATCTGCGCGGAACGACCGCGCGCTTCCGGTACGATCCGGTTGGCGTAGGTCTGTGCCTCGTTCTGCTTGCGCTCGAGGTCGGCGCGCGCCGCCTGCACGTCGCGGAATGCGTCGATCACCTGCGCCGGCGGATCGACCTTCTGCATCTGCACCTGCGTGATCTGGATGCCCGCGTTGTAGGTATCGAGCGTCCTCTGCATCAGCTCCTGGACGCTCTGCTCGGTGACGTTGCGCGCCCCGGTCAGGATCGGCTGGATCTGCGAGCGGCCGATCACCTCACGCATCGCGCTTTCGGCAACCGCCTTCACGGTGCCTTCGGGATTCTGGATGTTGAACAGATAGGCGCCGGCTCCACCCGGCTTGATGCGCCACAGCACCGTGAAGTCGACGTCGACGATGTTCTCGTCGCCGGTCAGCATCAGGCTCTCTTCCGGCACGTCGCGCATGGTGCGGCCGCGGCGAGCGGGATCGTCGATCAGCGTCATGCCGATCGAGATCGTGTTGACGCGCAGCGCTTTCGGCAGCAGCACTGTCTCAATCGGATATGGCAGGTGGTAGCGCAGGCCCGGCTGCGCATCGCGGACATACTTGCCGAAGCGCAGCACGACGCCGAGCTCTTCGGACTGCACGCGGAAGATGCCGGTCGCGAACCAGATCGCCAGCGCGGCGACCAGCACCAGCGCGACGCCCATGCCGCTGAAATGTCCGCCGGGCAGCCACTGCTGCAGGCGGTCCTGGCCGCGCCGCAGCAGATCCTCAAGATCCGGCGGCCTTGGCCCGGCTGACTGCGGACCGGTGCCCCATGGCCCTTTCGGACCCGAGCCCCAGGGCCCCCCGCCTTGATTTTTCCACGGCATCAAACATCTCCTCAGCAAGTCCGGACGGGACGCCCGGCCTCGAATGTCCGGCCCGGTTATAGGGGACCGCTAGGGCCCTTACAACGCAAGCTTCCTGGCCGGACGAGCTATGCGCCGGGGCATAATTGTCAATGCAAACATTGGTTAACCCGGGCCGCGTCGACGATATGTCACATAGGAGAAGTCGGCACTGTCGTCCGGGCCTGCCGGATTTCGCACGCGCGCCACCTCGTCCCACAGCTGCGCATCGATTTTGTCGAACCGCGTGTCGCCGTCCGGCCGGGCATGGACCTCGGTGATCTCAAGGCGATCGGCGGTGCCCATCCATTGCGCGTAGATTTCCGCGCCACCGATGATTGCAATCTCAGTGGCGAAACGCCGCAGCGCGTCGCCAAGCGCAATGGCGCGGGCGTTGTCAAACGACGTCGTGACGATGGCGCCGCGCGCGCGGTAGTTGGGATCGCGCGTCACCACGATGTTGGTGCGGCCCGGCAGCGGCCTGCGCAGGGACTCGAAGGTCTTGCGCCCCATCACGACGGGCTTGTTCAACGTAATCGCCTTGAAACGCTGCTGGTCGGATTTCAGCCGCCACGGAATGGCGTTGTCGCTCCCGATCACGCCGTTCTCGGCGACCGCTACGACGAGCACGATCTCCATCAGAGCGTCCCTTCCGCGAGCGTCGACAGCGCCTCGCCGGAGACGCGGCAAATCGTCCATTCGTCCATCATCTCGGCGCCGAGTGACTTGTAGAATGCAATCGACGGCGCGTTCCAGTCGAGCACCGCCCATTGCAGGCGCGACCAGCCATTGGCGAGGCATTGCTTCGCCAGATGCACGAGCAGCGCCTTGCCGATGCCCTTGCCGCGCAGCGCCGGACGCACGAAGAGGTCTTCGAGATAGATGCCGTGACGGCCGGCGAAGGTCGAGAAGTTGACGAACCAGACCGCGAAGCCGGCAGGCTCGCCGTTCCATTCCGCGATGTCGCAATAGAGCCGTGGGTTGGCGCCGAACAGCGCCTCGGCGATATCGGCCTCGCTGGCGTGAACCTCATGCAGAAGCTTTTCGTATTCGGCGAGTTCGCGGACCAGCGAGAACACCAGTCCGGCCTCATCGGGCCGCGCGCGGCGGATCGTCAGCGACATTCAATCCCTCGGACCGCAACTCATACCGCCACCTCGGCCTTGATGTGCGGATGCGGGTCGTAACCTTCGAGTTTGAAGTCCTCGTAGCGGAACGCGAAGATATCCTTCACGTCCGGATTGATCGCCATCGTCGGCAACGGCCGCGTCGGCCGCGTCAACTGCAGGCGCGCCTGCTCGAGATGGTTGGAGTAGAGGTGCGCGTCGCCGAGCGAGTGCACGAAATCGCCGGGCTTCAGCCCGGTCACCTGCGCGACCATCATGGTGAGCAGCGCATAGGAGGCGATATTGAAGGGTACGCCGAGGAAGACGTCGCCCGAGCGCTGATAGAGCTGACAGGACAATTTGCCGTTCGCGACATAGAACTGGAACAGGCAATGGCACGGCGGCAGCGCCATCTTGTCGACCTCGGCCGGATTCCAGGCGCTGACGATCAGCCGTCGCGAATCCGGATTGCGCTTGATCATCTCGACCACGCCAGCGATCTGGTCGATGCTACGGCCATCCGGCGCGGGCCACGACCGCCATTGCGAGCCGTACACCGGACCGAGGTCGCCGTTGGCGTCGGCCCATTCGTCCCAGATCGTGACGCCGTTGTCGTTGAGATATTTGATGTTGGTGTCGCCGGCGAGGAACCAGAGCAGCTCGTGCACGATCGCCTTCAGCGGCAGCCGCTTGGTGGTCAGCATCGGGAAGCCGGCCGCGAGGTTGAAACGCATCTGATGACCGAAGATCGACAGCGTCCCGGTGCCGGTGCGGTCGTGCTTCTCGGCACCGTCGGCGAGGATGCGTTCGAGCAAGTCGTGATACTGGTTCATGGCGTCTGTTTCGGGCTTTCGAGAGAACGACCAATGTAGCGGCCAAGGCCGCCGGTCGGCACGCTGATTCGGCTGAACGTACCGATTATACCCTGAAAAGTGAGCACTCCGCGCCAAACGACAAGGGGCGGAACTCGCGTCCCGCCCCTGCCCTATCTGCCTGATTGTACTGGATTAAGTTGCCGGCTTGAGCACCGGCGTCCACTTCGCGATCTCGTTCTTGACGAGCGTCGCAAGCGCCTCCGGCGTACGGTTGGCGGGCGCCGGGATCACGCTGCCGAGGTCGAGCAGGCGCTTGCGGACGTTCTCATCGTCAAGCGCCTTGATGGCCGCGGCATTCAACGTGGCGATGATGGCGGGCGAAGTTCCCTTCGGCGCGAAAATCGCATTCCAGGCCTGGGCCTGGAATGCCGGCAAGCCGGCTTCCGTCGTGGTCGGCACATTGGGCAGCGACGGGTTGCGCTCGGGGGTGGCGACCGCATAGGCCTTGATGGTGCCGGCGTTGATCTGCGGCACCGCGTTGACGATCTGGTCGCACATGTAGTCGACCTGGCCGGCGACCAGCGCATTCATGGCCGGGCCGGTGCCGTTGAAGGGCACTCCGACCGGCTTGACGCCGAGGATCGAGTTCAGGAGCTCGCAGGAGGCGTGCGAGACCGAGCCGATGCCGGCATGCGCGGCGTTGACCTTCTCGGCATTGGCCTTCACGTAGGCGACGAATTCCTTGAGGTCCTTCGGCGGAAAGTCCTTGCGGGCAAGGATCAGGATCGGCGTGCCGGCGAGCAGCGCGACGGGCTCGAAATCCTTTTCCGGGTGGTAGGCAAGCTTCGGATAGAGCGGCACGGAGGCGGCGTGTGTGCCCATATGCCCTGTGATCAACGTATAGCCGTCATTGGCGGCGCGTGCGGCGCGCGTCGTCGCGGTGGTGCCGCCGGCGCCGACCACGTTCTCGATCACGATGCTCTGTCCCAGCGTCTGCGCCATGTGCGCGGTCACGATGCGCGAGATGACATCGGTCGGGCCGCCGGCTGCGAACGGCACGATCATGGTGATGGTGCGAGTCGGATAGTTTTGCGCGGACGCCGGCACGGCGAAAGCGCCGAGCGCTACAAATGCCGAAAGGCATGCGCCCGCAAGCGAGCGAATGGACATCATCTCAATTCCTCCCGGAACGTTTGACCAATAAAAATGCCGGCCAAATCGGCCGGCATTTTCATTTCACGGGACGACATCGAGTGTCGATTCGACTTCCGCCTGCGGCGCGCCGACGCAGGGCCGGCGGCTCGCTCAGCCCTCGGACTCCACGAACACTTCGTCGCGCTTGGCACGCAAGGTCGGCAGCACGGCAAGCACCAGGAGACCGGCCGCGATCGCCAGCAGCACCGCCGACAGCGGCCGCGAGACGAACACGCTCCAGTCGCCGCGCGAGATCAACAGCGCGCGACGCAGGTTCTCCTCCATCAGCGGGCCCAGCACCATGCCGAGCAGCAGCGGTGCCGGCTCGAAATCGTGCTTGATCAGCCAATAGCCGACCAGGCCGAACACGCCGGCGAGCACGACGTCGACCGGCGCGTTGTTCACCGAGTAGATGCCGATCGCGCAGAACACCACGATCGAGGGGAACATCAGCCGGTACGGCACGCGCAGCAGACGGACCCAGATGCCCACCAACGGCAGGTTGATGATGATCAGCATCAGATTGCCGATCCACATCGAGGCGATCATGCCCCAGACCAGATCGGGCTGCTTCTGCATCACCTGCGGGCCCGGCACGATGCCGTGAATGGTCATCGCACCGACCATCAGCGCCATCACCGCGTTCGGCGGGATGCCGAGCGTGAGCAGCGGGATGAACGAGGTCTGCGCCGCGGCGTTGTTGGCGCTTTCCGGCGCCGCCACGCCCTCGATCGCGCCGCGGCCGAACCGCTTCGGATCCTTCGCCAGCTTCTTCTCCAGCGTATAGGCCGCGAACGAGGCGATCACGGCGCCGCCGCCCGGCAGGATGCCGAGGATCGAGCCAAGCACGGTGCCGCGCAGGATCGCCGGCGTTGAATCCGCGATGTCCTTCCTGGTCGGCATCAGGCCGGTGATCTTCTGCTGCACCAGGTTGCGGTTCATCTCGGCGCCGTGGTCGAGGTTGCGGATGATCTCCGCGAAGCCGAACACACCCATCGCCACGGTGGCAAAGCCGAGACCGTCGGCGAGTTCGGGGATGTTGAAGGCCATGCGCGAGGCGCCGGTCTCGATGTCGGAGCCGACCATCGACAGCAACAGGCCGAACACGATCATCGCGATCGCCTTCAGCACCGAGCCCTTGGCGAGCACGACCGCGAAGATCAGGCCGAGCACCATCAGCGAGAAATATTCAGCCGGACCGAACGCCAGCGCGAGCTTGGTCAGCGGCGCGCCGAGCACGGCGATCAGCACGGTCGCGACGCAGCCAGCGAAGAACGAGCCGATCGCGGCGATCGCCAGAGCCGGACCGGCGCGGCCCTGCTTGGCCATCTGGTGGCCGTCGAGCGCGGTGACGACGGAGGTCGCCTCGCCCGGAATATTGACCAGGATCGAGGTGGTCGAGCCGCCATATTGCGCGCCGTAATAGATGCCGGCGAGCATGATCAGCGCACCGACCGGCGGCAGGCCGAAGGTGATCGGCAGCAGCATGGCGACGGTGGCGATGGTGCCGATGCCCGGCAGCACGCCGACCAGCGTGCCGACCAGTGCGCCGATCAGGCACATCAGAAGGTTGATCGGCGAGAATGCGACCGCGAAACCGTGGGCGAGATTGGCAAACAGTTCCATCAGGCCCTCACTGGATCAGGAAACGCGGGAACATCGGCATCGGAAGTCCCAGCACATAGGGGAAAAGCAGCGCGCAGCCGAGGGTCAGACAGGCGCCGACAATGATGGCCTCGACCAATTTCGTCTCCTGCGAGCCCATCGCCGCGATCATGAAGGCGGCAAAGGCGGAGACCACAAGCCCGAGTGGCCGGATCGCCAATGCGAAGAACACGATTGCGGCGGATACGAACAACGGGCCGCGCCAGGAATAGGCCGCGATATGCGGGCCATTCTGCAGAACTCCCATCAGCGCGACACCACCGCCGAGCAACAGCAGCAGCACTGCGAACATGCGCGGCGCGGTTCCGGCGCCGAACGAAAATCCGTGCATGCCCTGCAAATCGCTCGAGGCCCACAAGGCAAACAGCGCAACCGCCATCATGGCGAGCCCGCCGACAAAATCCTGCGGACCGCGCACCCATTTCGGCAAGATCGATTTGACCGGCGCCTCGCTCGGCGTATCGCTCATGACTTCGCTTCCCCCGTCAGGGCTGTCCCGCCCGTTTTGATTGAATGGCTTGGTTTGTGGTGCGTTGACCGAGAGCCTTGCTAGCGATTTTCGTCAGATAACGCCAGCGAAACCCAAGAGGCCTCCGGCCAGCAACATCCACAAAGGGTTGATCCGCGTCGCAAAAGCAAGCGCGGCCGCGACAATGGTGATCAGGACCGCGATCCAACTTTGGTCTGAGGTCTGCGCCACGATCAGGCCGGAGGCCGCCATCAGACCGATCGACAGCGGAACCAGTGCCGCCTGGATCATCGCCGGCCAGCGCGCCTCGCGCGAGCGATCGAGGAAACGGCTCACACAATAGGCAAGCAGCGCGGTCGGTCCGCACATCGCCACCGTCGCGGCCAACGCCCCGGCGACGCCTGCGACAGAATAGCCTATCAAGGTCACGATCAGCACGTTCGGCCCCGGCGAGAGCTGCGAGATCGCGAATACGTCGGCGAACTGCTTGTCGGTCAGCCAGTGATGCACGTCGACGGCGGCACGGTGCATTTCGGGAATCGCCGAATTGGCGCCGCCGACCGCAAACAGCGACATCAGGCCGAAGGTCCAGACCAGCGCCGCGATCGGGTTGGACTCCGAGCTCATGCCCGCACCATGCGGCGCGCCAGGACCGTCGTCGCAATGCTGAGCGGGATCGCCACCAGCAGCACGATCTGGAGCGGCCAGCGGATCAGTCCGATCGCGACGAAAACAGCAGCCAGAATGACGAGGCCCGTGACATCGCGCCGCTTCAGGAGCGGCATCATCATCTTGAAGACGACGGCGAACAGCAGCCCGACCGCGGCGCAGGCGACGCCGGCGAGCGTCCGGCGCAGCACGTCGATGTCGCCGTAGCGGGCATAGAGCGCGGCAAGGATGGTCGCGATCACCATCGGCGGCCCGACCAGCCCGGCGAAGGCCGCGAGCCCGCCGGCTATGCCGCGAAAGCGCGAGCCGAATACGACCGACAGGTTGACGATGTTCGGACCTGGCAGGAAATGGCACAGCGCGAAGGTCTCGTTGAACTCCTCCGCGGTCATCCAGCGGTGCTGCTCGACGATCGCGCGCCGGGCCCAGACCAGAACCCCGCCAAAGCCGGCCAGCGACATCTTGGCAAAGGCCAGGAACAGCTCGAGCAGGCCGGGCTGGTGGGGCGGCGATGGTGCGGAGGCATCCGGTGCCGGGGCGGCAACCGGCGGAGAATCCGGGGGCATGGACGAAACCTAGAACGGCGCCGGGACAGCGCCAAGACCCTGGCCAACCCCAAATCGGCGGGTTTTTACAGCCGAAAGGGCCTGAATCGGCTCTGTTTTTCTAAGACTTTGCCGCTATATTGGGGGTGCCGGTTCGCCGGCTATGGAAATAAATGACCGTCGCAATAAACCATTCGGACCCGGGGGCGGTACCCGGCGCCTCCACCAAAATCCATCCGTCGCGGTGGCTTTCGGCGGGGGCGAAATAGGATCGACGAGGGCGTAAAGGGCGTGTTTTTTCTCGGTATGGTTCCGCCGACATCGGGCCAATGCAATAGTTGCCAACGACAACTTTGCTCCGGTTGCTCAGGCTGCGTAACGCAGTTTGAAAGACCATCTTAAAGTCCTAGCGGGTTAAGCTCCGCTAGGCGGGGTTCGGAGGCACCTGGCAACAGAAGCCTCCACTTTATCCCTTGTTTCCCAATCGGGCGTCCGCGCGCATTTCAGCGGCCAGCCCTGCTGATTTCCGGCTCCCGGCGGGGTAGCATGGCAAAGGGCGAGTCGGCCGGTCCGGCGCCGCCCCGGCGGGCATTTTCGAAGCGACAGGATCACCATGGCGACCGATCACATCCGATATGACGTGCTGGCGCGCGATGCGCTGCGCGGGGTGCTGCGCCGGGTGTTGTCCGACGCCGCCGAACATGGCCTGCCAGGTGAGCACCATTTCTACATCACCTTCCTGTCGCACGGCGACGGCGTGAAGCTGTCGCCCCGGCTGCTCGCGCAGTATCCGGAGGAGATGACCATCATCCTGCAGCACCAGTTCTGGGATCTGGTGGTGACCGAGGATCGCTTCGAGGTCGGCCTGTCGTTCGGCGGGATTCCCGAGCGGCTGACCGTGCCGTTCGCCGCGGTGACGCGCTTCCTCGATCCGTCCGCGCCGTTCGATTTGCGCTTCGATGTCTCGGACGCACTGTCCGAAGAAGCCCCTCCCGCCACCGCACCGGCCTCTCCCCTGCCCGCCCCTGCGGCCCACGCAGCGGCCGAGACCGAGAGCGCCGAGACCGAGCAGGAGCCCGCGAAGCCCAGCGAAGGCGCCGAGGTCGTGCGGCTGGACCGCTTCCGCAAGAAATAATCTAAGCGCAGATCACGCCTCGACCTTGTAGGATGCTTGCCGGGATCGGGATGACAAATCGTCATCGCGGCCTACCTTCTGCATGAACGTGCCCTTCACGCGGACGCTGTCGCGTTGCCGCGCCGGGCCACGTTTTGATGACGCAACGGCAAGCATCCACGGAAAGCATGATGGCTCGATCGACGATCCCCTCCAAGGCAAAGACCCGCAGCGAGACCGACAGCTTCGGTCCGATCGACGTTCCCGCCGACCGCTATTGGGGCGCGCAGACCGAACGCTCGCGGCAGAATTTCAAGATCGGCCACGACCGCATGCCGATCGCGATCGTCCATGCACTCGGCATCGTGAAGCTTGCGGCCGCGGAGACCAATCGCGAGCTCGGCCAGCTCGATGCGCGCCGCGCCGGCGCCATCATCCGCGCAGCCAAGGAAGTAATTGAAGGCAAGCTCGACGACAATTTCCCGCTGGTGGTCTGGCAGACCGGTTCGGGCACGCAGAGCAACATGAACGTGAACGAGGTGATCGCCAACCGCGCCAACCAGATGCTCGGCGGCGAGCTTGGCGCCAAGAAGCCGATCCATCCGAACGATCACGTCAACATGAGTCAGTCATCGAACGACTCGTTTCCGACCGCGATGCATATCGCCGCAGCGAGCCGCATCGTCGCCGATCTGATTCCGGCACTCACCGAACTGCATCGCGCGTTGCGCAAGAAGGAGAAGACGTTTGCCAGGATCGTCAAGATCGGGCGCACCCATACCCAGGATGCGACGCCGCTGACGCTCGGCCAGGAATTCTCCGGCTACGCCGCGCAGGTCGAGAGCGGCATCGCGCGGCTGCGCGTCGCGGTGAAGGATCTGTTTCCGCTGGCGCAGGGCGGCACCGCCGTCGGCACCGGCCTCAACTCGAAGCCGCGATTTGCAAAAACCTTCGCGCGCCACGTCGCCAAGATCACCAAGCTGCCCTTCACCAGCGCGGCCAACAAGTTCGAGGCGCTGGCTTCCAACGACGCCTATGTGCTGGTACACGGCGCGATCAACTCGGTGGCGACCGGCCTGTTCAAGATCGCCAACGATATCCGCTTGCTCGGCTCGGGCCCGCGCTCGGGCCTCGGCGAGTTGATTCTGCCCGAGAACGAGCCGGGCTCGTCGATCATGCCGGGCAAGGTCAATCCGACCCAGTGCGAAGCCATGACCATGGTCTGCTGCCAAGTGTTCGGCAATCAGACCACGATCACCGTCGCCGGCAGCCAGGGCCATTTCGAGTTGAACGTGTACAAGCCTGTGTTGGCATACTGTATGATAAATTCCATTCAATTGCTGTCTGACGTTGTCCGCTCATTTACCGAGCATTGCGTTGTCGGAATACGCGCCGACGAAAAGCGCATCAACGAACTGATGCAGCGCTCGCTGATGCTGGTCACCGCACTCGCGCCGAAGATCGGTTACGACAACGCAGCCAAGGTCGCCAAGTCGGCGCATGCGCGCGGAACGACGCTGAAGGAAGAGGCTTTGCGGCTCGGATTTGTTTCCGCGGATGAATTTGATCGCCTCGTGCAGCCGGACAAAATGACACACCCGGGCTAAAGCGAAGCTCGCATTGTCCGGATAATTACGGTCAGCGCGCGTGATATAATTATGGATCATAACGCCTAAAGACTAAGGCGCGTTACCTATGAGCTCTGCGCTGGCGCATGGTACAGACGTCTAGTTTTCGCAGAGCGAAACGGATTCTTTGATGCTATCAGAGCATCAAACGGGGATTCGGGATGGATATCGAGCCGGGCGCGTAGCGCAGTTGCTCTTGCTTTCGTCACGATGCATCACCAATTCCGCTCTGGGGACGATGAGGACGACGAGCATGGGCGACGTGGTCAACTTGAAACGATTCAAGAAGCGCGGTGAGCGCGAACAAGCAGCGAAGCAGGCCGAAGCCAATCGTGCGCTATTCGGTCGCACCAAATCCGAACGAGCGCGTGACGAATTCCTCGGCGAGCGCAACGCGCGTGTGCTCGATCAGCACCGCATCGAAAATGGAGACGCATCATGAAGTCTCCCGTCGTCAAGCGCTCGATCGTCGTCGCCGGACACAAGACCAGCGTCAGCCTCGAAGAAGCCTTCTGGAATGGCATGAAGGAGATTTCCGGTCTGCGGAACATGACGCTGTCGGAGTTGGTCGGCGAGATCGACAACAACCGTCAGCAGGGCAATTTGTCCTCCGCGATCCGGCTGTTCGTGCTCGACTACTTCCGCTCGCGCGCCACGCCGGCGGTGCCCACGGATGTCAGGCCGCAACAGGTTGACACGCGTCAGCAGGCCTGACGGCCCTCTCCGACCGTCGCCACCAGTAGACGGTCGTTCCGCTGCGCGGGCTCAGCATGAAGATCAATCGGATCGTCGCGAACGTTGCCGCACCGGACACAGCGGCAGCGAAGTCGTTTTATCGCGACGTGCTTGGCCTCGAGCCACTGATGGATTTCGGTTGGGTTGCGACTTATGGCTCATCCGAAACAATGCAGGCTCAAATCAGCTTCGCTTCCGAAGGTGGCTGCGGCACGCCGGTGCCTGATCTCTCCATTGAGGTTGACGATCTCGACGAGGCCCTGCGCCGAATGAAGGCAGCCTGCATCGCGATCGAATACGGACCGGCGGACGAGCCGTGGGGCGTGCGGCGCTTCTTCGTCCGCGATCCCTTCGGCAAGCTGATCAATATTCTCCAGCACCGATCATGAGCCAGCGCTTCGTTTGACGCGAACCGGTGCCCACTTCGCTTGAAAGCGCGTTTAGTTCTGCATCGCCGGCCGCTGCGGTGGATTGGCGACCTGCGGCGTCAGCGACAGCGGGGGCCGCAGCGGCTTTGGCCTGGCCGCGCCGGGCGCCGGCTTGACCTCGATCGGCGGCGGCAGCGGCGCCAGCTGCGGCTGGCTCGCAAGCGATGCGGGCGGCGCAATGGCGGGCGCGGTGGCGGCCGGCGGGACAGTCGGCGGCCGCGGCGGAACGATCTTCGGCTTCGCCGGCACGCGGCGCGGATCAGGACCAGGCCCCGGCAAGTTGGCGGAAGGCATGCCTGCCGAATTCGGGTTGGATGCATCCGGCGCCGGCTCGGCCGGATGCGGAAGCGCCGTTTGGGTCGGCGGCGGCGCCGGTTCGCCGCGCTCGATGGCGTCGAGCCGCTTGGTCTCCCGGTCGATCGCGCGCACCGCAAGCCACGACGACAGCGCCGCAATGTCGATGCTACGCGACAATCCGTCGGGCGTGCCCACGGCGAGCAGCTGGATTTCCGGTCGGCTGTTGGCCGTGCCGACCTGCGTCGATGCCAGGGCGGCGCGGATGTCGGCCTGGTCGGCCGGAATGTCGTAGCCGCCGGATACGGTCGCATTGGCACCGTTCGCCGCGAGCGTGGTGGCGCCGACCCGGAGGCGGCCGTCGCGGATGTTGAAGGGGATTTGCGCCGAAGCAATCGACAGCGCGCCGCTCGCGAGCACCGGTTCGACGATCTGCCGCAGCCGCGTGTCGTCGGTCGCCTGCCCGGAATCGCTGGCGCGGATCGCAACCTCGAAGGCGCGCGGATCGAGGCCCGGAAGGCTCAGCCCCTCCAGCGTCACGGTGCCACTGCCGGATAGCGCGCCGGTCAACGCCGAGGCACTGCGGCCCTGCGTCAACAGCGTCATCTGCATCGAGGCGCGTCCCTTGGGCATCGCGAGACTGCGGTAGTGCAAGGCTGAACTGTCGATGCCGGACAGCTGCACATTGGCGCTGAGCGCAAGTCCGTTGGCGGCCTGTCGCGCATCGATGGTGGCGGTCGCCTCGCCACCGCCGAGCTTGCCCTTGATGCCGTCGAAGGTCAGCGATTGCCCGTCCGACCTGATGGTGCCGCTGACCGGCTGCAGTTCGGCGCCACCCGGCAGCAGGCCATGCAGCGCTTCGAACGTGACCTTGCCGCGCCAGGCGCTTGTGAGGCCCTGGCCGAGCGGCTCCGTCGCATCGTGACCGGCCGCGCCGATCGCGGCCGCGAAAATCGGCGCCAGCGTGATCTGATCGAGACCGACTTCGCCGTCGAGGCTTTTCTGATCGGCGAGCGTCAGCGCCAGATGACCGCGCAGCCGTGAACCGGCGATGATGCTGTCGAGATCGTCGAAGGTCAGCCTGTCGCCCGCGAGCGTCAGCTTCGACGACAGGCGGATGTTTGCGACCGGATCGGCTGGCTTCAGATTGAGCAGCGGACTGATGTCGGCGCTGCGGACGCGGAGGCTGATGCTCGATTTGCCCGCGTTGGCCCCGTCCTTGGTCCAAGGCTCCGCGGTCCCTTCGGCATCCGCATCGAGCCCTGCGCCCCAGAGCCTTGCCTTCAGCCGCAACGGCGTGCCCCACGCGCCGATCGCCGTGCCCTCGAATTGCGTCGAACCGGCACCGGCTGCGACCGCATGGTCAAGCCCAAGCAGCGCCAGCAAAGCGTTGCCATCGCCTGCCGAGAATTTCGTCTCCGCTGCAACCTCGTTGCGGCGAAGTGCATCGAAATCCAGCGCACGGATCGCGGCCACCTGTGGCGTCACCGAAATCACCGTATTGCCCTTGAGCTGCGGCGTGTCGAGATCGAGCGTCGCGCGCGCGCTGACGCGGTCGGCAGCCTTGCCCTTGCCGAGGTCGAGCGCGAGCCTGGCGCGAACCGGGCCGGCATCCGCGCGGAGCACGCCAAGCCGCGCGGCCAGCGCCGGCGCGAACGGCTCAACCACAGCGGTCAGCCGGCCAAGCGACGCGGCGGTCGCGTCGACCGCGAGCTTGCCGGTCGAATTGGCGCGGTCGAAATTGCCGCTGCCGTCGAGCGTGACGTTGTCGGGCTGGCCGATCTTGACGCGCTCGAGCACGACATTCTTCGGGCTATAGGCGATTTTCGCCAGCAGCGGCCGCAATTCCTGCCCGGAAGAGACCGCGCGCCCGACGTCGAGCGACAGCTGCGCCTCGTCGGGCCATTCGCCTTGCGGACCGGCCAGCGAGCGGATCAATGCCGCGGTCGCGTCGAGATCGAGCCGATCCGCCTTCAACTGCGCCTCGACCTTCGAGCCGCTGGTTGCCTCGCGGTACGTAACCGCGACGCGGCCCTCGAGCGTGCCGCTTTCGATCTCCGCCTTCATCGCATCGATCGAAAAGCCCGATGGTGACACCATGACGTCGCCGCGCAAACGCAGCGGCCTCTGGCTGCGATAGGTGGCGTCGCCGCGCCCCTGCAGCCAGGTCATCAGCGCGTCGGGATCGGACGATTCGATGTTGAGCGCGGTCTTGAAGCTGTTCGCCGCTCCAGCTTGCGCGCTGGCACCGCTCATCGAGACCCGCGTGGATCCCGGCGCGCGAAATTCCAGCCGGCGCACCGTCCATGATTTCGCATCCGATCGCAGCTCCGCCGAGATGTCCTGCAATGGACGGCCGCCGAGCATGATCTGCTCGGATGCCAGCTCCACCTGCGCCGGTATCGGGCTTTGCGGAAGACCCGACAACACCGCGCGCATCGCCGGCAGCACGCGGACCGGCTCGACATTGCCATTGCTGCTATCCTTGGCGGCGAACTTGTCGCCGTCGAGCTGCCGCGCCGTAAGCGAGGCGCGCAGCAGCGGCGACGCACCGAAACGCAGATCGCCATTGCCGGCGAGCTTCAGCGCACGATCCTCGGCGCCATAGCTCACGTCGATCTGGTCGAGCCGCGCCGCCGAATAATCCGATTTCACCTTGGCCGCGATCCGCCATGGCGGCGCATCGCCGCCGCGCTGACCGGGCGCACCCGCCAGCGTCAGCGTGCCCTCGAACCGCGGCGCGCGGGCCTCGAATGTCAGGATGCCGTCGAGATCGGCCGACACCGGCCGCTGCCCGGGATCGATGCTGAAGTGCAGGCGAGTGCCGCTGCCATCGGCGCTCTGCCCCGAGGAGACCCGAAACGGGTAGCGGTTGCCGTCGAACATGAAATTGCCGTCACCCCGGATCGCGCCGGCAAGCGAGCGGACGTCGCCACTGAAGGCAATGTCGTTGAGCTCGAGCGTGCTGCGGCTCGCTGCATCATGCAGCGCGATGCTGCCGGTCAGGTTGAGCCGGTCGATCGCCAGCGAAGCGAGGTTGAAGCTCCCGCTCGACGGCGACCAGTCGATCCGCCCTTTCGGGTCCAGCCCGAGATCGAGCGACACGCCGTTGATGGTGAGCTCGTTCGCGCGCCACTCGCCGCGCATCAGCGAGCTCAGGCTGAGTTCGACGTCGAGATTGGCAGCCCGAATCTTGCCGAGGTCGTTGGCGCCGCCGACGGTGACCGTCTTCAACCGCAGCGAGGGTGCCGGCAGCAGACGCGCGTCGAGATTGCCGGCGACGCGAATCGGCACGCCGATGATCTTGGACGCCTCCGCCTCGAACTGCGGCCGGAACTGGTTCCAGTCAACGAAATATGGACCGACCAGCGCCGCGACCAGTGCAAGAATGAAGGCAATTGCCAGGCCGAGCAGCGTCGTCTGCACGGTGTCTCCCTTTGAGCCAGCTCCGGGGCAGCCTCCTCATGCTGAACCCTTTGCCAACCTCTGGCCGGAGCAACCCAAATATAGAGACAAGTACGGCGAAGTCACAGCCGGTTTACTGCTGGGACTTTGGACAGATGGTTGATTTCCCGTTCAAGCGTGCGTGTGCCGGCCCCGCCGCGGATCGCTGCCCCGCGGGAACGTCACCAGCTCGCCGGCAGCCGCTTCAGCCCGCGCAGCACGAAGGTTGGCCGCCACTCCGGATTTTCCGCGTCATCGAGCCGCAGGTCGGGAATCCGGCGCAGCAGTGTCGAGATCGCGATCTCGGCCTCGATCCGCGCCAGCTGGGCGCCGAGGCAGAAGTGGATGCCGCCGCCGAACGACAGCGGCTTGACGTTCGGCCGCCGGATGTCGAGCCTTTCGGGGTGGTCGGGGTAGATAGCCTCGTCGTGATTGGCCGAGCCCAGGAGGCACAGCACGCTCTCGCCCTTCGGGATGCGCTTGCCACCGAGGTCGTCGATGTCTTCCAGCGCGACACGGCCGGTCAGCTGCACCGAGGAATCGTAACGCAGAAACTCCTCGATCGCGTTGGTGATCAGGCCGGGATTGGCCTTCAGCAGCGCGAGTTGGTCCGGGTTGCGGAACAGCGCCAGCAGGCCGTTGCCGATCAGGTTCACGGTCGTCTCGTGGCCGGCGCCGAACAGCAGGATGATGTTGCCGGTCAGTTCCTCGTTGGTGAGCTTCTGGCCGTCCTCTTCGGCCTGCACCAGCTGGGTGGTGAGGTCGTCGCCGGGTTGCTTGCGGCGCAGCTCGAACAGCTGATGGAAATACATCGCCGCCATCGCATTGGCGGCGTTGCCCTGCTTGATTTCCTCAGGCGTCAGCGGCACCGGCTCGAGGATGCGGCCGCCATCGCGCGAACCGTTGTAGAAGGCCTCGCGGTGTTCCTCGGGGATGCCGAGCATGTCGCAGATGATGGTGACCGGCAGGCGGAACGCGAAATCCTCGATCAGGTCCATCTTGCCTTGCGGAATGATGCGGTCGAGCGTCTCGTCGACGACGTGCTGGATGCGCGGCCGCATGTCCTCGACTCGCCGCGCGGTGAAGGCCTTGACGACAAGGCCGCGCAGGCGGGTGTGGTCGGGCGGATCTTGCTGCAGCATCCAGTGGCTCATGCTGCGGAAGACCGGCTCCTCCATGATCTTCGGACCGTAGCGGCGGATTGAGCGCTCGGCAAAATCCTTGCCGAACCGCTTGTCGCGCAGCACGAGGCTCGCCTCGGCGTGCCGGCTGGCGACGAAAGCGCCGTGCACATTGACATGCATCGGATCGAGGCGGCGCAACCGCTCGTAATACGGATAGGGATTGCGAATGAATTCAGGCGCCAGTGGATTGAAAAGCGGCTCGCCGCTCGCCGGCTGAACTTGCTCGTTCATGGTGACCTCGTTCGCACGCTACGCCTGGGCCTTAAAGCCTGGCGTGCCCTGGTGTCATCCTCAAGACCGCATCATCACGGATGCGGCTGTTCTGGTTCTGTCGAATGCAACTCGATACACTCTTGTATCGAGTTGCATTCTGCCCTAAAATGCGCCGATGTCAAGGGTTCGAACCAGACCGACACGGGACGACACCTGCGAGAAGCTGTTCGAGGCGGCGGCGCGGGTGTTCGAGGAACAGGGCATCGGCGGCGCCAGCATCGAGGCGATCGCGGCCGCGGCGGGCTTCTCCCGCGGCGCCTTCTATTCGAACTTCAAGAGCAAGGACGAGCTGATCTTCGCGATGCTCGAGGATCACGTCGAGCAATCGATCCGGCGCAATCTCGACTTGCTCGCCCGGCACAGCAACCTGGCCGACTTCCTCGAGGCGCTGCGCACCATGGATCGCAGCCGGCAGGATCCGCTCGGCCGCTCCCCTCTCCTGCACATGGAGATGATCCTGTTCGTGGCGCGCGCCGAGAAGCGCCGGCCCGAGCTCGCCAAACGTCTGCGCGCGCGGCGCAAGCTGATCGCCGACATTGTCACGACTGCGCAGAAGAACAGCGGCCGGAACGGCAGACTCGATCCGGATTGGACCGGAGCGATCGTGCTGGCGCTGGAAGATGGTTTCCGCCTGCACCGCCTGATCGATCCGGAAACCACCCCCGCCGACAGCTGCCTGCGCGCGATCACCGACCTGCAGCGCGCCATCGGCGTTTCGTCGGCCTGACGCGTCAGGACGCGCTTGCGACCTTGTGCACCTGTCCGGCGACGGCGCGGACCTTGCGGGGCGAGGCCTGCCAGATCGCAAACGCCGACAGCAGGCTGAAGGCGATCCCAAGCAGGAAGGCGCTGGTATAGCTGCCTGAGAGATCATAGAGCTGGCCGGTGATCCAGGGGCCCGCAGCACCGCCGGCGAGCGCAGCCAGCATCACGGTGCCGAAGATGCTGCCGTAATGCTTGCCCTGGAAGATCTCCAGCACGACCGGGCCCATCACGGATGTCAGGCCATAACCGAGCGCGCCCTGGGTGAAGACCATGAGATAGATCAGCGCCATGTTGGGCCAGTATTTCAAGGCGGCGAGCGCGGCGAAGCAGATCACGAAGCCGAAGCAGGAGATCGCCCACACCCATTCGCGGCCGATCCGATCGGAGAGATGCCCGAGCCAGATCTGGCCGGGAATGCCGAGCAGGCTGACGACGCCAAGCGCCCAGACGCTGACGCTGGAGCTGAAGCCGATGTCGAGCAGGAATTTGGTCTGATGCACCTGCACCGCGTACCAGATGTACAGGCCGCAGAAATAACCGATCGCGATCCACCAGAACCGCGCGGTGCGCAGCGCACGCGACAGCGTCCAGTCGGTGCCGGCCCACACGGGGTCGACGATATTCGATGCCGGCCTGGCTGACGTCGCCGTCGGCGCAGCATCGCCGTCGGGCTGCAGGCCGATGTCCTCCGGCCGCTTGTGCAGCAAGAGATTGATCGGCGCCAGCACGACCAGCACCACGATCCCCATTGCGGTGCAGGCGGTGCGCCAGCCGGTGTGCTCGATCATGTGCTGCACCCACGGCAGCAGCGTCACCGAGCCGATGCCGACGCCGGCGAAGGCGAGCCCGATCGCAAGTCCGCGGCGGCGGAGGAACCAGTTCGGCACGAACAACGATTGTCCGGAATAGCCGAGGCAGACGCTGCCAGCGCCGACCAGCACGCCGATCGTGAGATAGAGGTGCCAGGGCTGCGTGGTCAGCGGCGCCAGCAGCAGACCCGAACCCATCAAGAGCACGCCAAGCTCCATCACCGCGCGCGGACCGCCGCGGTCCATCAACCGGCCGATCAGCGGACTTGCGATCGCCGAGGCGACAAAGCCGAACGAGAAGGCGCCCGCCGTGATGCCGCGCTCCCAGCCGAATTCCGAGATGATCGGCGGATAGAACAGCGAGAACGCCGTACGCGCGTTGACGCCGATCGCCATGGTGACGAAGGTCACCGCGACGATGATCCAGCCGTAGAAAAAGGGAAGTCGCATCGGACGCAGCATTCCATCCGCAACGGAACAGGCTGGACCGGCGCCGTAGCGGACTTTGGGCAGCCGGCAGCAGGCGCTGCCACCAGCCAGATTTCAGGACGACCTGGAGACAGAAGGGCCGACGCATCCGTCGACCCTTGCCGCCACAATCAACCGCTATGATCGCGTCGTCAACGCTTGCGCGGACGCTTGGCCGCCTTTTTGGCTGCCTTCTTCTTGCTGACGGCTTTCTCCTTGCCGGCGCCCTTCCCGCCGCCTGATTTGGCGCGCCTGAACGTTGGCCTGCGGAGCGAAAGCTCGGGCCAGGCGATCGGCTGTTCACCGCTGTCCGGGTCGTTGTCGCCTGGCGGATCTTCGGCGCTGTCATCCATCGGCCCTTGCACGACCAGATGGACAAGATAGGCGGTGCCGGCCCCATTCAGGTAGTTCGCGAGTGGCTCGTTGTTGCTCGGAAACAGATGCGGATGAGTCACCACGCTGTTTTCCTCGACCGAGAACTTCACCGCCTTGATCGCGGTTCGGGTCATCGCGTCGCCCAGGATCTTCTTGATCGCCTCTTGCGTCTCCTGAGGCAGCACATGGTGGAGAAAGAAGAACCATTTCCGCTTGGCATCATCCTTCCCGTAATCCTTGCTCGGATAGGCACCGATGCGGAACGCCACGCGCCGTAACCTGTGGCTCGGATCAAACAGCTTTTCCTTCTTGTTGTGCTTGCGAAGAGTAGCCAGATCCTTGCCGCTGAAGAGCTCATTCAGCCTATCCACGATTTCAGCGTCGGGACCGCTGCCGACGGGAAGTAGCGCACCCATTTGTCGTCTCCCTTTGTGCAATTTGATTCAGTCGTAAAAAACTGGACAGATAGCACCGCGGAATTGCCGGCGCGGCTTCCGGTCGAACCAGTACATGTTTGCGCCTCGGCCAATGATCGGCCCAGCACACGCTTGGACCGCGCTTGCGAGCTCCCAGGCCGCAGGCGGCAAGCGCAGTCAATTGCTCGATGCTCGATACCGCGCGCTGAATCGACAGCGTGCGCCCGGTCTGCTTGCGTAGCCGGGCTGCGCCGTTAGCGAGAATCCAGCGGTCCGCCGCGCACTCGCAACCGAGCTCGGAGTTGGCGGCGAGGCGGCCGCCTTTCGATAGATGGTGTCCGACCTCGTGAAGCAGAGCGAAAACCAGGCCATCCGCGTTCATCGCCGCGTGGTAAGCCAGTCCGCCATAGATCCGCACGACGCGGTCGTTGCCACGAATGAAGGCCTGAGCATTGACGGTTGCGCTTCCTTCGTCGAGCTCGAAAAGCAGATCGGGAAACGCACGCCTGAAATCGGCCAGGATGTCGCAAAGGAGCGCGTCCCTGCGCGTGCGGGCGCTTTCTTTGCCGACCGGTTCGCCCGTCATATTCGCGAACAACATGAGATCATCCGAATGGAATCAGAACAATTTTCGCTCGCAACTCAAATATTATTGGCTTCGTTCGAACTTCGACTAGCTTTGACCGTCTTTCCCGCGCCACCGACAAAGGGCGCGAAGATCATCGCGCCGGTCTCGTGAAGCAGCGCAGTCGCGCGGTCCAGCTCCTTCGTGCCCTCCTCGGCCTCATCGCTCCGCCCGGAGCGCAACAGCAGATCGGCGCGAACCGATCGGGCAAGACATTCCGGAATGCGCGCGTGCCGCTTGACCGCAACCGCAATCGCCTCGTCGACGGCGGACAACGCTGCCGCCGCATCTCCTTTCTGCCGATACGCGTTCGCCAGATCGGCGAGAATCCGTGCTTCGTTTTCAAGGCCGGCCTTGCGGGTTCGCGCGAAGTCGAGCGCGGCCGTCAGGTCCTCGATCGATGATGTGATCCGACCTGCCACCATATGGGACAGGCCGCGGCTGGCCTGGGCGTAGACGCGCAAATACGGATTGCCGCTCTTGACCGCGAGCGAGAAGGCGCGATCGGCGTGGTGCTGGGCCAGTCCGACGTCGCCTTCGGACCAGGCGAGGTCGATATAGGCGAGGCTCGGAATGACATAGTGAATGGCATCGACCTGGCTGCCATCCAGTTGCAGCACGCGATCGAGCAGCGGCCGGGCCTCGGACCCGCGCCCCAGCATCACGAGCGTCTGCCCGCGCATGGCGGTCAACCAGACCTCGACGTCGAATCCAAGCGTCTCCCGGTCCGACTTCACGATCTCCGAGGCGCGCGCGGCCGCCTCCATGTTCATCTGCAGCGCCTCCGACATCCGCCCCGAGAGCCGGAGCGCGTGGCAGAGAATGGCCTTCAGCGTGACCTGGACACTGGTGTCGGTGCCGGTGTCGGCAAGCGCCTTGGCTTCCAGCACCCGCTCGACATATTCGTCGGCCGAGCCGCCATTCGCCAAAATCCGGCCGTAGGCAGCGTGAATCAGCGTGTTGGCGCGCAGGTCCCCCATCGCGAGCGCGAGGCCGCGGGCTTCCTCGAAATAGACCTGCGCATCGGCGGCGGAAATTCCTTCGCGCCAGCCGAAATTCACGATCTGGCCACAGGCCATCATCTTCAGATAGTCGGTCATTTGCGACGGGGGCTGGTGCGTCAGCAGTTCACGCACCTTCTTCCAGCTTCGCAAGGCTTGACTGGGATCGTTCGCACCGACCCAGACCGCCGCACGCATGTGCTGCTGCGCCGCCTTCAAATGTTCGCCGGCATGCTCCCAGTGGTAGGCGAGAAGCGATGCCCGTTCCTCGGCGCGATCCTTGAACAGCTTCTCGATCGCCTGCGCGACGGCCGCGTGAAGCTCGCGGCGCCGTTCGTGCAACAGCGACAGATAGGCGACTTCCTGGATCAGCGGATGACGAAACGCGATCAGCCGCTGCTCAAAGGGGGGCACGTCGTAGAGCAATTCGGCGCGTCGCAAATGTCCCACGGCTTCCAGCAGCTCGGCCTTCGCCAGTCCGGCAACGGCATCGAGAACCGACAACGAAATCTCGCGCCCGGCAACCGAGGCGACCTCGAGGGCCCTTTTTGCGTGTTCGTCGAGGCGATCGATGCGCGCCGCGACCACGGCCTGCACGGTCGTCGGAAGCGGGATTGTGTCGATGCCGCCCTTCAGCCGGTACGCGCCCTTCTCGCCCTCGAAGTCGCCGCGCTCGACGAGGGCGCTCATGAGCTCTTCCAGGAAGAACGGATTGCCGTGCGCGCGCTCGACGATGTTCCGGCTCAACAGCGCCAGCGACGGGTCGGTACCAAAATGATCGCGCAAGATCGATTGCGCCTCCGCGGGCCCAAGCGGAGCCATGTTGATCTGCCGGTAATGCGACCGCTGCATCAGCGGCGCGCTCAATCCGGCCCTGAAATTGACCAGCAGCATCGTCGTGGTTCCGACCACGGCGTCGGCAAGGGCCTCGACGAACTCCTCGCTCGCCGGATCGATCCAGTGCAGATCGTCGATCAGGACGACCGTCACATTGTCACGAGGTGCGGCGCGTACCAGTTCGCCGACGAAATCGAGCAATTGGGCCTTGCGGGCCTTGGGATCCAGTTTCGGCGCGGGCTGGTGCGGGTCCGCCAGACCGAGGAATTCCAGCAGCACGGGTGCCAGATGATCGGAGACCGGCATTGCCGCCAGCCGGTCGAAGATACGGCGGCGCGAAACGTCCGGCGCTTCCTCCTTGATGCGAAGCCCGAAAATATCCCGAAGCAGCGCCAGCACCGGCTGAAACGGCGTTGCGCGGCCGTGCGCGAGCACACGCGCCTCGAAGACGCGGATGCCCTTGCTGCGACAACTCTCGGCAAATTCGAAGCAAAGGCGACTCTTTCCAATGCCGGCTTCGCCAACGACACCGATCACCCGGCCATCTCCCTTGCGGGTGTTCTCGAGTTCAGCTGTCAGCGCCGCAAACTCGTCGGCGCGGCCGGTCAAGGGACTCAACCGTCGTCCGGTCCGGAACACACCGCTCGACGGCGCATGCTGAAGGCCCCTCAGCCTGAGCACCTCGACGGGAGCCGCGAGCCCCCGAATGGCCTGCTCTCCAAGCGACTCCACCTCCACGAACTGCTTCGCGACAGCGTAGGTTTCCCTCGAGACCAGAATGGTGCCGGGCTCGGCAAGGTGCTCCAGTCGACTGGCGAGGTGCACGTTCGCGCCCGCGGCATCATAGGTTTGATAGATGCCGTGCTCGATGGCCTGGAAGACGACCTCACCGGTATGGACGCCGACGCGGATTTGCATATCGACGTCATGCAGGCGCTTGACGTCATCCTGCATCGCCAACGCCGCGAGACAGCCCCGAACGGCGTGATCCTCATGAGGCTGCGGGGCGCCGAACATCGCCATGACGCCGTCGCCCTGGGCCTTGTTGACGACGCCGCCGTAGCGGTGAACGGCTTCGTTCATCAGGTCGAGCACCGGCTGCAAGCGCCGCATGCCCAGTTCGGGATCTCCGAGGCTATCGATGATGCCCGTCGAGTTGCTGATATCAGCGAAAAGGATCGTGAGGCGCTTCCGCTCCCCACCCTTGGCATGCAGGCTCCTCAGCGCATGCTCGTGCGACGGCTGAACCCGGGTCGCGTCAATCGCCGTCGCCAACGCAGCGCCGCACTTTCCGCAAAAGCGGCTGCTTGATCCGTTCAGGTGGCCGCAAGCTTCACACGTAATTCCGAGAGAGGCCCCGCACCCTTCGCAATACTCATTGGTCGCCCTGTTCTGACAACCGCAACGCAAACATTGCATCGTAGGCCTCTTGAAGAGAGCTGCAGACGCAGGCAACCGCAACAAGTCTTAAAAACAACGCGACAAATATCCACAATCGGGCATCGCTGTGAAGCTTAGCAAAGCTGCCTGCACCTGTCGTGCCATTTTATGACGCACGTGCAGATTGCGCCACAACGGCAGTCGACGCCGCATCCGATCACAAGTTGCGTGGCCGTTGGCGTCGAGCACACAGGTTGCATTGGCTAGGTCTGCAACGCGTGGCTCTCATGGCCGAAATAGGCGCGCTCGAGCCGATGCGCGAGGTCGCTCTCTCCGGTCGGCGCCTCCAGCGCGATCGCACCCTGCACCAGCGCGTAGACGCGATCGGCACAGGCGAGTGCCTTCTCCAAGAGCTGCTCGACCAGCAGCACGGAGGTACCCTGCTCGCGCAGCCGGCCGATGACGTTGAGGACGCGATCGACCAGCACCGGCGACAGTCCCGCGGACGGCTCGTCGAGCATCAACAACCGCGGCCGGCGAACCAGGCCCTGCGCCACCGTCAGCATCTGCTGCTGCCCGCCCGACAGCGCGCCGCCGCGTTCATGCCGCTTCTCGGCGATCTCGGGAAAGAACGCCAACGCCTCCTCGATGCGCACGGCACGCTCGGCGCGCGGCAGGTCATAGCCGGCGAGCAGCAAATTGTCGGTCACCGATATCTGCGTGAACACGCGATGTCCCTCGATCACATGCACGAGCCCGGCCCGCGCGGCATCGCGCGGCGTGGCGTTGGTCATGTCGCGGTCGCCGAACCGGACCTGTCCGGCAGTGACGGGCAACAGTCCGGACATCGCGCGCAGCAGTGTGGTCTTGCCGGCACCGTTGGGCCCGAGCAGCGCCACGACCTCGCCGGTGGCAATCGTGATGTTGATGCCGTGCAGCACACGGATCTTGCTGTAGCCGGACTGCAGCCCATTGACCGCGAGCAACGGTTCAGCCGCCGAGATAGGCACTGACGACCTCCTTGTGGATGCGGATCTCCGCCGGGGTTCCCGCCGCCAGCGTCCGGCCCAGATTGAGCACGGTGACCTGGTGGCAGATATCGAAGATCAGATCGGCATGGTGCTCGACCAGCAGCACACCGGTACCGCGGCCGCAGACCGCCTTGATCAGGCTGGCGAGCCGCTCGATCTCGTCATTGGAGAGACCCGCGGCGGGCTCATCGAGCAGCAGGAAGTCCGGATCGAGCATCAGCGCCCGCGCGATCTCGATGAAGCGCAATTCGCTGTGCTGCAGGCGATCGGCGCGTATGTCGGCGAGCGCCTCGAGGCCGACGACGCCGAGCAGCGCGTGCGCCTTTGCCGCGAGCAGACGCTCGTCGGCGCCGTTGCGCGGCAGTGCGAGCATCGCCTCGACGAAATTGGCCCGGCCCTCGATCGAGCCGCCGATCATGACGTTCTCCAGCACCGAGGCTTCGCCGATCACGCGCGGCGTCTGGAAGGTGCGTGCGATGCCGCACGCGGCGCGCTTGACCGGCTGGCCCGCGGCCAGGACTTCGCCGCCAAGCGTCATGGTGCCGGCTTTGGCGGCGTAATAGCCCGAGATCACGTTGAGCGTCGTGGTCTTGCCGCTGCCGTTCGGTCCGATCAGACCGTGGATCGCGCCGGGCGCGATATCGAGATCGAGACCATCGATCGCCTTCACATTGCCGAAGCTCAGCGCGATGCCGCGCAGCTGCAGCGTCTTGCCGCCATCCCTGCGGCGCACGATGTCGGCGAGTGCAGCGGGACGCGGAACGATGGCGCGGTTGCTGGCGAGCGGCCGGCGGTTGCGGAAATCGAGCAGCGCCGCGATGCCACCGGGCATCACCAGCACGATCACGAGCAGCAGCACCGCGTAGAGGAAGGTCGACCAAGCCGCGAGCGGCGCCGCGATCTCGGGCAGGATGGTCAGGATGATGGTGCCGAGCATGGGCCCGAGGATCGAGCCGCGGCCGCCGATCAGGATCGCGATGAAGAACAGCACCGAGAGATCGAAGGTGAACGCATCGGGCGTGATGTAGGTCTGCAGGGTCGCGAACAATCCGCCGGCGATCGCCGCCAGCGCGCCGGCGAACAGGAAGATCGCGATCAGCATTTTCGGCTTGGAGATGCCGCTGGCCTCAGCGGCGACCTCGGCGTCGCGCACCGCGATCAGCGCGCGGCCGAACCGGCTGTGCGCGACATTGGCGCTCATCCAGGTGGTCAGCGCGGCGAAGGCGATGCAGAGGGCGTAGAACCCCCACGGCGTGTTGAACGGCGCCGGGAATTCGGGACCGGCAATGCCGATGCCGCCGCCGGTCACGCTCTGCCAGGCCAGCGCGATCTGGGTCACGATGGTTGCAAAGCCAAGCGTCGACATGGCGAAGTAGAAGGTGCGCAGGCGCAGGGCCGGCAGGCCGACGACCACGCCGAAGATCGCGCCGATCAGGCCGGCGATCGGCAAGGCGACGAACACCGGAATCGCCGGCATCACGTTGCCGGCAACCAGCACGCTCGTCGTGTAGGCGCCGAGCGTCAGCAGCGCGACATAGCCGATCGCAAGGTGACCGGCAAAGCCGACCACCAGATTGAGGCCCGACACCAGCACCCAGTAGATCGCCATGCGGGTGCCGATCAGCACCCAGTAATCGTTGCTGACGAACGGCAGCAGCACCGCCGCCACCAGAATGCCGAGGAAGGGCAGGACGTGCGGCAGCGCGGCGCGCCACACGCCGCTGTCGGTTCGGGACGGAGTGGCCACGACCGACGTCATCACACCCTCCGCGCGGTCGAGGCGCCGAACAGCCCTTGCGGCGCGGCAAGCAGCACCACGATGAACAGCGTGAACACCGCGACCGAGGAGAAGATGCCGCCGACCAGGAAGTTCGCCGCCTGCTGGAACAGGCCGAGCGCCAGCCCGCCGATGATCGCGCCTCTGTTATTGCCGAGCCCGCCCAGCGCCACCGGCACGAAGCCGTAGAAGTTGAGCAGCGCGCCGTTGGCGAAGAAGGCGAGCAGCAACTGCCCGCCGGAAAACCCGGCGATGCCGCCGACCACGCCGGCGAGCGCGTAGCTCGCGACCCGCAGATTGCGCTCCGGCAGGCCGAGCGCCCGCGCCGCAAAATTATCCTCCGCGATGGCGAGGAACGCGCGGCCGACCAGGGTGCGGCGGTAGAGATATTCAAGGCCGACAATGGTGACGGCGCAGGCGAGGACCGGCAGCCAGAATTTCTCATCAAGGACGCCCTCGCCGAATCCTGCGATGCGCGGGAACGGTTGCGGCTCGGTGCCCCATTTGATCGCGGTGATCTGCTGGATCATCAGCGCGACCGCGAGGGTCGAGAGCACGTAGAGATGCTGGTCGAGGCTCTTGAGCACCGGCCGCACCGCGACGAATTCGGTGATGATTCCGATCACCGCGCAGCAGAGCAGCGTCAGCACGAAGCCGACGGCAATGGGCAGGCCGAGCTTCAGCGTGAACATCGAGCCGAACACGCCGCCCAGCATCGCCAGCTGGCCGGCGGTGAAGCTCATCACCCGCGAGGTCGAGAACATCGTGTTGTAGGTGACGCCGACGAGCGCGTAGATCGCGCCCGCCGCGAGACCGGATGCGAGGATCGAGGCCAGCATCGGCTGCGCCCTCGCCCTTCTATGTATACCCCGGCGCCAGCGCGAAGGTGCCGTCCTTGGCGGTAGAGGCTTCCGACATCACGATCTCTTCGGTTAGATAGCCGTTGTGCTCGGTCGGCGAGAAGCGGTAATTGCCGAAATAGCCGGGATAGGTCGACAGCATGTTCCAGTACTTGATGATGCCGGCGCTGTCTGTCGAGCCGCTTTCGGCGACCGCCTTGGCGATCAGCTCGATGCAATCGATGCCGCCCGCGACCCACCACAACAGCGTGTCGTTCAGCGCGATGTTGGCCTTGGTCAGGCGCGCGACCAGGTCCGCGCTCTTCGGCGGCAGCTTGCCGGCGCCGTCATAGCTGCAGCTCTTGTAGCCGATCGCGTAGACCTTCTTCCAGTTCTCCGGCTTGGCGACCAGGCTCGCAAGCTCGCCCGACGCCATCGAGGGATGACCGACAAAGGGCACGTCCCAGTTCATCGCGGCGCGGGTGTTGAACATGCGCGCCTCCATGCCGGTCGAGACGCTCCACACCACGATCGCTTCCGCGCCGGCATTCTTGGCGCGCAGCATGTCCGGCGTCATGTCGGGCTGCGTGGCGTCGATATTGGCCTGATAGGCCACCTCGGCGCCGTCCTTCTTGAACGCCGCGACGGAGGCGCCGACCGCGGTGACGCCATAGCCGGTGGTGTCGCCGATCACCGCGACCTTCTTCACCTTGAGGATCTTGAGACAGTAATTGCGCACGGCATCGTCCCATTGGTTGTTCGACGGCGCGATGCGGAACGCATTGGGGAACTTGACCGGGTCGATCAGGGTCTCGACGACGCAGGGATGCAGGTCCGGCATCTTGGCGCGCGCCATGATCGGCGTCGTCGCCAGCGCCTCGCCCGAGTTCAGCGGACCCCAGATCGCGTGCACCTTGGCCTGGCTAATCAGCTCCTGCGTCGCGTTCACCGCCTTGGTCGGATCGCCCTGGGTGTCGCGCATCACGAGCTCGATCTTGCGGCCCTTCACCCCGCCGGCGCCGTTGATGGCGTCGACCGCGAAGTTGACGCCGCGATTGAAGCCGACCGTCGGAGCCGAGCTCGGGCCGGTGATCGCCGCGAGACAGCCGATCTTGATCGGTTCCGACTGTGCGATGGCAGGCGCTGGGAAGGAAAATGATGCGGCGCCCAAAGCACCGGCGCTGCCCAACAAAACGTCACGGCGTGAAATAGCCATGTGATGCCTCCCTGTTTCCCTCTCGGCGCCCGTCGTTTGTTGCGGGACGTCCGTTCATTGATTGTCCGCGCGCTCAAGGGCCGCGGTTATGCGGGCCAAGTCTGGGCCGGATGCGAAGCTCTTGTCCAGCCCCGCGGACGACATTGGGCTTCGCCAAACTTTCATGGCCGAGGCCGCCGTGTCCAGTAGCCGGCATTGACCGCACCGACGGGTATCTCGCCGGCGACGATCTTCGCGACCTGGCGTACCGTCTCCGACGATTGATGCTCGATCGCCTGCGGCGTCAGGCCGCCGACATGCGGCGTTGCGATCACATTGTGCAGCTTCGCAAGCTCGGGCGTCGGCATCTGGTCCGGCGCGCGGCCGACATCCATCGCGGCACCCGCAATGCGGCCATCGCGCAGCGCGGCCGACAGCGCCGCCTCGTCGACGAGGTTTCCGCGCGAAAGGTTGATGAAGAATGCGTGCTTCGGCATCCGCGCCAGCGCGGCCTGCCCGATCAGGTTCTCGGTCTGCGCGTTGGCGATCGCGAGACAGACAACGTAGTCGGCGCGTGCCAGCAGATCGTCGAGCGGCAGATGCCCGATCGCCGCATCATCGATCGTTACGTAGGGATCGGCGACCAGCACATTCATGCCGAGCACTTTTGCGATCCCGGCAAGATAGCGCCCGATGCTGCCATAGCCTATGATGCCGATCGCGCTTCCCGCCAGCTGGCGGCCCATCACGACCTCGGGCGCCCTGCCCGCGTGATAATCCGCGGTGGCGCGCGAGACGCCGCGCGACAGATCGACCATGAAGCCGAGCGCGAGCTCGGCGACCGACTGGACGAAGCCGGCGCTCGCCTGCGTCACCAGCACGCCGGCGGCGGAGGCCGCAGCCACGTCGATGTTGCGGATGTCAACCGCGCAGCGCACGAACGCGCGCAGCTTCGGCAGCTGCGGAAAGATCTCCCCTCGCCCCTGCGTCATGCGGTCGGCGACGATGATGTCGACATCGGCCGCGGCCTCGACCAGCGCCGCCGCATCGAGCGCGTCCTCGCCCTCGTGCAGCATGACGTCGGCGACCGCGCGCAGGCCGTTCAGGCTGCGCTCGCCATAATAGTCGCGGCGCATCTGCGGGGTATGGGCAAGCAGCACCTTCACGATCCCACCCCCCTAGTAGCCGAGCGCATGCGGCAAGGCCGTGCTGATGGCGGGCACGAAGGCGATCACCAGCAGGCACAGCAACAGCAGGCCGAGATAACCCGCGATCGGCTTGATGGTCTGCTCGATCGGCACGTTGCCGATCAGGCAGGCGCCGTAGAGCCCAAGGCCGAGTGGCGGAGCAAAGAGCCCGAGCCCCATCGCGATCACAAGCACGACGCCGAAATGCAGCGGATCGATGCCGAGCTTGACGGCAACCGGCAGCAGCAGCGGGCCGAAAATGATCAGCGCCGCGGCGCCTTCGAGCACCGAGCCCATCACCACCAGCACCAGGATCGACAGCAGCATGAACAGCCAGACGCCGTGGCTGCCCGAGATCGCCAGCATGAGGTCGCCGACGGCATGCGGCACCTGCTGCAGCGTCAGGATGAAGGCCAGCGATTGCGCCGCGGCGACGATGAACAGCACCAGCCCCGAACGAACAGCCGCATGCACGAAGCAATGCGCCAGACTCCTCGCACCGAGCTCGCGGAACAGCAGGCTGCCGACGGCGATGGCGTAGACCGCGGCGAAGGCGGAAATCTCGGTCGCGGTGGCAAAGCCGCTCTTGAAGCCGAAGAAGATCATGAAGATCAGCCCGAACGAGGCGGTCGCACCGGTCCAGAGCCCGGATACCGCGACGCGCGGCTCGGCTTCCACGTTCGTGGCAGGACGCTTGCCGAAGATGATCGACACCGCGATCAGCGCCAGCGCCATCAGCGCGGCCGGCAACATGCCGGCGACGAACAGTCCGCCGATCGACAGGTTGGCGACGAAGCCGAGGATGATGAGGTTGATGCAGGGCGGAATCGTCTCCGCCATGACAGCGGAGGCGGCGAGCAGCGCCACCGCTCCGCCCGGGTTCTGCCGCGAGCGGCGCGCCGCCGGGATCAGCACCGAGCCGACCGCTGCAACGTCGGCCATCTTGGAGCCCGAGATGCCGGAGAACAGCACCATCGACATCACCATGACGACGTTGAGCCCGCCGCGCATCCGTCCGACCGCGCGCTGCAGCAGCTCGATCAGCCGGACCGACATGCCGTTGGCTTCCATCAGGTAGCCGACCAGGATGAAGAACGGGATCGCGAGCAGCACGAAATTGTCGATGCCGCGCGCCATCTGCTGGGCGAAGATCACGCCGGGCAGCGTGCCCTCGACCCAGATGAAGATCAGCGCCGCCAGCGCCAGCGCAAAGCCGATCGGCAGTCCGCCGAACAGCGTGAGGAAGAAGCCGATCAGCATCAACGCCTGCGATGACGGCACGGACGACGGCGCCAGCGCATCCCAGGCCAGATAGAGACCCACGATGACGGCGGTCGCGACGATGGCTGCCGCCATGTCACGCAGCGGCCGGCCACAGAACGTCTCGAACGCGAAGACCGTCATGAACGCTGCCCCGATGCCCATCGGATAGAACGTCCATTCCAGCGGCAGGCCGGAGCCCGAGGTCTGGCCGGTGGTCAGCCAGCCCATCTTGACGGCATTGAACGCGACATAGCCGGCGATGATGGTGACAAGCAGCGCACCGACCGCATCGACCACCCGCCGCACGCCCGGCGGCAGCATGTTGACGAAGAAGGCGACGCCGAGATTTTCGGCGCGGGCGAGCGCGCTTGCCGCGCCGAAAAAGCTCGACCCGACCATCAGGCCGCGGGCGACGTCGTCGGACCATTCGACCGGCGCGTTGAACAGGAAGCGGGCCAGCACCGCGACGCAGACCACCACGAGATCGGCGGCAAGCAGGAGCGCGGCGATCGCGTCGCTGACGGCGAGCAGCGGTGCCGTGATCCGATCGGCGCTGCTTCTCGCCTCGACTGCGGCGACTGACATGCGCCGACCTCAGGCCTGGGTGGCGCGGATCAGGTCGACGACAGCCTTGGCCTCGGGCCGCGCCTTGATGAAATTGTCGGTCTGCGGCAGCACGCGCTTGCGGAACGCCTCCTTGTCGCATTCGACGACGGTGACGCCCTTCTCCACCAGCGCCGCCAGCGCCTCCTTCTCCACCGCAAGGCCGTGCGCGCGGGCGTCGATCGCGGCCTTGTTCGCCGCATCGAGGAAGCCTTCGCGCAGCTTGGGAGCCATGCGGTTGAAGCTGGTGTCGCTGAAATAGACCGCGAGCGGCGAGAAGATGTGCTGGGTCAGCGCATAGTGCTTCGCGGTCTCGTAGAACTTGCTCGCCAGGATGGTCGGCGGATCGTGTTCAAGGCCGTCGAGCACGCCGGCCTGCAGCGCCGTATAGATCTCGCCGAACGCCAGCGGCGTCGCGGCGGCACCCATCAGCCGCAGGCATTCGGTGATGATCGGATTGGGCAAGGTGCGGATTTTCAGGCCCGCGAGATCCTCCGGCGTCTTCACCGGCTTCTTCGCCAGCACGCTGCGCGCACCGAAATTATAGGCCCAGCCGATGATGTGAATGCCGGCGCCCTTGAGCAGCGCAGCCTCGATCGGCTTCGCCGCGCCGGCGTCGAACGCCTTGGTCTGTTGCTGGAAGCTGGTGAAGAGGTAACCGAGGTCGAAGGTGCCGACCAGCGGCACGAGATTCGCCGAGATCGACGAGCCGGACACCATCAGGTCGATCACCCCTAGCTTCACCGAGTTGATGACGTCGATCTCCTGGCCGAGCTGGTTGTCGGGGAAGAAGGTGACCTCGATCTGCTCGCCGAGCCCGTTCGCCTTCAGACTCTTGACCAGATTGTCGTAGTAGACGCGGCCATTGGCGTATTTGGGATCGTTCGGAAGCGACGACGAGCATCGCATTTTCATCACCGCAGCCTCGGCGCCGCCGATGATCGCGGGCGCGGCGGCAAGCCACGCGGTCGCTGCGACCGACGACTGCAGCACAATGCGGCGGCTCACGCGGTTCGACGTCATGATGGTGCTCCTCCCCGGGGACGGATCTTTATTGTGTTGGCCACCCGCCTGACGGCGTGAGCTTGGCAGCCGATTTGTCATAATGTATGACAAAACGGATACGGTTGTGCAAGGGCGCGGCTCGGCGGCGGCGCAGGCTGCAACCGCAGCGAGGACCTCGATGTTCCAGACATCCAACGCGTTGCGTCGAAGCGTGCACAGCCAGGTCACCGACCGCGTCGGCAGCAGCATCGTGCGCGGCGAGATCGGCGTCGGCGAAACGCTGCCGCCGGAAATCCGGATCTGCGAGATGATGGACGTCAGCCGCACCGTGGTGCGCGAGGCGATCCGCACCTTGACCGGCAAGGGCCTGATCGAGTCGCGGCCCAAGAGCGGCACGCGGGTTCGGCCGCCCGAGCAGTGGAATCAGCTCGATCCCGACGTGCTGCGCTGGCACCTCGAGACCGCGGAGATCGACCGTTACCTCGCCAAGCTGTTCCAGCTGCGCGCCGCGGTCGAGCCGGCCGCGGCAGCGCTCGCGGCGACCCATGCCGAGGAGGTCGACATCGCCCGCATCCGCGCCGGATGCGACGGCATGGACGCTGCAGAGAGCAACGAAGAGTTCGTCGCCGCCGACATCGCGTTCCACCAGGCGATCTATTTCGCCACCCGCAACGA
This sequence comes from Bradyrhizobium sp. KZN70725, assembly GCF_055264925.1. Taxonomy (NCBI): domain Bacteria; kingdom Pseudomonadati; phylum Pseudomonadota; class Alphaproteobacteria; order Hyphomicrobiales; family Nitrobacteraceae; genus Bradyrhizobium; species Bradyrhizobium sp. KZN70725. Next base: position 165,937 of record NZ_JBUYWT010000005.1, read on the forward strand.
ATTCTTCTGGCCGATCGCGCAGATGTTCGAGATCACGCTGCGCCAGAGTTTTACGATCGCAGCACCGGGCTCGCACCGTCCGCGGGCACTGCGCGAGCACCGCGCGGTGCTGGACGCAATCGCCGCCGGAGATGCGGAGACGGCGCGCACAGCCACGGTCGTGCTGCTGACGAATTCCGCCGACGACCTGGTACGCATTCGCGGCAGGGAGTTCGAGACGCCACGTCCAGCCAAGCGCCGATGATGTTGGTGACTGCGGTCGTGATGCGCTCACTGCTTCCACATGGTCGTCCTGGCGAAAGCAGGGACCCCATACGCCGCGGCCGATGTTGTCGGTGGGACTCGTCGTTCCAGCGTTGCGCAACCTAGCTCAGCGGTGGTTATGGGTCCCGGCCCCCCGTGTGCAATTGCGCACCAGGCCGGGACGACAGCGAATGTGTGGTGCCGCTTGCAGATCAAAAATGGGCATCAGTGATTGACGCGTGAGCGAGGCACCGCCGGAAGGGTTCCCTCCCCCTTGCGAGAGTGGGAGCCGCGCGGCGTGCTCGCCTCACCGTCATTCCGCGCCTGCCACGAGAGTCGACCCGCACACGGGCCTGTGACCATAGTTGAAGGCTGCGACGACGAAACTTCTGGATTGTTGGCCGCATAGACGCCAAGACAGGAGCGCTATTCTGCGAAGGTTTCATTGATGCACGACGTCTCGATCCCGGCGGCCCTGATCGCCGGTCTGGTCAGCTTCCTCTCGCCCTGCGTGCTGCCGCTGGTGCCGCCCTATCTGATCTATTTGACCGGCGCGACCATCGAGCAGGTCAACCAGGACGGCGCCACCGCGGCTTCCAAGCGCGCGGTGATGACGGCGGCGCTGATGTTCGTGCTCGGCTTCTCCACCGTGTTCGTCGCGCTCGGCGCCAGCGCCTCCTTTGTCGGCGGGCTGGTGCGCGCCTGGTCGGCCGAGCTCTCGATCCTGGCGGGCATCGTCATCATCATCATGGGCCTGCACTTCCTCGGCGTGACCCGGATCGGCCTGCTGATGCGCGAGGGGCGGCTGACCGCGCCGAAGCCGGTCGGGCTGTGGGGCGCCTACGTCATGGGCCTTGCCTTCGCCTTCGGCTGGACGCCATGCATCGGGCCGATCCTCGCCGCGATCCTCTCGATCGCGGCCGCGGAGGCCACGGTGACGAAGGGCGCCGGCCTGCTCGCGGTCTATTCCGCCGGGCTCGGCATCCCGTTCCTGCTTGCGGCCTTCATGGTCAAGCAGTTCTCCTCGCTGTTCGCGCGGATGAAGCGCCATCTCGACACCGTCGAGCGGGTGATGGGCGTGCTGATGGTGGTCACCGGCATCGGCTTCCTGACCGGCGCAGTCTCGAGCGTCAGCGTCTGGCTGCTGGAAACCTTCCCGGCGCTGCAAAATATCGGCTAGGCCTTCACGCCGACGCAGGGTGCCGTCGGCTGGCTTTTGGCCGCGCCATGTCGGACTATCGGGGAATCGCCGCAATCCTCACGGGGCACCGATGGGCCAGGATCGTCAGACACGCGCCAGCTGGCCGGTCTTCCGTTCGCTCAGGTCGTTCCGGCCAAGCGACCTGCCGGGTGACCTGATCGCCGGGCTGACGCTCGCCGCGATTGCGATCCCGGAGCAGATGGCGACCGCGCGGCTCGGCGGCTTCTCGCCGCAGATCGGCTTCTTCGCCTTCATGGCCGGCTCTATCGGCTTTGCGATGTTCGGCGCCAACCGCTTCCTGTCCTGCGGCGCCGACTCCACGATCACGCCGATCTTCGCCGGCGGCCTCGCGCTGATGGCGACCGCCGGCTCGCCGGACTATCAGGCGCTCGCGATGGCGCTGGCGCTGATGGTCGGCGCGATCATGATCGCCGGCAGCCTGTTCAAGCTCGGCTGGATCGCCAATTTACTGTCGACCCCGGTGACGGTCGGCTTCCTCGCCGGCATCTCGGTCCACATCCTGGTCTCGCAATTGCCCGGCGTGCTCGGCCTGACCACGCCGGACGGGCCGACGCTCTACAAGCTCGGGGTGCTCACCGAGGAGATCGGTCAAACCAATTTCTACACGCTGGCGATCGGCCTCGGCGTGCTGGCGCTGGTCGCCGGATCGGAGAAGATCAGCGCACGCATTCCGGGCGCGCTGATCGGCCTTGTCGTGGCCACCGTCGCCGTGATCGCTGGCCATCTCGAAAGCAAGGGCGTCAAGGTGGTCGGCACCGTGCCCGGGACGCTGCCGACGCCATCGTTTCCGGACATCGCGCCGGAGCGATGGATCAAGCTGTTGTCGCTGGCGATCCTGATCGCGGTTGTCGTCATGGTGCAGACCGCGGCGACGACGCGCTCGTTCCTGTCCGATCCGGACAAGCCGGCCGACGTCGATCGCGACTTCCTCGGCGCCGGTGCCGGCAGCCTCCTGTCCGGGCTGTTCGGCGCCTTTCCGGTCAACGCCAGCCCGCCGCGGACCGGCATCGTGTCGGAGACCGGCGGACGCACGCAGCTCTCGGGGCTGTTTGCCGCGGCCATCGTGCTCGCGCTGCTCGCGTTCGGCGCTACGCTGCTGCGGCACGTGCCCGACGCGGCACTCGGGGGCGTGCTGCTGTTCGTGGCGCTGCGCATCATCCGCGTCACGCAGATCGTCGCGATCTTCCGCCAGTCGTTCTATGAATTCCTGCTGGTGGTGGCGACGGCAGCCGCGATCATCGTGCTGCCGATCGAGCAAGGCGTCGCCGTCGGCATCGCCTTGTCGCTGCTGCACGGCATCTGGACCACGACGCGCGGCCAGCTGGCCGAATTCGTCCATGTGCCCGGCACCACGATCTGGTGGCCGACGGGCCCGCACGTCACAGGCGAGCGCACGTCCGGCATTGCCGTCGTCGGCCTGCAGGCGCCATTGTCGTTCCTCAACGCGGAAAGCTTCCACAGCGGCGTGCTCCAGGCCATCGGCGGGGCGACGCCCAAGCCGCGGCTGCTGGTGATCGAGGCCAGCGGCATGATCGAGATCGATTTCACGGCGGCGCAAGCGCTGCGCGACCTATTTCGCGAATGCCGCGATGAGGGCGTGACGGTGGCGGTGGCGCGGCTCGAATCCGAGCGCGCGCAGGATGCGTTCGAGCGCTTCGATCTCTACGAGGTGTTGCCGCGGGACCATGTCTTCCACAGCGTCGACGAAGCGGTCCGCACGCTCGGCGGACAGGCGTAGAGGTTGGTGAGATCAGTAGCCCGCATGAGCGAAGCGATACCCGGGAAACCGTTCCCGCATATCGCTTCGCTCATGCGGGCTACGCACGATCCTCCGTCATTGCGCGCAAAGCGAAGCAATCCATCGTGTGGCATATGCGGAAGCATGGATTGCCTCGTCGCTATCGCTCCTCGCAATGACGGAGCTACAAATTTAGGGCGACTCAGCTGCGTAGCCCGGATGGAGCGAAGCGCAATCCGGGATCTTCTCGCGCGTTGATAAATCGTCCCGGATTTCGCTTACACTCCATCCGGGCGACTGGACGACCTCAGGCCTGCTCACCCTCGAGCGTCGGATGCTCCCTCAGGACCTCCGCCTTGATCGAGCCGGCGTGGATGGCACGCAACAGCGCCCGCCCCGTCTTGATGTTATTGGCCTTCATGCAGAGGCCGACGATCTCGCGCACCGCGGAATCTCGCACCAGCTCGTCGGAGATCCTCATCGCGGTCTCCATCGCGACCTTGGCGGCACGCTCGTAGCGATCACGCTCGATCTGCTGCTTCTTCGCTGAGCGCTTGTCGGGCGAGCCGACCGCCTCGGCACAGCCGGCGGCATCGCGGCAGATCGCACGGATCCGCTGCGCAGCTTCGATGTCGCCGAGCGGGTGCGCGACGGGATCGTCCCAGATATCCTTGTGCTCGTCCTTGCTGAACCACCACATCGCTGCACCTTGAAAGCACGGCAAACATAGCTGGCCTTGGCGCAACCTGTGAACCGCAGAGTCGACTCGGTGCCGAGCAAGAGGTGCACACTATGGCCCGGCGGCCACACCCGCGGCCGATCCGCGCGCGAATTGATGTCGAACTCATGGAATAAAGCCCGTTTCGGTTCTGATTGCGTCAGGGCCGAGGCTGCGGGGATTTCGCTCGCCGCGTTTTCACGCGAACCGCCGAGGCTCTAAGCCGATCGTTTCGGCCCGATCGCCTCGAACTGCGCCTTTTGCTCATCGCTGAGCGTGGCGTAGAAATTTTCGAGCGCGGCGCGGACATCCTTGACCGCCTGCAGCATGACGTCGAGCCGCTTGGCGACGAAGGCAAGACGTGCGGGCGGGGTCATCGCCTCATTGGTCTGGCACGCGGCCTTCAGCTTCCGCGCGGCGTCGGCGCTGGCATCCTGCAGCGCCTGGAGCGCACCGCGCTGGGCGTCGCTGAGCTGCAGCCGCGCCTCGATCTCGCCGGTCGGCCATTCCTGCATCGCCGGCTGTGCGGCGCCGCAGCTCTGGGCGACCGTCGCGTTCGGATCGCGCGCCGCGGCTTCCTTGCGCTGGTTCTCGGCAAGCGCGTTGAGCCGCGCTTTCTGCTCGTCATCGAGCAGGCCGTAGAATTTGTCCAGCGGAGGCTTCACGATTCCGACCGCGGTGACCATTGCTTCGATCCGCTGCTGCATGGCGGCGAGGCGGTTCGGGGCCGTCAACACCACCTGCGCGGGACATGCCGCGCGAATCACCTGGGCCGCCGCGAGCGACGCGTTGCCGAGCTCGCCGAGCGCCACCGATTGCGCTTCGGTCGGCTGCACCGTATCCGCGATCTGATCCACCGGCAGGCCGGCGACCGAACGGCTGTCATTGCCGCACATCTGCTCGATGCGCCCGCCGCCGCGGTAACGGCGGCCCGTCCGGCGCTCCGGCAGATAGGCCCTGAGATCGTCATACCCATAGGGCCCGAAGATGCCGGCATAGATGTCCGGATAGCCGTAGCCCCAGAATCCGATGTCGTCGCCCCAGATCGCGTAGTCGTAGATGTCGTTGTACGCGAACGGCCAGAACAGCGGGCCGACCCAGCCATAGCCGCCGCCGGGATGCTGCCACCAGCCGTTGGCCACCGCCCCGCCGTGCCAGCCGGCGAGCGCCGCAGCCGCGGCGATCTGCGCACGCGCCGCAGGGTTGCTCAACAGCCGGCCGTTGCGCAATGCGCCGTTGCGCGACAGCGAGTTGAACGCATTGCGCATATGGCCTGGTGCGATCGCGGCATTGCGCATCCGGCCGAAATTGCCGCCCCCGCGCGATGCGGAGGCGCCATGGCCGGCGAAGCCTGATCGCGAGATCCCGTGCGAGCGGCCGAACCCGCCATGATGGCCGCCGCCGAAATGCATGTGGCCGAAGCCATGCCCGCCGCGTCCATGGCCACCACCGTGGCCATGGCCACCGCCATGTCCTCCATGGCCGCCACCATGCCCACCGCCATGGCCGCCGCCGTGTCCGCCGCCGCCTCGGGCGATCGCGTCACCCGATAGCGCCATCGCAAGCACCACGACCGCAATTCCGATTGCCCGTCCGATCATGGCGTCCTCCCTCCGCGCACCACACACGTCGCGGCAACACAGCGCAGCACAAGAGAGACGCCGGGCGGGCGGAAAAGTTCCGCGTATAACACGCGCCGCGCGCGGGCTCGCGAACGCTGCGCGGCGTGACGACGCCTCAGGCGGCCGGGACGATCTTTCCGGGATTGAAGATGTTTTGCGGGTCGAGTGCCTGCTTCAGCGCCCGCATCGCGTCGAGCGCCTCCGGACCGAGCTCGGCCTGCAAGTATTTCTGCTTGCCCTGGCCGATGCCGTGCTCGCCGGTGCAGGTGCCGCCCATGGCCTGGGCACGCTCGACCAGGCGGTGCATGAACTCCTCGCCGCGCGCCATCTCGCCCTTGTCGTTGACGTCGCAGAGCAGCGAGCAGTGGAAATTGCCGTCGCCGACATGGCCGACGATCGGCGACAGCAGGTTGAGCCGCTGCAGATCCTCCTCGGTCTCGGTGACGCAGTCGGCGAGCCGCGAGATCGGCACGCAGACGTCGGTCGCGACCACGCCGATGCCGTCGCCGGGGCGCAGCGCCTTTACCGACCAGTAGGCGTCGTGCCGGGCCTGCCACAGCTTGGTGCGGTCTTCAGGCTTGGTGGTCCAGGTGAAGTCGCCGCCGCCGCATTCGGCGGCGATGTCGCGGAAATTCTTCGACTGCTCGGCAACCTCGACCTCGCTGCCGTGGAATTCCAGCAGCAGCAGCGGCGTCTCCGGCAGCGACAGCTTCGAGTAGCTGTTGCAGGCTTTCACCTGCGCGGCATTGAGCAGCTCGATCCGGGCGACCGGAATGCCGGTCTGGATCGCAAGGATCGTGGCCTGGCAGGCGCCACGCACCGTGTCGAACGAACAGGCCGCCGCCGCGATGGTGTCGGGAATGCCGCGCAGGCGGATGGTCAGTTCGGAGATGATGCCGAGCGTACCCTCGGCGCCGACGAACAGATGCGTCAGGTCGTAACCGGCCGACGACTTCTTGGCGCGCGTGCCTGTCGTGATGATCTCGCCGTCGCCGCGCACCACCTTCAGCGCCAGCACGTTCTCGCGCATGGTGCCGTAGCGCACCGCGTTGGTGCCGGAGGCGCGGGTCGAGGTCATGCCGCCGAGCGAGGCATCGGCGCCGGGATCGATCGGAAAGAACAGACCCTGGTCGCGCAGATGCTCGTTGAGTGCCTTCCGCGTCACGCCGGGCTGGATCACGCAGTCGAGGTCCTCGGCATGGACCTCGAGCACCTTGTTCATGTCGCGCAGATCGATGCAGATGCCGCCCGCGGGCGCGTTGACCTGACCCTCGAGCGAGGTTCCGGTACCGAAGGCGATGACCGGTACGCGATTGGCGGCGCAGATTCGCACCACGTCCTGGATGTCGGCGGTTTCCTGCGCCATCACGACGGCGTCCGGCGGCTGGGTCGGCAGCCATGTGGTGGTATGGGCGTGCTGCTCGCGCACCGCCTGCGACGTGACGAGCCGGTTGCCGAACCGCGCCGCCAGCGCGTCGATCGCGCGCTTCAGGGCCTGCGGATCAGGTCGCGTCACATTGCCCGAAATCGTTGTCGCCACGTCAAATTTCCTCCCACCTTTAGCCGACCGTGGCAAAGCTTGTATAAGGGGTCAAGAGAGCCTGACTTGAAAAAGTGGACGCCGGAGTCACAGAAAAGCTCATGCTCGAACGCCAACGAACCGGGGACGGATCATGACTTCAGCGACTGCCACCAGCGAGATGCCGCTTCCATCGGCCCCGTTCAGATCCTCGGTGATGCAGATCGAGCCGCAATGGATCGACTACAACGGCCATCTCAACATGGCCTACTACAACGTGATGTTCGACCGCGCCATCGACGAGATGTGGCTGCAGCTCGGCATCGGGCCGGACTACATGAAGGCGCGGCACTGCTCGACCTTCACCGCCGAGTGCCACGTCCGCTATCTCCGCGAGATTCATCTCGGCGATCCCGTGCAGGTCCAGGTCTACCTGCTCGGCGCCGACGAGAAGCGGCTGCACACGTTCGAGGAGCTGCGCCATGCCACCGAAGGCTGGCTCTCCGCGACCTCGGAAAATCTCACGCTGCACATCGACATGGAGGCGCGCAAGGTAGCGCCGTTTCCGCCCGATATCCGCGTCCGCGCGCAAGCGATCGTGGACAGCTATGTGGGCGTATCGCGTCCCGAGGGCATCGGCCGCAACGTGGCGATGCCCTCGGCGAAATAACTTGCCGTTTTCAAGCGAAGCGGCCGCCGGTTCGCGGCCTCGCTAGACCCTTGTGCGGCCGCGTACCAATCCGACCACCGCCGACACCAGAAACAGGATGACGGCGATGAAGAAGATCGCCTTGGCGATTTCGACGGAGGCGCCGGCGATGCCGCCAAAGCCCAAAATGCCCGCGATGAGGGCGATGACCAGGAACGTGACGACCCAGCTCAGCATGATCAAAACTCCGCTTCGTTTCCCTGTTGTTGCTCGGCGCGAACCTCTGCCCGGCGCCGCACCTGTTGAAACAATCCGGCGGGGAAATGCTGGTTCCTGAGCATGAAACCGCGAAATTTTCGCCGATTTCCGGAACCGCGATTGACTGCGGGCTGCTGCCAAAAGCGTTCCCGCCAGCCGCGATAAAACCTGTCAAAACGGCCGATCAGGCCCTATATGGCCTTCAATCCCTGTTAAGAAGGCTCCCCTTCACCATCCTGCGGTGTCATCGTGGGGCCGAGACGATTCGCCAATGACCGAGCCGAGCAAATTGCCCTATCACGGCGTTCCCGAGCACCAGCCGGCGGCTGGCGGCATCGCCGCGCGTGCGCGGGCGGCGGCCGGCCCGCAATATCTGAGCGGCCTCAATCCGGAGCAGCGCGAGGCGGTCGAGACGCTCGACGGCCCCGTGCTGGTGCTTGCCGGCGCCGGCACCGGCAAGACGCGCGTGCTGACCACGCGCATCGCGCATATCCTGAGCCAGGGCCGCGCGCGGCCGCATGAGATCCTGTCGGTGACCTTCACCAACAAGGCGGCGCGCGAGATGAAGCTGCGGCTCGGCCAGATGCTCGGCCAGGCGGTCGAGGGCATGCCGTGGCTCGGCACCTTCCACTCGATCGGCGGCCGCATCCTGCGCATCCATGCCGAGCTGGTGCAGCTCAAATCCAACTTCACGGTGCTCGACGTCGACGACCAGGTGCGGCTGCTGAAGCAATTGCTGCAGGCCGAGAACATCGACGACAAGCGCTGGCCGGCGCGGATGCTGGCCGGCCTGATCGACGGCTGGAAGAACCGCGGCCTGTCGCCGTCGCAGGTGCCGGCGGGCGAAGCCGCCTCGTTCGGCAACGGCAAGGGCGGCAAGATCTACGCGACCTATCAGGAGCGGTTGAAGATCCTCAACGCGGCCGATTTCGGCGACCTGCTGCTCGAGAACATCAGGCTGTTCCGCGAAAATCCGGACGTGCTGCGGCAGTACCAGAGCCGCTTCAAGTTCATCCTGGTCGACGAATATCAGGACACCAACGTCGCGCAGTATCTGTGGCTGCGCCTGCTGTCGCAGGCGCCGTCGCGGCCGGGCCAGCCGCTCTCGGCGGTGATCCCGGGCGAGCTTACCTCGCCCCGCTTGCGGGGAGAGGTCGGCGCGCAAGGCGCGCCGGGTGAGGGGGACTCTCCGCGGACTGAGCTCGAGGATAGAGCCCCTCACCCCGACCCTCTCCCCGTGAAGGACGGGGAGAGGGAGCAGACCGTTCTCAAGAACATCTGCTGCGTCGGCGACGACGACCAGTCGATCTATGGCTGGCGCGGCGCCGAGGTCGACAACATCCTGCGCTTCGAGCACGATTTCCCCGGCGCCAAGGTCATCCGCCTCGAGCGCAATTACCGCTCCACCGGCCACATTCTGGCCGCGGCCTCGCATCTGATCGCGCATAATGAAGGCCGGCTCGGCAAGACGCTGCGCACCGAGGATGTCGACGGTGAGAAGGTCACCGTCACCGGCTCCTGGGATTCGGAAGAGGAAGCGCGCGCGATCGGCGAGGAGCTCGAGGAACTGCAGCGCTCGGGCGAGAACCTCAACGACGTCGCTATCCTGGTGCGCGCCTCGTTCCAGATGCGCGAGTTCGAAGACCGCTTCGTCACGCTCGGCCTGCCCTACCGCGTGATCGGCGGCCCCCGATTCTATGAGCGCGCCGAAATCCGCGATGCGCTGGCCTATTTGCGCACCATCAACTCGCCGGCCGACGATCTCGCCTTCGAGCGCATCGTCAACGTGCCCAAACGGGGGCTCGGCGACGCCACCGTGCAGCTGCTGCACGACCATGCCCACAAGCGCCGCATTCCGCTGTTCGAGGCGGCGCGCGCCGTGGTCGAGACCGACGAGCTGAAGCCGAAGGCGCGCGGCTCCTTGCGCGATCTCGTCATGCAGTTCGACCGCTGGCGCGCCCAGCGCGAGGTCGCCTCGCATACCGAGCTCGCCGAGATCGTGCTCGACGAGAGCGGCTACACCGAGATGTGGCAGAAGGACCGCTCGGCTGATGCCGCGGGCCGGCTGGAGAACCTCAAGGAGCTGGTGCGTTCGATGGAGGAATTCGAGAACCTGCAAGGGTTTCTCGAACATATCTCGCTGGTGATGGACCGCGACGGCGAGGCCGGCGACGAGGCGGTGTCGCTGATGACGCTGCATTCGGCCAAGGGCTTGGAATTCGACAACGTGTTCCTGCCGGGCTGGGAGGAAGGCCTGTTTCCGAGCCAGCGCACGCTGGACGAACAGGGCCGCGCCGGGCTCGAGGAGGAGCGCCGCCTCGCCCATGTCGGGCTGACCCGGGCGCGCCGCCGCGCCAAGATCTATTTCGCCACCAACCGCCGCATCCATGGCACCTGGTCGACCACGATCCCCTCGCGCTTCCTCGACGAACTGCCGGCGCACAATGTCGAAATCACCGAATCCAAGGGCGGATCGGGCTGGGGCGGCAGCGGCGGCTATGGCGCCTCGCGCTTCGACAACCTCGAATCATTCGGCTCGAGCTATTCGACCCCGGGCTGGCAGCGCGCCCAGGCCAACCGCAACCGCGGCGGCGGGGGCCGTAGCGGCAGCGGCTTCGAGGAGCGGCAATCCTCCTTTTCCTCCGAAAGCTTCAATCGCACCAAGCGCGGCCCTGTCGTGATCGAGGGCGAGCTGGTGGCGAAGTCCACCGGCACAACGTCGGATTTTTCGCTGGACGACCGGGTATTTCACCAGAAATTCGGCTACGGCCATGTGGTGAAGATCGACGGCAACAAGCTGACCATCGCCTTCGAAAAGGCCGGCGAGAAGAAGGTGGTCGACAGCTTTGTGCAACGGGTGTGACATAGCGACCTTTCTTTGGCGACCTTCTTTGGCGGTCTTCTCTGTTGGTAGCCCTTGACCCCAGTTGATTTCATGGGTTGAGATGGATCCATGGTCCGGGGGAGGTTTTTCCTTTTTGTCATCGCGCTCACCGCGCCGTCGCTGGCGGTCGCGGAGACGATGAGCTTTGGCGATTCGGCAGCCCAGCTCGCCAAGGCCTGCGGCGCAGACATCACCGCGAACTGCCGCGGCGTCAATCTCGACTCCAACCGCCTCAAGGAATGCCTGTCGCGCAACCGCGACGTGATCTCGCCGCAGTGCAAGGAGAGCTACTTCTCCACCCTCGATGCGATCCAGAAGAGGATCGCGGCGCGCGTCACCGTTGCGAATGCCTGCACCCGCGAGATCGTCAAGGTCTGCGGCGGCTCGACCAAGGAGACCAGCAAGTCGGTGCCCTGCCTCGTCAGCGCCAAGGGCCTCAGCCGCAATTGCACCCAGGCGATCAATGACGCGGGGTATCAATGATGCGGCTGTCGAGGCGAGGCTTGCGCGATCCTGGCCTTTTGGCCCTGCTGGGCACGCTGGCTTTGCTGGCGATGTCGATTGCGCCAGCGCCGGCGCAGACCGCCGTCACACGCGACGACGTCATCGCCAAGCTCAATCATTTTGAGACAGACGCCGAGATCGATGTCCCCGCGCTGCGCCAGCAGGTGGCCGAACGATCGAAGTCGCGATCGAAGAACGAGCCGCCGCCCTCGAAACGGCCGCCGATCGCTCCCGACCTGACCAAGCTGCCGACGTTTAACGTCGACATCGCGTTCGACGTCGACACGCCGATCGTGCTGCCGGAGTCGTATCAGACGGTCGGGCGGATCGCCGATGCGCTGACGCACTCCTCGCTGCTGCCCTACACCTTCCTGATCGTCGGCCACATCGAATCGACCGGACGACGCGAGAACAATGTGCTGCTGAGCCAGCGGCGCGCCGACGCGATCCGCGACATCCTGGTCAACACCTTCAAGATCACCGCGAAGCGCCTGCAGTCGGTCGGGCTCGGCGAGGAGCAGTTGCTCGACCCGACCAAACCCAACGCGCCGGTCAACAACCAGGTGCAGATCATGCTGGTCGCGAAGGTCGCCGACAGCGCGCCGCCGGCGCACCCTGTCCCGACGGCCGCCGCCAAGAAGCCGGCGAAATCAGCCAAGAAGCACTGATTGGATTGAATATCGGGGCGTCGGAACTGCGTCCCCTCCCGCCCGTATACGATGTCCCCGGGGCGAGCGGCGCCTCCACGATTTCGGAATAATAGAAGATTACCGCTGATTTGCCCGACGGGTCAAGTTGCAATATGCGCCGCCGGCCGCCGGCTCCTTTGCATGGGGTTGTTTTCGATATTTTGGTAGTGCGCCCCTGAGGCGGCAGGCTATCAGCCTCGTTCGAGCCCGGCCTCGATACGTGGACACGTGAGTTGCAGAGGCCGCAAGCGCCGTATGCAATGGCCCTGCCCGCAAGCGGGAGCGGTGCACGCTGCAGAATAAATTTCTCCCTCGCCGACCGATTGCAGAACGGACCGTGCGTTCCTATCTGGGCTGAACCCGCATCACGCGCCTGCCCGGGCCCCAATCCGCGCGCGCCCCCTCCCTCACGCTCACCGACTCTCCATGTCGCCGATCATTTCCGTATCCAATCTTTCAAAAACCTATGGCTCCGGCTTCAAGGCGCTGAAGGGCATCAATCTCGATATCGTCAAAGGCGAGATCTTCGCGCTGCTCGGGCCGAACGGCGCCGGCAAGACCACGCTGATCAGCATCATCTGCGGCATCGCGAATCCGAGCGAGGGCCGCATCACGATCGGCGGGCACGACATCATCGCCGACTATCGCGCGGCGCGGTCGATGATTGGGCTGGTTCCGCAGGAACTGCACACCGACGCGTTCGAGTCGGTGTGGGCGACCGTCAGCTTCAGCCGCGGCCTGTTCGGCAAGCCGAAGAACCCCGCCCATATCGAGAAGGTGCTGCGCGACCTGTCGCTATGGGACAAGAAGGACGACAAGATCATCACGCTGTCCGGCGGCATGAAGCGCCGCGTGATGATCGCCAAGGCGCTGTCGCACGAGCCGCAGATCCTGTTCCTCGACGAGCCGACCGCCGGCGTCGACGTCGAATTGCGCAAGGGCATGTGGGAGGTGGTCCGCACGCTGCAGGCTTCCGGCGTCACCATTATCCTGACCACGCACTACATCGAGGAAGCCGAGGAGATGGCCGACCGCATCGGCGTCATCAACAAGGGCGAGATCATCCTGATCGAGGACAAGGCGACCTTGATGCAGAAGCTCGGCAAGAAGGAGCTGACCCTGCAGTTGCAGAACAAGCTCGAGGCCATTCCCGATGTTCTGTCTGCCTACAATCTCGAATTGTCCGACGACGGCCGCACCGTGACCTACGACTACGATACCAAAGGCGACCGCACCGGCATCACCAGCCTGCTCAACGATCTCCGCAATGCCGGCATCCGCATCTCGGACCTCGATACCAAACAAAGCTCCCTCGAAGACATCTTCGTCAGCCTCGTGAGGGCGCCATGAACTACCGCGCAATCCGGGCCATCTACCTGTTCGAAATGGCGCGCACCTGGCGCACGCTGCTGCAGAGCATCGTCTCGCCCGTGGTGTCGACCTCGCTGTATTTCGTGGTGTTCGGCGCCGCGATCGGCTCGCGCATCACCGAGGTCGAGGGCGTCAGCTACGGCACCTTCATCGTGCCGGGGCTCGTGATGCTGTCGGTGCTGACGCAGAGCATCTCCAACGCCTCGTTCGGCATCTACTTCCCAAAATTCGTCGGCACGATCTACGAGATCCTGTCGGCGCCGATCTCCTATTTCGAGATCGTCATCGGCTATGTCGGCGCCGCCGCCACCAAGTCGATCATCCTCGGCCTGATCATCCTGGCGACGGCCGGGCTTTTCGTACCCTTGCATATCCAGCATCCGGTGTGGATGCTGACCTTCCTGGTGCTGACGGCGGTCACCTTCAGCCTGTTCGGCTTCATCATCGGCATCTGGGCCGATGGCTTCGAGAAGCTGCAGATGATCCCGATGCTGGTGGTGACACCGCTGACCTTCCTCGGCGGCAGCTTCTATTCGGTGAACATGCTGCCGTCGGGCTGGCGCACCATTACCCTGCTCAATCCCGTGGTCTATCTGATCTCTGGCTTCCGCTGGAGCTTCTACGAGATCGCCGATGTCAGCGTGCCGCTGAGTCTCGGCATGACCGTGGGCTTCCTGGTCGCCTGCATGGCCATCGTGGCGTGGATCTTCAGAACCGGCTACCGGCTGAAGAACTGACTAAGCTTCAGTAGCCCGGATGGAGCGAAGCGCAATCCGGGACCTTGTCGCCAAGCCTGCAGAACCCGGATTTCGCTTCGCTCCATCCGGGCTACGCGTCTGTCGAACTGCGGCGCAAGATTCCGGGTTCATGCTTCGCATGCCCCGGAATGACAATCCCAATCAATAGCAGTGGAAATGACCGTGGCGGTAATAGCCGCGGCAGCGGTGGCCACGCCGGTAACCGCGATCCGGGATGCCGAACACGCCCTTGACCGCGCCCATGGCGCCACCAACGCCGGCGCCGACGGCGCCGCCAACCACGCCGCCCACCGGGCCGGCGACCCGGTTGCCCTCATAGGCGCCCTCATGAGCGCCGCGGACGATGCCCTGGGCATGGCCTGCATGGGGGACTGCGACCAGCGTCAAAGCGAGGGCTGCGGCCGCAAGCAGGAGCCGCGCGGAGAGGCCGGCTGGGACGACGGCCGCGGTCTTCACCTTGGTGTTGTTCATCTGGATTCCTTGATGCGCGGCGCGAACGCGCCGCCGGGCGGGATTGTTAAACGCTCATGCGGCCAAATGGTTGCGTGTCGGAGACCAATCGGGCCGTGGTCGCGGCCTGCTCGCGAAAAAGTCAGCCCGCCGTGACAGCCAGGCCCGGCTTCGGCCTTGTTTGCGCCGCGCACGGGATTAACCATGGCGACTGATCACGGCCTTGGCCCGCCACTGGAACCAAGTTCGGATTCCGTGCATATTGATTGCCGGGGACGGAGAGCCGCGGCTTCGCGAGCAGGCCTGGAGGCCAAAGGTAAAATGCGTTCGTTCCTCATTGCGTTCACGTCCGTGATGCTCTTCACCGCCGGTGCCGCACAGGCCAAAGTCGATATCACCATCGACAAGGACAACCAGCAGATGACCGTCGCGGTCGACGGCGTCGCGCGCTATCACTGGCCGGTCTCGACCGGCATCCCGTCGCGCGAAACGCCGAACGGCAGCTTCCGCGCCTTCCGCATGGAAGAGGATCACTACTCCAAGGAATTCGACGACGCGCCGATGCCGCACTCGATTTTCTTCACCAAGATCGGGCACGCGATTCACGGCACCGACTCGGTGAGCCGCCTCGGCTCGCCGGCCTCGCATGGCTGCGTGCGGCTGTCGCGCGACAACGCAACCACGCTTTACTCCCTGGTCCAGAAGGAAGGCGTGCTCAACACCACCGTGACGCTGACCGGCTCGTCGCAGGTCGCGCTGGCGCGCAATCCGCGTGGGCGCAATGGCACCGCCGTCGCCCGCCGCGCGCCGCAGCAATATGACGAGCAGTACGGCACCGCCGCCGCCGGCGACCCGGTCGTGCTGACGCCGCAGCCGCGCGACTATCCGGCGCAGGTCCGCACCGATGACGGCTACATCTATCCAGCCGACGGCAGCTCGACCGATCGCCGCTATCCGGCACCGCCGTCAAGCCGCCGTGTCTACGACGCTCAGGCCTATGGCCAGCAGCAGCAGTATTACGGCAATCAGGGCTACGCCCCGGCGCCGCAGGGCTACTACCAGCCGCGCCCCGCCTATCAGTCGCGCGGCTTCTACGGCAACACCTATCAGGATTAGAGCGTTTTCGAGCGAAGTAGGCGCCGGTTCGCGTGAAGAAAACGCGTCAAAAGAAATCTGCCGCACGCTCTTGATCCGTGACGGCGCCGCAGGCAGGGCGCCGTCAGTTCACGCTCCCCTCACCCGCTTGTGACCTTCGCAAAGGGCGCCCGTCATCGTGCGCCGTGGCCCGTCGTCGCGTCGTCATCTGATTGTAAAACTAGCCCGATATTCGGCGGCACAAGCGCCCGCCTGGCCCCTGGAGTCCGATTCACGCGGCATGCCCGATGAAATCAGGGCGAGAAGCGCGGGTCACGCAGACTAGATCAGAGGTCGACATGAAACGGGGCATCATTGTCCTTTGCCTGTGCATCGTGGCGATGGCCGCTTATTTCACGACGGACAGATGGGCCATCCGTCACACGACGCTGACGTTCCACGACGTTCTGCGCGACGACCGCGACGTCACGGTCGAGGTCGCGGTGCGCCGTGACCGGCAAATGCAGGCGATGGCCGAGATGATCGAGCTGCCGGTCGCGATCCTGAGCCACGGCAACACCGTCAAGAACACCGAGTACTCGTTCCTCACCAATTTGTTCGCGTCGCGCGGCTACCTCGTGGTCAGCATTCAGCATGATCTCGACACCGACGCGCCGATGGTCACCAAGGTCGGCGAGGAATATGTCGGCCGCCGCATGCAGTACAATCGCGGCGTCTTCAACATCATGTATGCGATCGACGAGCTCAAGAAGCTCTACCCGAACGCAAACTATCGCCAGCTGACGTTGATCGGCCATTCCAACGGCGGAGACATCTCGATGTTCTTCGCCAAGCAGCACCCCGACCTGGTCAAGAAGGTCGTCACGCTGGACAATCTGCGCGTCCCCTTCATCACCGACGGCAAGATCAAGATCCTCTCGTTCCGCTCCAGGGATCCGGTGTTCAAGGCCGATCCCGGCGTCGTGCCCGACGACGAGACCTGTGCGAGATTCGGCATCAAGGTGGTCAGAACCGAATTCCAGCACAACGATCTCAGCGACCGCGGCCCGGACAGCGCGAAGTCGTCGATCCAGGCCGGCGTGGAGCGATTCCTCGACGAGGATGCCGGCGAGAGCACGCCGACGATGCCGCTGCTCGCTGCCTCGACGCCCGCCTCCGCGAGTACAGCGCCGCCAGAGAACAAATAGTCGCGTCGCGCTGAAGGCGAGCTGGCGCTCTCCGTCGGACAGCTCTCCGTTCCGATTGAATCGGAACGGAGCTCCAGCTGCTTGCTTTGACTCTAGGCGCGCGCGTGGCGATAGCCGGTGGCAACGAGCCAGATTGCGGAAAGCAAGAAGTAGAACGCGCCGAAGCCCGCATAGGGAGCGACGTCGAGAATGGTCGGCGCAACGGTACCGACGGACTGGCTGATCATGTAGCCGCCGGCGAGTGCCGACTGTGCGCCACTCAGGATCATCGCCCATTGCGCGCCATAATGACGCCAGCGCCTGACGCCGGTGTACAATTGCAGCACGCCCGCGAGGATCGCCCAAACCCCGAACACGGCGAGGACGGCATAGCTGCTGTGGCGGAGCGCCACGATCACGGCGAGCGTCGTGATCACGCTGACCGCGACATTCAGGGCCTGGGATGGGTTGGCCTTCAGGCCGCCATTGACCCGGGCATCAGCCAGATTGGCGATGCCGTCCCACGCCGGGTAGATCACGAGCAGAACCCCGGCAGGGCCGGCTTGGCCGCTAAACAGAACGGCAGCGGCGACCCAGGCGACCGAGAAGATGGCGCGCCCGAGATAATAGGATCGCAGCCAAGTGGATTGGGTCGAAAGGTGGCTTTGCATTGACAGGGCTCCTTGTTGTCTTCCTACTAGTAGGTAGTTGATGGATTCCAGTCAATCTTGGCGCTTGGACGCCCTGTGTGGAGAGGAAGGCCTTGATCTATCTTTGTAATTTACCTACTGGAAGGTAGGCATGACGTGAACGTGATGACTTCGACTTCTGAAAAAATTCTCGACGTCGCGCAGCCCCTCATCGTCGCGGGGGGCTATAACGGCTTTAGCTATGCCGACATCTCGGATGCCATCGGCATCCGGAAGGCGAGCATCCACCATCACTTCCCGACCAAGGCCGAGCTGGTCTCGGCGCTGGTGGATCGCTACCGGCAGCAGACCGAGCTGGGCCTGAAGTCGCTTCGGGAGCAATTCGCAAGCCCGGCCGACCAACTGCAGGCTTACGTGAACTTCTGGCAGGCGTGCATCGGCGATGCCTCGCTGCCGTTCTGCGTCTGCGCGATGCTTGCCGGCGAGATGCCGATGCTGCCGGACGAGGTCGCATCGCGCGTCGGCGCCCATTTCCATCATCTTGCGGGATGGCTCACCTCGGTGCTGCAGGCCGGCGCGGAACAGCATCTGTTCCGGCTGGACCAGCGGCCGCACGAGGAGGCCCAGATGCTGATGGCATCGGTTCATGGGGCAATGCTCTCGGCGAGGGCTTTCGACGATCCCGGAATGTTTGCCGCGATCGTCAAGCCCCAGTTCGCCAGACTGCTGGTAGCCGATCGCTAGAGAATTATCGCGCGGAAGCCGCCGCGATTGGCTCGGCTAGCAGGTCCTACTGCTCGCCGTCGCGCAGGCGGCGGTACACTGCACCCAGCACGTTCGAATAGTCGTCGGTCCAGACCCGCTGCTTCTCGTCGGCTTCGGTCTCGGTCCAGACATCCGACGATGCGAGCTTGCCGACGTCTTCCTCCTCGCGCGCGGAGACCACGACCGAGGTCGAGAAGATGTACTCGTTGTCGCGGCCGGAATCCTCGCTGTAGACCCAGCTCTTCATGTCGTTGGCGTCGGCAATGCCGACCACGACGCTGGCAAGTTCGAGGTGACGGTTGGAGACGTGCATCACGACCGCGCCCTGCGGCGCCAGCTTCTCCTTGTAGATCGCCATCGCCTCCTCGGTCGCGAGATGGATCGGGATCGCGTCCGACGAATAGGCGTCGACGATGATCAGATCGTAGGCGCCGTCCGGCTCCTTGGCGAAGGTCAGCCGCGCGTCGCCGATGACGGGCTTGAGGTTCGGCTCGCAGTTCTGGAGGTAGGTGAAGTATTTCGGATCGCGCGCGGTATCGACCATTGATTGGTCGATCTCGAAGAAGCGCCAGTCCTCGCCGGGGGCCGACGCGCAGGTCAGCGTCCCCGAACCTAGCCCGATCACCGCCACCTTCAGCGGCGCGCCCTTACGCTCGCGGATCGCTGATATCGCCCGCCCGATGCCGCCGTCCTTGTGATAGTAGCTGATCGGTTCGGGCTTTCCGGCGACCGGCGTGCCGTCATCGTTCTTGAACTTCTCGGCGCCATGGATCGTGGTGCCGTGCATCAGCACGTGATACTGCCCGTTCGGCGTCACCACGATCTTGTGCACGCCGAAGAAGCTGCGCACGGTTTCGACGCGGCCGTCGTCGGATGGATAGGCACGCAGCACCACCAGCGCGACCACCACGGTGGCGAAGATCTTCCAGCGATTGGCGTTCAGCGCGAGCGCCAGCAGCGCCGAGAGCACGCCGACCGCGCCGATCACCCAGACCCGGTGCACGTCGAACCAGTTGAAGATGTCGCCGGCCGAATAGCTTGGCGCGATCAGCGCCACCGCCAGCACCGCGAGGAACGGCCAGTACCAGGCGCTCCAGCGCGGCAGCCGCTCCGCGCCGCCGGGCGGACGGCATAGCGCCGCGAGCGCCAGCAGGATCGGATATTCGGCGACCCACGAGAAGGTAAAAGGCGCAATAAGCCCTGCGAACAGGCCGCCGACCATGCCGCCGAACGACAGCGCGACGTAGAAGCCGGTGAGATATTTCGCCGCCGGGCGGGTGCGCGCGAGCTCGCCGTGACAGGCCATCGCGATGATGAAGAAGCAAAGCTGATGGCCACCGAGCGTGAGCAGCAGGTTCTGCTCGCCTCCGACCGCAAGCAGGATCACGACGCCGGCAATCGCCAGCGGCTGCGCCCGCAGCATCCATTTGTGCGGCAATAGTGGCCGCGACTGGAACACCAGCACCCAGGTCAAGAGATACAGCGACAGCGGCAGCACCCACAGCAGGGGCGCGGCGGCGACGTCGGTCGAGATATGCGCCGTCACCGCGATCAAGAGGCCGGACGGCACCGCGGCGAGGAAGATCCAGCGCGCCCGCAGCGGCCAGGACGGCGCCGGCGCATTGGCGTCATCGACCTGCATGTCGAGCGCGGCGGCATTGGCCGGCGACCGCAACAGCAGCACACCGCAACTCGCGATCAGAATGATCAGCAGACCATAACCACCGGTCCAGATCAGGTTCTGGGTGCGCAACGTGAACATCGGCTCGAGCAGCACCGGATAGGACAATAGCGCGAGGAAGCTGCCGATGTTCGAGGATGCGTAGAGGAAATACGGATCGGGACCATTGGGATGTCCGGTGCGCACGAACCAGGCCTGCAGCAGCGGATTGTTGGCGGCGAGCGCGAAGAACGGCAGGCCGATCGAAACCGCGAATAGGCCGAGCAGCCAGATCGCATAGCCGGACGTCGGCGGCTCGCCCCAGCCGCTCCTGATCGCCAGTGGCAAGGTCAGCAACGCGACGACGAGCAGCACCAGATGCACCACGACCGGCGCAATACGGCCGTTCAGCTTCATCAAGAGATGCGCATAGGCGTAGCCGCCGAGCAGCAGCGACTGGAAGAACACCATCGCCACCGACCACACCGCCGGCGAGCCGCCGAGCCGCGGCAGCACCATCTTGGTGAACAGCGGCTGCACCGAGAACAGCAACAGGGCACTGACGAAGATCGCGGCGGTGTAGACAACCAGCACCAGCCGGTTGCGCGAGGCGGTCGGCTCAGACGTCATGAAAGCTCCGGCATGGACCCGGCGGGCGCCGGAGGCGGACAGTCCGGTGGCACCCCACCGGAGGATTTCAGTTGAGCATACGGCACTATCACGGACAAGAAACGGCGGTCACGCGGACTTGACGACGCGGCGCTGCGGCGCCACAGCACATGCTCTAATCACTGCTTCTTGAAGCGGACATGAACGAAACGGACGTCGTCATCATCGGTGCGGGGCACAACGGCCTCACCTGCGCGGCCTATCTCGCGATGGCCGGGCTGCGCGTGAAGGTCGTGGAACGCCGCAAGGTGGTCGGCGGCGCTGCGGTCACCGAAGAATTTTGCCCGGGCTTCCGCAATTCGGTCGCCGCCTACACGGTGAGCCTGCTCAATCCGCAGATCGTGTCTGACCTGAAACTTGCCGATCACGGCCTCAGGATCGTCGAGCGGCGCGCGCAGAACTTCCTCCCCGCGCCCGACGGCAGCTATTTGCTGACGGGCGAATGCCGAACCCGGGAGTCGGTCGCAAAGCTCAGCCGCAAGGACGCCGCCGCAATCGGCGTGTTCTCAGGGGAACTCGAAGCCATCGCCGACGTGCTGCGGCAATTCGTGCTGCGCGCACCGCCGAACCTCGTCGAGGGCTTTGGCATCAGCGCGATCAGCGAGGCCTTCAACGCGCTCGGCACCGCCAACATCCTGCGCCGGCTGTCGCTGGAACAGCAGCGCAATCTGCTCGACCTATTCACGCGATCGGCCG
This sequence comes from Bradyrhizobium sp. KZN70725, assembly GCF_055264925.1. Classification (NCBI taxonomy): domain Bacteria; kingdom Pseudomonadati; phylum Pseudomonadota; class Alphaproteobacteria; order Hyphomicrobiales; family Nitrobacteraceae; genus Bradyrhizobium; species Bradyrhizobium sp. KZN70725. The sequence goes on from NZ_JBUYWT010000005.1 coordinate 187,263, forward strand.
GTGAGATGCTCGACGAGCGATTCGAGAACGACCTCGTCAAGGCGCTGTTCGGCTTCGATGCCATCGTCGGCAATTATGCCAGCCCCTACGCGGCGGGCTCGGCCTATGTGATGCTGCATCATGCGTTCGGCGAGGTGAACGGCAAGAAAGGCGTCTGGGGCCACGCGATCGGCGGCATGGGTGCGATCACCCAGGCGATGGCGCGTGCCGCGCGCAGCCATGGCGTCGAGATCGAAACCGATGCTGCCGTCAGCGAGGTGATCGTCGAGAAGCAGCGCGCCGTCGGCGTCGTCCTCGACAATGACAAGACCGTGCGCGCCAAATACGTCGTCTCGAACGTCAATCCGAAGCTGCTGTACACACGCCTGGTGCCGGAGGGCGCATTGGCGCCCGAGTTTCGCGCGCGCATCTCACGATGGCGGAACGGGTCCGGCACGTTCAGGATGAATGTGGCGCTAAGTGCCCTGCCCTCGTTCACCGTGCTGCCCGGCCTAGGGGATCACCTCACGGCGGGGATCATCATCGCTCCGAGCCTCGGCTACATGGATCGCGCCTGGCACGACGCGCGCGAATTCGGCTGGAGCCGCGCTCCGGTCGTCGAGGTGCTGATCCCCTCGACGCTCGACGACAGCCTGAGCCCGCCGGGCCAGCATGTCGCGAGCCTGTTCTGCCAGCACGTCGCGCCGCAACTGCCCGACGGCAGATCGTGGGACGATCATCGCGAGGAGGTCGCCGATCTGATGATCGCAACCGTCGACCACTACGCGCCCGGGTTCGCAGGCAGCGTGATCGGCCGCCAGATCCTGTCGCCGCTCGACCTCGAGCGGCAATTCGGCCTGCTCGGCGGCGACATCTTCCACGGCGCGCTGACATTGAACCAGTTGTTCTCGGCACGGCCGATGCTCGGCCATGCCGACTATCGCGGACCTCTGAAGGGTCTCTACCATTGCGGTTCCGGCGCCCATCCCGGCGGCGGCGTCACCGGCGCCCCCGGCCACAATGCCGCGCGGGCCATCCTGGCCGACCATCGCGCGCTGTTCTCGTAGACGACACACCGCGCGCCGCGGGACAAGCTGAGGACAGGCGTGTTGAGAAGCTGTGGGTCTGCGGTGGACAGCGGCCTTGTCTCAAGACGGGATAACCGGTGGACGTCGCTGTGGACCGGCTGTGCGATCGACGCTGACAATCCCGGGAGAACGCAGTTGATGTCTTGTCGACAAGCTGCGTGTGGCTCTGTGGACAATCGGTCAAAAAGAAAACACCGGGCGACATGTCGCCCGGTGCTTCCCTGAGAACGCCGTTCGAGAAATTACTTCAGCGAGCCGCTGATCGAGTTGAAGGTCCCGCTCAGTGCCGTGCCGACGCCATTCACCGCAGCGATGATCGCGATGGCGATACCGGTCGCGATCAGTCCGTATTCGATGGCGGTCGCGCCGGATTCATCCCGCAAGAACTTAACGATAAAAGCCTTCATTGCAGCCCTGCCCTTGGTTGTGATGCCTTGGAACGAAGGGTGTTCCCAGTTCCGCCACCCTAGTAGTACGGCAACATCTAAGGTTGTCTGAACCGGGAACCTCTCAATTCTCGCGATATTCGATTGAATCCGGCTTGAAATTTTAACAAAAATCGCGCTACCGGCCTCCGATGACCCCGTCCACACACCGCGCCAGCGTCACCCTTCCAGATGAATCGACCGCAAAGCGCGTGGTAGATGCGCTTTCCGAGCTGTTTTTCGAGGATCAGGCGGCGTTTGCGGCCTTCGAGCGACCGGATGGCCGCTGGGACGTCACCGTCCATTTTGCCGAGCCGCCGGACCAAGATTTACTGCGCGAACTGGTTGGCCAGGTGCTGCGGCAGGATGTCGCATCGACTTTAGTCTTTGATACCGTGGAGGCCAAGGACTGGGTCAAGGCCAGCCTGGAAGATCTTGTCCCGGTCGCGGCCGGCCGCTTTATCGTCCACGGCCAGCATGACCGGCACCGGATCCCCCCCAACAAGCTCGGGATCGAGATCGAGGCGGCGCTGGCCTTCGGCACCGGCCATCACGGCACCACCCGCGGCTGCCTGCTGCTGCTCGACCACGTGCTGAAGGCGTATCAGCCCCGCCGCGTACTGGATCTCGGTACCGGGACCGGCGTGCTGGCGATCGCCGCCGCCAAGGCGCTGCACGGCAAGGTGCTGGCAAGCGACATCGACCCGCCGTCGGTCAGGGTCGCCGAGGAGAATGCCCGGCTGAACGGCGCCGGCGATCTGGTGGACGTGATCCGCGCCACCGGCTTTGCCGCTCCGCGCTTCGCCGAGGACGGTCCGTTCGACCTGGTGCTCGCCAACATCCTCGCCAATCCGCTGCGGCAGCTGGCCGGCCCGATGGCGCGTCACCTCGCCTCGTCGGCGCAGGTCATTCTCTCGGGCCTGCTGACGCACCAGGCGCCGGCGGTCATCGCCGCCTACCGCGCCCGCGGGCTGGTGCCGCTGCGGCATCTGAAGATCGAGGGCTGGAGCAGCCTGCTGCTGCGCTCCGTGAAGTGACCGCGACCGGCAGACAGTGCGGCGACTGCACGCTCTGCTGCAAGGTGATGGCGATCGAGGAACTGGCCAAGCCCGCCAACACGTGGTGCCCGCATTGCAAGCCGGGGCGCGGCTGCCGGACCTATCCGGGCCGGCCGGCGGAATGCCGCTCGTTCAGCTGCGTCTGGCTAGCGAACGAGCTGCTGGAGGAGCACTGGAAGCCTTCCAGGTCGAAGCTCGTCCTGACCACGTCGGAAGATGGTCTTGAGGTCAGATGCGATCCGGGCTTCCCCGACGCCTGGCGCAAAGAGCCGTTTTGCAACGAGCTCAGGGAATGGGCGATCTCCGGCGAGACGCTCGACATGACCGTCGTCGTGATCGCCGGCCAGCGCATGACGCTCGTGACGCCCGAGCGCGAATTCGATCTCGGCATCGTCGGCCCCGATGAGCGGATCGTGCGCGAGCTCGAGGGCGGCAAGGTCGTCAATGTGACCGTGGCGAAGGCTTCCGATCTGGAACGGTAGCCGCGATCCGTGGGTTGTTTATTCGGGCGCTGGCGAATCGCTACGGATGGTCTCGACCTTGTCCTGACCGGCCGCACGCTTGGCGCGCGCCTCGACAAGGCGGTCCAGCATCTGGACGATGACGCCGCGCTGCTTCTGTTCGACCGGCGCGATCGGGCCGCGGCGGACCGGCGGCGAGATCTTCTCAAACGTGAATGCAGGCATCGTGCATCTCCTCACCGTTGAGTTGAGACACTCCTGGACACTCCCCGTACGCTTGACCGTTGACGTGCAGTGGACATCGTCCGGCCAATTCCACTATGCCATATTCAAGCATAAGTTATGCCAAAAATATGGTCATGCTTGACCGCGCTCGCGCGAAGGTCATGCTTCATCCGAAGAGAGTGCGACGGCGATGTTCGAAGCCCATTTCCAGACGTTCGAAGAGCCCGAAGGCGGCGTGGCGCTGACTGCCCGCTTGAGCGCGCTGCGCGAGGAGCTGGCGCGGCGCAAGCTGACCGGATTCGTGGTTCCGCGCGCCGACCAGCAGCAAAATGAATATGTCGCGGCCTCCGAGGAACGGCTCGCCTGGCTGACCGGCTTCACCGGATCGGCCGGGCTCGCGATCGTGCTGAGCAAGGAGGCCGCCCTGTTTGTCGACGGCCGCTACACGCTGCAGGCCGGCAAGCAGGTCGACCGCAAGGCCTGGCAGGTCGAGCCGCTGGTCGAGCCGCCACCGGAGCACTGGCTGACCCGGCATCTGGCGGCCGGCGACCGCCTAGGATTTGACCCCTGGCTGCACACTTCTGCGGCAGCCGAACGGCTGGCCGCGGCCTGCGCCAAGGCCGGCGCGGAACTGGTCGCCGTCGACGGCAATCCGCTCGATGCGATCTGGCACGAGCGGCCGGCACCGCCGCTCGGTCCGGTTACGATCCACGGCGCGCAGTTTTCCGGGGAGATCGAAGCCGAGAAGCTCAAGCGCATCCGCCTCGAGATCAACAAGCTCGGCGTCGACGCGCTGGTGCTGTCCGACAGCCACGCGGTGGCCTGGACCTTCAACATCCGCGGCGCCGACGTCTCGCATACGCCGCTGCCGCTGTCCTATGCGCTGGTACCGAAGGAAGGCCGGCCGCTGGTGTTCATCGATCAGCGCAAGCTGTCCAACTCGACACGCGACCATCTCGAGCAATCGGCCGATGTCGAGCAGCCCGCGGCGCTGGCGGCAAAACTCACCGAGTTCGCCAAGCGCGGCGCCTCGATCGCGCTCGACAACGCGACCGCAGCCGACGCCCTGAGCCGCCTGATCGCGGGTGCCGGCGGCAAGCCGGTGCGCGGCAGCGATCCGGTCAGCCTCTTGAAGGCGGTCAAAAACATCACCGAGATCGAGGGCACGCGCACGGCGCATCAGCGCGACGCGGTGGCGCTGGTGCGTTTCCTCGCCTGGATCGATCGCGAGGCGCCCTCCGGCAGCCTCACCGAGATCGACACCGTCGAGGCGCTTGAGACGTTCCGCCGCCAGACCGGCGCGCTGAAGGACGTCTCCTTCCCGACCATCGCCGGCACCGGGCCGAACGGCGCCATCGTGCACTACCGCGTGACGCGCAAAAGCAACCGCCGCATCGAGCCCGGCGATCTCCTGCTGATCGATTCCGGCGCACAATATGAGGACGGCACCACCGACGTCACCCGCACCATCGCGATCGGCAAGCCGACCGACGAGATGCGCGACCGCTTCACCCGCGTGCTGCGCGGCCATATCGCGATCGCCCGCGCGATCTTCCCCGACGGCACCACCGGCGCGCAGCTCGACACGCTGGCGCGGCAATATCTCTGGCAGGCCGGGATCGATTTCGAGCACGGCACCGGCCACGGCGTCGGCAGCTATCTCAGCGTCCATGAAGGGCCGGCGCGGATTTCCAAGCTCGGCACCACGCCGCTGAAGCGCGGCATGATCCTGTCCAACGAGCCCGGCTACTACAAGACCGACGCCTACGGCATAAGGATCGAGAACCTCGAGCTCGTGATCGGCACCGACATTGCCGGCGCCGAGAAGCCGATCAATGCATTCGAGACGCTGACGCTGGCGCCGATCGATCGCCGCCTGATCGAGGTCAGCATGCTGAGCCCGGACGAACTGGCCTGGCTCAACGACTACCACGCCCGCGTTGCGCATGCGGTGCGCCCGCATCTCGACGACAACGCGACGAAGCTGTGGCTGGATGAGGCGACGGCGGCGCTGAAGTAGCGGCGCGCCCAGCCATCCGCACACTCGACGTCGTCCCCACTCGGTGTCATCCCCCCGCGAAAGCGGGGGATTCAGTACGCCGCGGCCTCTCAATTCAAATACGCCTGCCTCTGGAATACCGCGTCCCCCGCTTTCGCGGAGGACGACAGCGGAATTCGCAGCTGACGACAGAGCGTTTATTGCGCGAGACGAAACATCGTCACCGCGTCTCCTGAAATCGCATGGGCGTATGCCGAAACACCCGTATTCCGCGCGGACGGGCACGCTACAGTCTTTCCACAATGCTGGATCGGACCTGAATGCACGGCGTGATGGGCAAGCCGCCCGGCGCGGCCAAAGACAACATCGCGACATCGAAGGTCATGCTGCTGATGCTCGTCGTGATGACGGGCGTGGCGCCGATCTCGCTCTACATGCTGGTGCCGGCGCTGCCGGTGCTGGCGACCACCTTCGGCCGCGACATCTCTATCGCGCAGATGACCGTGTCGCTCTACATGGTCGGCATCGCGCTTTCACAGCTGATCATGGGGCCACTGTCCGACAGGTTCGGCCGTCGGCCGGTGCTGCTCGCGGGCCTCGGTCTGATGGTCGTGGCCGGCGTCGGCTCGGTGTTCGCCGAGACCCTGCCGCAACTGATCGCGGCGCGCTTCTTCCAGGCGCTCGGCGGCGCCAGCGGCATGGTGATCAGCCGTGCCATCATCCGCGATCTCTATCCGCGCGAGCGGGTCGGCGCCATGATCAGCCTTGTCGTCGCCGCGCTGATGATCGCGCAGATGGTGAGCCCGCTGACCGGCGGCCTGCTGGAGACCACATTCGGCTGGCGCGCGATCCTCTATCTCATCACCGCGGCGTCGCTGATCACCACGATCTTCATCGCGCTGGCGCTGCCGGAAACCCGCCGCGACCGCGCCGACAGCTCCAGCTTCCGCGGCGACCTCGGCAAGCTGATGACGAGCCGCGCCTTCGTCGGCTATCTGCTGTGTCAGGTGCTGGCGTCGCAGATCATCTTCGCCTTCGCCGGCGGCGGCCCTTACATCGTGGTGACCCAGATGGGCCGGACCAGTGCCGAGTATGGCGCGTGGTTCGCGATGACGGGGTTCGGCTACTTCGTCGGCAATCTCTTGTGCGTGCGCTTCGCGCCGCGGCACTCGCTGGAGAAACTGATCTGGTTCGGCCTCGCGCTGCAGGTCGGCGGCAGCCTGTTGAACCTGGTCTGGAGTCTTACCGGAGTAAACCAGGCCCCACTCTGGCTGTTCGGCACCCAGATGATCGTGATGATCGCCAACGCCTTCGTGATGGCCAATTCCGCCGCCGGCGCGATCAGCATCCGGCCCGAAGCCGCCGGCACCGCCTCGGGCGCCATGGGGTTCCTGCAGCAGGGGATCGGCTCGCTGATCTCGCAATTCGGCGCCTATCTCGGCGGCCACTCCACCACGACGCTGCCGCTGACTGCGGCGATCTTCGCGATCTCGATCGCCTGCGCCTGCACCATGATCTTCGTCGTGCCGCGGCGGCAGGTGGTGGTGAGCGAGGAGCTGATCGCGCAGGCCGAGGAGGATGAGCAGGGGATGATGTGAGCAGTTCGTCATTCCGGGGCGATGCGCAGCATCGAACCCGGAATCTCGAGATTCCGGGTTCGCCTCTTCGAGGCGCCCCGGAATGACGGACAACCCTACTCCCCGATCAGCTTCAGCCACTCGTCCTCGGTCAGCACCTTGACGCCGTGCTTCTGCGCTTCGGCAAGCTTCGAGCCGGCGCCCGGCCCCGCGACGACGTAGTCGGTCTTCTTCGACACCGAACCGGCCGCCTTGGCGCCCAGCCGTTCGGCGGTCGCCTTGGCCTCGTCGCGCGTCATCTTTTCGAGCGATCCGGTGAACACCACGGTCTTGCCGGCGACCGCCGAATTGCTCTTCGGCTTCTCGGCGTCGATGATCTCGTCGAGCTCTCCGGTCAGCCGCTCGACGATGCCGCGATTGTGGCTCTCGCCGAAATAGTCGGCGATGCTCTTGATCACGGTGTCGCCGATCTGGTCGAGCGCATCCATCTCCGCCATCGCTTCCTCGTCGCCCTTGGCGACCTTGAGGCAGGCATCGTGGAACGCGTCCCAGGAGCCATAGCCGCGCGCCAGTGCCAGCGCGGTGGTCTCGCCGACATGGCGCATGCCGAGCGCGTAGATGAAGCGTTCCAGGCCAATCCTGCGCCGGCTGTCGATCGCGGCGAACAGATTGCGCACCGAGGTCTCGCCGTAGCCTTCGATGTCCTCGAGCTTCAGCTTCGCGTTGCGCTTTTGCAGCGTGAAGATATCAGCCGGCTCCTTGACCCATCCCTCGTCGAAGAAATATTGCAACTGCTTCACGCCGAGACCGTCGATGTCGAAGGCGCGGCGCGACACGAACAGAATGAGGTGTTCGACCTTCTGGAACGGACAGGCGAACTCGCCGGTACAGCGGGCGCGCGATCCCTCCTCGCCAGCCGCGGTCTCCTCGCGCACCACGTCGGTGTGCAGCGGACACGGGCATTTCTTCGGGAAGTGGAATTCCTTCGCGCTCTTCGGCCGTTTGTCGATCACGACGTCGACGACCTGCGGGATCACGTCGCCGGCGCGCTGGATCACCACGGTGTCGCCGATCCTGATGTCGCGTCCCTCGCGCAGCACCTCGCCCTTGTTGCCGATGCCCTTGATGTAGTCCTCATTGTGCAGCGTGACGTTCTGCACGATCACGCCGCCGACACCGACCGGCTCGAGCTTGCCGACCGGCGTGAATGAGCCGGTGCGCCCGACCTGGATCTCGATGTCGCGCAACACCGTCATGGCGCGCTCGGCCGGGAATTTGTGCGCGATCGCCCAGCGCGGCGTGCGCGACACGAAGCCGAGCCGCTCCTGCCAGTCGATGCGATCGACCTTGTAGACGACGCCGTCGATGTCGTAGTCGAGCTCGGCGCGCTGCTCCTCGATCTTGCGATGGAAGGCGATCAGCTCCTCGACCGAGTGGCACAGCTTGGTCAGCGGATTGGTCTTGAAGCCGCACCGCTCGAACCAGTGGATCATGCCGGTCTGGGTATCCTCCGGCAGCGCGCTCATCTCGCCCCAGGCATAGGCGAAGAAGCCGAGCGGCCGAGAGGCAGTGATTGTGGGATCCTTCTGCCGCAGCGAGCCGGCCGCCGAATTGCGCGGATTGGCGAAGATGGTGTCGTCGGCCGCCTTCTGCCGCTCGTTGAGCGCGAGGAACGCCTTCTTGGTCATATAGACCTCGCCGCGCACCTCGCAAATGTCGGGCACGTTGCGGCCCTTCAGCTTCTGCGGCACGTCCTCGAGCGTGCGGATGTTGGCGGTGACGTCCTCGCCCTCGGCGCCGTCGCCGCGGGTTGCCGCGGTGACGAGTTCGCCGCCCTCGTAGCGCAGCGACATCGAGAGCCCGTCGATCTTCGGCTCGGCCGAGAAATCGATCTTGTCATCCGGCAGCTTGAGGAAGCGCGTGATGCGCCCGACGAAATCGACCACGTCGGCTTCCGCGAACGCGTTGTCGAGCGACAGCATCGGCAGCGAATGACGAACCTTCCGGAAGCGCCCCGACGGCGCGGCGCCGACCTTCTGCGACGGCGATTCCGCGGTGACGAATTCAGGGAAGCGCTTCTCGATCGCATTGTAGCGCTGCCGCAGCGCGTCGTATTCGGCGTCGGTGACGCTCGGCGCATCGTCCTGATAGTAGCGCTTGTCGTGACCTTCGAGCTCGAGCGCAAGGCGCATCAACTCGACCTTGGCCTGGGCCTTGGTGAGCTTGTCGACGTCGGAGAGTTCTTTCTTTTTTGCTGCTTTAGCCATGCGACGGGCGCGCTATAGTTTTTCGTCATTCCGGGGCGGTCCGTCAGGACCGAACCCGGAATCTCGAGATTCCGGGTTCGATGCTTCGCATCGCCCCGGAATGACTGTGTGGGAAATGGGGCTCATGTCGTACTACGTGTACATTCTAGCAAGTCGACGAGACGGAGCAATCTATGTTGGGATCACCAACGATCTCGTGCGGCGGGTCTACGAACATCGAATGAAGGCCGTCCCAGGCTTCACGTCCAAATACAACATCACGCAGCTGGTTTGGTTCGAAATCTACGACGACCCGATCTCCGCGATATCACGCGAGAAGGAGCTCAAGAAGTGGAAGCGAGCGTGGAAGACGCAATTGATCGAAGCGAGCAATCCGCAGTGGAATGACTTGTACGAGTCGATCTGTACCTGAGGTGGTCATTCCGGGGCATCGCGCAGCGATGAACCCGGAATCTCGAGATTGCGGGTTCGATGCTTCGCATCGCCCCGGAATGACGAGGGGAGAGATTACGCTGTCGCCGCCCGGAGCAGCCGTTCCGCGGCCGCCCTCGCCTCCGCGGTGATCTCGGCGCCGGCCAGCATGCGCGCGATCTCCTCGCGGCGGTGGTCGGCGGCGAGCGCGTTGACGCGGGTGGCGACCCGCTTGCCCTTGTCGAGCGCATCCTTGGAGATCAGGAGATGCTGGCTGGCGCGGGCCGCGACCTGCGGCGCGTGCGTCACCGCCATCACCTGCACCTTGCCGGCAAGGCGCGCCAGCCGCGAGCCGATCGCATCGGCCACCGCGCCGCCGACGCCGGTGTCGATTTCGTCGAACACCAAGGTCGGCGCCGAGCCGCGATCGGCCAGCACGACCTTCAGCGCCAGCAGGAAGCGCGACAGTTCGCCGCCGGAGGCGACCTTCATCATCGGCCCCGGCTTGGTGCCCGGATTGGTCTGCACCCAGAACTCGACACGGTCGATGCCCTGCGGCCCCGGCGCGGCCGCGTTGCTGTCGACCTGGGTCATGAACTTCGCGCGCTCGAGCTTGAGCGGCGCAAGCTCGGCGTTGACGGCCTTGTTGAGCTTCTCGGCGGCCTTGGTGCGCGCCGCCGACAGTTTGGCGGCAGCTGCCGCATAGCGCTTGTCGGCTTCGGCGGCGGCCGCTTCCAGCTTCTTCAGCTGGTCGGCGCCGGCATCGATCAGCGCGACGTCGCCGGCATATTGCGCCGCCAGCGCGGCCAGCAGATCGACCGGCGTCGAATATTTACGCGCGGCCGCGCGCAGCGCGAACAGCCGCTCCTCGATGCGCTCCAGCTCGGCCGGATCGAAATCGGTTGCCGCCAGCGCGGCGTTGAGGTGCTGGTCGGCTTCTTCCAGCGCGTTGATCGCAATATCGATCGCCTTGACCGCGGGCTCGATCAGCGCGGGCGCATTGGCGGCGCGCCGTTCCAGCCGCCGTACCGCCGCCGACAGCGACGCCACCGGCGAATGCGAGCCGCCGATCGCCTCCTGCGCCTCGCGCAGATCGGTTGCGATCTTCTCGCCCTGCATCATGGTGGTGCGGCGACCCGCGAGCTCGGTCTCCTCGCCTTCCTTCGGCGCCAGCGTCTTCAATTCCTGCGAGGCATGGCGCAGATAGTCGGCCTCGCGCGCGGCGCGCTCCATGCCGGCGCGATGCTCGTCGAGATCAGCATTGGCAGTCCGCCTGATATCCCACAGCGCTTCCAGCGCCGCGGCGTCCTTCTCGTGTCCGGCGAAGGCGTCGAGCAGCTGGCGATGGGTGGAGGCGTCGACCAGCGCGCGCTCGTCATGCTGGCCATGGATCTCGACCAGCGCGGCACCGACCGCCTTCAGGGTCTGCACGCTGATCGCCTGATCGTTGATGAAGGCGCGGGTGCGGCCGTCGGCGAGTTGCACGCGGCGCAGGATCATCTCACCGGTGTCGTCGAGGCCGTTCTCGGCCAGGATCCCGGCCGCCGGATGCCCCTTCGGGACGTCGAACATGGCGGTGACCTGCCCCTGTTCGGCGCCGTGGCGCACCAGTCCGGCATCGCCGCGGCCGCCTAGCGCCAGCGCAAAAGCATCGAGCAGGATGGATTTGCCTGCGCCGGTTTCGCCGGTCAGCACCGCGAGGCCACGGGAAAATTCGATATCGAGCCGTTCGATCAGGACGATGTCACGGATCGACAGACGCGCCAGCATGCGAGGACAATTCCTAGCCGAGACCTATCTTCTTGAAGGTCCTGCTGATCCAGGATCCCTGATTCTCGCTCGGCTCGAGACCGCCGGACTTTACTAGATTATATGCGTCCTTGTACCAGCGGCTGTCTGGAAAATTGTGGCCGAGCACCGCGGCCGCGGTCTGCGCCTCGCCGGCGATGCCGATCGCCATGTAGGCCTCGGTGAGGCGGTAGAGCGCCTCCTCGACGTGGCGCGTGGTCTGGTACTGCGTGACCACGGTCTTGAAGCGGTTGATCGCGGCGGTGAAGTCGCGCTTGCCCATGTAATAGCGCCCGACCGCCATTTCCTTGCCGGCGAGCTGGTCGCGCGCAGCCTGGATCTTGGACTTGGCCTGGGTGGCGTATTCCGAGGTCGGATATTTGCGGACCACCTCTTCGAGCGCCGCGATCGCCTTCTCGGTGCGGCTCTGGTCGCGCGAGATGTCCGGGATCTGGTCGAAATGCGATGCCGCGATCAGGTACTGGGCGTAGGACGCGTCCGGGCTGCCGGGATGCAGCGTGACGTAGCGGGTGGCAGAGCCAATGCAGCTGTCGTAGTCGCCCGCCTGGTAGAACGAATAGGCCGACATCAAGAGCGACTTGCGCGCCCAGTCGGAATAGGGATGCTGACGGTCGACTTCCTCGAACTTCTTCGAGGCGGCCTTCAGGTCCTTCTTCTCGTTCATCATGTACAAGCCCTCATTGTAGAGCTTGTCCGCGGGCTCATCGACGAACGTGTCGTCCTTGGCCATGAACTTGTCCCACAGCGCGCCGGTGCCGCAGCCGCTGAGCGGCATGGCCAGCACGATCAGCCCCGCCGCAAAACGCAGCGTGCGCGCGGCCTTGGTCAGGCCGGAGACGTCAGAAGAATTGCGTGATTCGAGCGCCATACGCATTGCCGACATGGATTTTAAAACCTGACGCCTTTGATGCGGTTAACGGCGACCCCACTCCACCCATGAACCGCGGTCATGGATGCAATATTTCCAGTGCCTTGACTGCCGTTACTCGCAACCGCAGGCCTGCTTAGCCGAAAAATGACCGTGGACCAACCGAATACGGAGCCATTCCGCCGGGAATAAGGCGACCCGACGAAGCTCACAGCCTGCTGTGGTTATTACGGAAATTGGGCCCGACCGGCCAGGCGATCAGGACTTGGGCGATCAGGACACGTCCGGGCCATAGGCCGGGGCGACGAGACCGCCCACGGTGCCTGCACCGGCTTCGACATGGCCACGGGCCGGCCGCCGAGCCGTCTCCGATTCGACCACCCGCCAAGCGCTACGGTCGGCGAGCAGCGCCTTCAGCACCGCGTTGTTGAGCTTGTGGCCGCCCCGTACCGAACGGTAGCTGCCGAGCAGCGGCAGGCCGGCCAGCGCCAGATCGCCGATCACGTCGAGCACCTTGTGGCGGGCGCATTCGTCGGCGTAGCGCAGGCCCTCGGCGTTGAGCAGACGGGCCTCGTCGAACACCACGGTGTTGTCGAAGGACGCGCCGAGCGCGAAGCCTGCACCCCACAGCCGCGCCACGTCGCTCATGCAGCCGAACGTGCGGGCACGGGCAACCTCGCGGCGGAAACCTTCCGGCGACAGATCGAAGGTGAAGGTCTGGCGACCAATCACCTGGTTGGTGAAATCGATCTCGACTTCGGTGCGGAACCCGCCGGCGAACGGACGCAGCTCGCCAACCGATTCGCCGATCTTGACCTGCACCGGCTTCAAAACCTGGATGAAGCGGCGGACGCCGGGCTGGGTCACAATGCCGGCCTGATCGATCGCCGCGACGAACGCCGCAGCGCTGCCGTCCATGATCGGAACTTCGGCGCCGTCGACTTCGATGGTGGCGTTGTCGACGCCCATGCCGCGCAGCGCCGCGAGCACGTGCTCGGCGGTGGAAACCAGCGGCCCTTCGCGGTCACCCAGCACCGTCGCGAACTCGGTCGCGATCACCGCATCGGCGGTGGCCACGACTTCACGGTCGGAACCGTCGAGACCGGTGCGGACAAAAATAAAACCCGCATCAACAGGTGCAGGTCCCATGGTGAGACTGACAGGAAGACCGGAATGAACGCCTACGCCAGTCACGGTGGCTTGCGACCGAAGCGTTGTTTGACGGCTGAACTTCATTCGATAATGCCCACTACCCGACTTCACTCAATTCAAGTGGCCAATTTCCCCAAGGCCGACTCGCTTGAGCTCCCCAAGTCACGGCAGACCATAGTCACGGCCCTAAACCGCGCCAACTCACGCTTCTTTACCGATTGTTACCCCATCTCCGCCGCATTCACGCCCAAGGTAAACCAAACTACGGCAGCGAAAGCGGTCCTCGGCGATGCGCCATCTGACCACCGAAAGAATAATTAATCATTTAAAATCAGTTGCTTGTTCATCCGGCGCGATCGCCTGCCCGCGACAAGGAAAAGGCCCCGGCGGTTCCCCGCCGAGGCCTTCTTCGTGGCCAAGATTGTAACAAACTTCAGTTTGCCTGCCGGCGCAGGAAGGCCGGGATATCAAGATGGTCGTCGCCCTGTGGCGCTGGGGCAACAGGTGCCTGGCGGCCATGAGCGTCCAGACCCTGCGGCGCTGGGCGCTTTGCATATTCGGATACCGGCGATTCGTTCGCCGAGATCTGCTGGGCGACGCTGCGGGCCGGCTTGCGCTCGGGCAGCGGCGGCATCGTCGGCATGGCCGGACCGGAGCTACGGGCCGCGATCGGCGGCTCGGTCTCTTCGTCGCGGCGGCCGAGGCCGACATTGGCCAGTCGCTGCAGCAGCGACAGGCGGGTCTTCTGCGGGTGTTCCGGTTCGCCGTCACCGCTGGCCTGGCGGATTTCGGCCTGCGCCGGCATCGGCAGATCCTCGAACTTCGGCATCCGCGGAGCACGGACCGGCGACCGTTCCGCCGCCTGCGGGATGAAGGTCTCGGGCGGCATCGGCTCATGCTGCTCGGCCCGGGCGGCCTCGTGGTCCGGGAACAACGAGGGCTTCTGGGCAATCGGCCGCACGGTGACGTCACCGTAGGAGGCCTGCTGCATCGGCGCCTGGGCGGCCGGCGCGCTGTCGGGAGCAACCGCGGCGGCGATCGCCGCGAGCGCGGCGCGCTCGACGGCCGGACGCTGCTGCTGGCCGGCCGGAGCCGCAATCGGGGCGACCGTCACGCCGGTCGGCGGTTCCAGCTTCTGGGCACGCTCGGCCATGCGCTGATTGTCGGCACGCAGGCGGGCGGTCAGATCGGCCAGCCGGCTCTCCGGCGAACCGCCCGACTGCTGCGCGGCGGGAGCCTGGGCTCGGGAGGCGATCGCGGCCTGCTCGATACCAGTTGCGACCACCGAGACGCGAATGACGCCGTCGAGCGATTCGTCGAAGGTGGCGCCGACGATGATGTTGGCGTCGGCGTCGACTTCTTCGCGGATGCGGGTGGCAGCTTCGTCGACCTCGAACAGGGTCAGGTCCTTGCCGCCCGTGATCGAGATCAAGAGGCCGCGGGCGCCCTTCATCGAGCTGTCGTCGATCAGCGGGTTGGCGATCGCGGCTTCCGCGGCGGTCAGCGCGCGCTTCTCGCCGGTGGCTTCGCCGGTGCCCATCATCGCCTTGCCCATTTCACGCATCACGGCGCGGACGTCGGCGAAGTCGAGGTTGATCAGACCTTCCTTGACCATCAGGTCGGTGATGCAGGCGACGCCCGAGTACAGCACCTGGTCGGCCATCGCGAAGGCGTCGGCGAAGGTGGTCTTCTCGTTGGCGACCCGGAACAGGTTCTGGTTCGGAATGATCAGCAGCGTGTCGACCACCTTGTGCAGCTCGGCGATGCCGTGCTCGGCGGTGCGCATGCGGCGCTGACCTTCGAAGTGGAACGGCTTGGTCACCACGCCGACGGTGAGGATTCCCATCTCGCGCGCGGCCTTGGCGATCACGGGTGCAGCACCGGTGCCGGTGCCGCCGCCCATGCCGGCGGTGACGAACACCATGTTGGCGCCGGTGAGGTGATCGCGCAGCTCGTCCATGACCTCCTGCGCGGCCGCAGCGCCGACGTCGGGCTGCGAACCGGCGCCGAGGCCCTGGGTGACCTGGGTGCCCATCTGCACGATGCGCTGCGCCTTCGACATGGTCAGCGCCTGCGCGTCGGTGTTGGCGACGACGAAGTCGACGCCCTGCAACCCGGCGGTGATCATGTTATTGACGGCATTACCACCCGCGCCGCCGACGCCGAAGACGGTGATCCGCGGTTTCAGCTCGCTGATGTCAGGGGGTGTCAGATTGAGTGCCATGGTTGCCTCTCTCGATTATGCGCGCGTTGGTTCGTCCCGGCCGCTGGCCGCCGGAGCTGGTGAAAATGCAGTGAGCCGGGGTGCGGTCATCAGAAGCCCTCGCGAAGCCATCGTCCGACCTTTCCGAAGTAACCGTCTGTCCCTGTCCTGAGCTGCCGCGTGCGCCGCGGTTCGACATGTTCAAGATGTGCGTATTGCGGATAGACCAGGAGGCCCGTCGGCACCGAGAATGAGGCGCCCTTCGCCTCGTTCGGCAGCCGGCCGAAGCCGAGCGGACGGCCGATGCGGACCTGACGGTTCAGGATGCGGGTGGCAAGCTCGACGGTGCCGGTGAGCTGCGAGGCGCCGCCGCTCAACACGACGCGCGCCCTCGGCTCTGCCGCAAAGGGGGAATCCGCGAGCCGGTCACGGACCATTTCGAAAATCTCCTCGGCGCGATGCCGGACAATGTTCGCAATCGTGGCGCGGGACACGATTTGCGGTGTCTCCCGATCATCGCCTGCAGTGGGAACGGACATCAGCTCGCGCGAGTCCGAACCGCCGGTCAGCACCGTGCCGTATAAGGTCTTGATTCGCTCGGCATCCGCAATGCACGCGCCGATGCCGCGCGCAAGGTCCATCGTGATGTGTTGTCCGCCCAGCGCAAATCCGGATGCGTGCACGAGACGTCCGCCGGAGTATGTCGCGATCGTGGTCGATCCCGCGCCCATCTCGACGACGGCAGCGCCGAGATCGGCCTCGTCGTCGGTCAGGACCGAGAGGCCCGCGACATAGGGGCTCGACGCCATGGCTTCGACGTTGAGATGGCAGCGCTCGACCACCAGCATCAGGTTCTTGGCGACCGTCGCGTCCGACGTCACCACGTTCATGTCGACGCCGAACTGGCGCGCCACCATGCCTCGGGGATCGCGGATGCCCTTGACGCCGTCGAGTGCGTAGCCGACCGGCAGCGCGTGCAGCACGGTGCGGCCCGCGCCGGCGGCGTGGCGCATGCCGGCGGACGTGACGCGGCTGATATCGTCCGAGGTCACCGAGCCGCCGCGGATATCGGCCGCGGCCTCGACCAGCTGGCCGTGCTGCCGGCCGCCGGAGACCGACAGCAGGACGGATTCGACACGGACCTTGGCCATGCGCTCGGCCAACGCCACCGCGTGGCGCACCGCCTTCTCGCATTCGGCGAGATCGACCACGGAGCCGGCCTTGACGCCGCGCGACTGAATCTGGCTGTAGCCGATCAATTCGACCGCATGGGTGCGTCCGCGCAGCGCCTCGTTCGGCGGCGATGGCCTCAGCCGCGCGATCATGCAGGCGATCTTGCTGGAGCCGACATCGAGCGAAGCCACCATCGCGGTGCGCTTCTGCATCGGGCGGGTCTTCGGGGTCAGGTTGCGATCGAGGCCGGTCATGCGGAGTCACCGGCCTTCTTCTTGGACTTCTTGTCCTTGAACAGTTCGTCGCGCGCCTTGCCGGCGTCCTCCGACAATTGCACGATAAGCCGATCGGGCAGCCGCATGTCGACGGCGACAATGTCGCGCGAGAACAGCTTCTCGTCCTTGTCGAGCCTGGAGAGCGCAGCGAGCGCGTTGCCGACGTCGTTCTCTGGCAGGCGGACGTCGAGACCGTCCTTGAGGCGCAGGTTCCAGCGCCGCTCGCCGACGAAGATCGCCGCCTTGGTCACCGAACGGACCTGCGGATAACGGTCGAGCAGCGCCAGGAAGTCGTGGGCCCTGACGTCGGCGCCCTTGCCGACCACCAGCGGCAGATTGAGGAAGCGGCGCGAGACGTAGGGCTCGAGCACCGCGCCGTCGGAGGCGATCACCGACAGGCGGCCGTTCTGCTGCCACAGCGCGAAGGCGGTGCGCTCGACGATGTCGATCTGCAGCCGGCCCGGATAGAGCTTCAGGATCGTGGCATCCGCGATCCAGGGATTGGCCTTCAGCTTGGCGCGCACGGTGTCGGCGTCGAGGAACAGCAGCGAGGAGCGGCCGTTGACGCCGCCGATCGCGAGCACCTCGTCCTGGCTTAGCTGCTTGCGGCCGTTGATGCCGACGGTGGTGATGCGGAAGCCGGCGGTATTGGCAAGCGCGTTGCGGGCATCGCTGAGCGCGGTGGTGAATTCCTCGACATGACCACCCTTGACGATGCCAAGGGCCAGGCTGCCGAACAGGATCGCGAGCGTCGCGACCAGCCCGATGCGGCGCGGCAGATAGCGTTCGACCATCAAGATGTAGCGGTTCGGCGGCTCGCGATCGATGATGACTTGCGGCCGCTTGGCGGGACGCCGCCTGCGGCGTGCGAGATGGGCGCCGACATACTCGCGCAGCAGCACCGCCGCTCCAATAGCGGCTGCTCTCAGGTCAGCTTGAGGCCCCAGCGATCGCAGCGATCGGGTGAGGCGTCCTGCACCATCCATTGCACGAGCTCGTCACATGTTGCGCCCGCAAACCCCGCGGGTCCCGGCACAAATCACGTCTCGGCTAGACCGGTGGGATTAGAGTGGCCCCCTGTTCCCTGGTTGCGATCCTCGAAGCGGTAATCCGCGACAGCTCACGCCCCGGCAGCCAAGCGCTACATGCGCCGCCGCGTTAACCTTCGGGCTTCCTGGTAAACAAAGGGTAAATGACTTCGGCCTGGAGCGTGTTTTGATCAACGCTGTGAGTACTTTGCCGCGAACTCGTTAGCATTTTAGCAACAGCGCCCGGGTTCCATCCGGCCGACCAGGGCGGGTTCCCCCCGGCCGGGCATTAACTTCGGACGCGGCGGCGGGCCAGCTCGATCTGGTCGGTGAGGAAGTCGGAAAAGGCGATACCCTGTGCTTTCAAGGCCTTAGGGTACAGTGATGCCGCGGTGAGCCCCGGCAGAGTGTTGGTCTCGAGATAGACCGGGCCATTGGCCGAGACGATGAAATCGCTGCGCGAGTAGCCGGTGCAGGACAGCGCGCGGTGCGCCCGCAGCGCATGGTCCATGATCGCGGCGCTGACCTCGGGCGCGAAGCGGCCAGGACAAATCTCCTGGGTCGACTTCAAAAGGTATTTGGCTGTGTAGTCGAAGGTTCCCTCCCCCGGCACGATCTCGATCGGCGGCAGCGCGAACACGGAGCCGTCGGACTGCTCGAGCACGCCGCAGGTCGCCTCCACGCCCGATACGAACGGCTCGATCAGATACTCTTCATGCTTCGCGGCATTGCGGACCGCGACGAGATCCTGCTTCGCGTTGACGAAGATCAGCCCGTAGCTCGATCCGTCCTTGGCCGGTTTTGCGATCAGCTTGCCGTGTTTCGCAAAGGCGTCATCGATCTGTTCGACATTGATGCCCTGCGGCGCGTTGAGGCCCGCGATCGCGGCGAAGCGCTTGGCCGACGGCTTGTCGAACGCCAGATGCGACGATGCCGAGCCGGAGCCGGTGAACGCGACGCCGCGCATCTCGCACATCGCCTGCAACTCGCCATTCTCGGCGCGGCCGCCGTGCAAACCGAACACCAGCACACGCTGCTCGGCGCTCGCCTTGTCGAGCGCCTGGTCGAGTGCGATGCCGCGACCGTCGGGTTTGAAGTCGACCTCGAACGGACGCGTGTGGCCGAGCAGTTTTTCCGACGTCACCGCGTGCACGGTGTCGTCGACGTCCCAGAACCAGAGATCCGCGTCTGGCAGCGCGCGGTGCAGCGCCTGCGTGCTCGCCACCGAGACCAGACGCTCCTTGTTGGTGCCGCCGAACAGAATGGTCACCTGCATCTTCTTTGCCTGTCTTCGCTGCTTCCGTCATTCCGGGATGGTCCGAAGCACCAGACCGGACTCTCGAGATTCCGGGTTCGATGCTGCGCATCGCCCCGGAATGACGACTACGATGAATTCCCGATCCGCTTGATTTCCCAGTGTAGCTCAATTCCGCTGCTTTGCTTGACCCGTTCACGCACCGTCTCGCCGAGCGTCTCGATGTCGTGCCCGGTAGCGTTGCCGGTGTTGATCAGGAAATTGCAGTGCATCTCTGACACCTGCGCGCCGCCTATTTTGAGGCCGCGACAGCCGGCGGCATCGATCAGCTTCCAGGCGCTGTTGCCGGGCGGATTCTTGAAGGTCGAGCCGCCGGTCTTCTCGCGGATCGGCTGCGCGGTCTCGCGATGGCTCTGCACCTCGTTCATGCGGGCGCGGATCGCCTCAGCATCGGTGATCGTGCCGCGGAAGCGCGCCGAGGTGAACACGATCGACGGATCGGCGCCGCTGTTGCGATAGACGAACTTCATGTCGGCATTGCCGAACGTATGCTTCGTTCCGTCGCGGCCGATGCCGGTGGCCTCGATCAGCACGTCCTTGGTCTCGCCGCCATTGGCGCCGGCATTCATGCGCAGCGCGCCGCCGACGGTGCCGGGAATGCCGAAGAAGAATTCCATGCCGCCGATGTCAGCCGCCGCAGCCGTCTCGGCGACGCGCTTGTCGAGCGCCGCAGCGCCGGCGATGACGACATCGCCGGCCGCGCTGGTCTCGCCGAACGCGCGCGGCGCGAGCCGGATCACGACGCCGGGCATGCCGCCATCGCGCACGATCAGATTGGAGCCGACGCCGACGACATAGACCGGCAATTCCTGCGGCAGGCGCTTCAGGAAATATGCGAGGTCATCTTCATCTGCCGGCGTGAACAACACCTGTGCCGGGCCGCCGACGCGAAACCAGGTCAACTCGGCCAGCGACTGGTTCGCCAGCAGCCGCCCGCGCAGCTCCGGCATCGCGGCTTTCAGGTCGGGCGTGATGTCGGGGAAGGTCACGATCACCCCAACGCCTTCAATTCGCCGGGCAGCGCGTAGGCCCATTGCGTGATGTTGCCGGCGCCGAGGCAGACGACGAGGTCGCCGGGCTTGGCAAGGCCGTGCACGATCTTCGCGAGCTCGCCCGCGTTCGGCAGCGGCACCACATTGCGATGGCCGTGGGCGCGCAGGCCGGCGGCGAAATGATCACGGTCGACGCCGGCGATCGGCGCCTCGCCGGCCGGATAGACCTCGGCGACCACGACCGCATCGGCGTCGTTGAAGCAGGTGCAGAATTCCTCGAACAGCGATTGCAGGCGGGTGTAGCGATGCGGCTGCACCACGGCGACGATCTTGCCGTTGACGGATTCCCGCGCCGCCTTCAGCACGGCTGCGATCTCGACCGGATGATGACCGTAATCGTCGATCACGGTGATGCCGTTGGTCTCGCCGGTCTTGGTGAAGCGCCGCTTGACGCCGCCGAAGCCGGCCATGGCCTGGCGGATGACGTCGTCGGACACGCCAAGCTCGTGCGCGACCGCGATCGCCGCCGTCGCATTCGATGCGTTGTGGCGCCCCGGCATCGGCAGCATGATATCGGCGATCTCATGGATCGCGCCGGATTTGCGATCGCGGATCGCGACCGAGAATTTCGAGCCGCCGCCCGTCGGCGTCAGATCCTTGAGCTGCGCATCGGCCTGCGGGTTCTGGCCGTAGGTGATGATGCGGCGGTCTTCGATCTTGCCGACGAGCGTCTGCACCACGGGGTGATCGGTGCACATCACGGCAAAGCCGTAGAACGGGACGTTCTCGACGAAATTGCGGAACGCGTCCTGGATCGCCTCGAAGGTCTTGAAGTGATCGAGATGCTCGGGGTCGATATTGGTGACGATGACGACATCGGACGGCAGCTTCAGGAAGGTGCCGTCGCTCTCGTCGGCTTCGACCACCATCCAGTCGCCGGCACCGAGCCGCGCGTTGGAGCCATAGGCGTTGATGATGCCGCCATTGATCACGGTCGGGTCGAGCCCGCCGGCGTCGAGCAGGGTCGCCACCATCGTGGTCGTGGTGGTCTTGCCATGGGTGCCGGCGATCGCGACGCAGCTCTTCAGCCGCATCAGCTCTGCCAGCATCTCGGCGCGCCGCACCACCGGAATGCGTCGCGCGCGGGCCGCCATCAGTTCGGGATTGTCGCGCTTGATCGCAGTCGAGACCACGACGACATCGGCGCCGTCGACATTCTCGGCGGCGTGGCCGACCGAGACCTTGGCGCCCTTCTTGCGCAAGCGGTCGAGGTTGTAATTGTCCGAAGCATCGGAACCCTGCACGGTGTAGCCGAGATTGATCAGCACCTCGGCGATGCCGCTCATGCCGATGCCGCCGATCCCGACGAAGTGAATGGGTCCGATCTCGCGCGGCAGTCTCATGATGCTAACACCTTCATCGTCTCCGGACTCACCCCGGCAATTCTCCGACTTATGAAAGACTGATATGGCCGGGACAAGCCCGGCCATGGCGTCCCACGGCCGAAATTCCTCGAAAGCGGCCTAAATTCCGGCCACTTTCGCAACCAGATCGGCCAGCCGCTCGGCGGCATCGAGCCGGCCGACGCCGCGCGCGGCTTCCGCCATCGCGGTCAGTTTCGCGGGCTCGGCGGCGAAGGCCGAAATGTCAGCGGCCAGCCGCTCGGACGTGAAGTCGCTCTGCGCGATGCGCAGCGCGCCGCTCGCCTGCGACAGCACGCCGGCATTGGCAAACTGGTCCTGATCGATCGCGCCGGGCAGCGGCACCAGGATCGAGGGCCGGCCGATCGCGGCGAGTTCGGCCACCGTGCCGGCGCCGGAGCGCGAGATCACGAGCTGGCTCGAGGCGAGGCGCGCCGGCAGGTCGGCGAAGAACGGCGCGAGCTCGGCGTTGATCTTGAGCCGGTCGTAGACGGCGCGCACCCGATCCATGTCTTCTTCGCGCACCTGCTGGGTGATGATCAGGCGGCTCCACAGCGCGGGCGCGAGCTGCTCGATCGCGGGCGGCACGATATCGCTCATCACCCGCGCGCCCTGGCTGCCGCCGACGACGAGCAGGCGCAGCGGACCGTTCGCCTCGGGCGGCGTGTATTTCACCGCAGCGGCCGCAAGGATCGCCGGCCGCATCGGTGTGCCGACCGTGGTGGCCTTGCCGGCCAGCGCGGGATCGCGATCGAGCACGCCGGGCAGCGAGGTCGCGATCGCGTTGACGCGGCCGGACAGGAAACGGTTGGCGCGGCCGAGCACCGCATTGGCGTCATGGATGATGCCGGGAACGCCGAGCAGCCGCGCCGCCATCAGCGGCGGCAAGGTCGGGTAGCCGCCGAAGCCGACCACGGCCGCGGGCTTCAGCCGCCGCACCAGACTGGTGGCGACCAGCGTGCCATAGCCGAGCATCAGCGCGGTCCGCGCCAGCGAGATCGGGTTGCGACTGCGCACGGTCGCGCTCGGCACGAGGTCGATGCTCTCCCGGCCGAACAGGCCGGAATAGCGCAGCGCGCGGCCGTCGGTGGCGAGCCGGACCCGCAGGCCACGCCTGATCAATTCCACGGCGAGCGCTTCTGCCGGGAACAAATGGCCGCCGGTGCCACCGGCCGCCAGCAGAATCAGGGGCGCATTGTCCATGGCCGCCTTTTACATCGTCACTGCGAGCGAAGCGAAGCAATCCATCGCCCCGCAGAACGGAGGGATGGATTGCTTTGTCGCTTCGCTCCTCGCAATGACAACAAGGGTTCACCTACGCGTAGGCGCGCTGAGCGCTGGCGCCTTCCATCGATTCGATCTCGGTGCGCGGCCGCTGCCGCGTGAGCGCCAGCATCATGCCGACGCCATAGGCGAGCGACACGAACGAGGAACCGCCATAAGAGATGAACGGCAGCGTCATGCCCTTGGCCGGGATCAATTGCAGGTTGACCGCCATGTTGATGGTCGCCTGCACGCCGAACAGGATCGCAAGCCCCGAGGCTGCGAAGCGCGAGAACATGTCCTCGGTGGCATAGGCGCGGGTCAGCGTACGGATCACGATGAAACCGAACAGCGCGACCAGCATCAGGCAGAGGATGATGCCGAACTCCTCCGCCGCGACCGCGAACACGAAGTCGGTGTGGCTGTCCGGCAGGCTGCGCTTGGCGATGCCCTCGCCGGGCCCCAAGCCGAACCAGCCGCCGTTCCAGAACGCCTCCATCGCGGTGTCGACCTGGAAGGTGTCGCCGGAGGCGGGATTCATGAAGCGCTTGATGCGGCCGGCGACGTGCGGCACCAGCAGATAGGCGCCGAACAGGCCCGCGCCCGCCGCGCCGGCGAGCCCGAACACCCAGATCATCCGCATGCCCGCGATGAAGAACAGCGCGCCCCACACGGTGAGGATCAGCATGGTCTGACCGAAGTCGGGCTCCATCACCAGCAGCGTGACCAGCGTCAGCAACAGCACCAGCGCCATCGAGGTCGCCGGCATCTCCGGCCGCTTGGTCGATTCCGCAAACAGCCAGGCCGCGACGATGACGAAAGAGGGTTTTGCGGCTTCGGAGGCCTGGATGTTGACGCCGAGCAGCGTGATCCAGCGCCGCGAGCCCTTGACCTCGGGTCCGATCAGCAGCGTCAGCACGATCAGCGCGATCGAGACCGCGAACACGATCAGCGCGGTGCGCCGGATCTGCCGCGGCGTCATGAACGAGACGCCGATCAGCACCATCAGCGACGGCACCAGGAACATGACGTGGCGGTTGAAGAAGTGGAACGGATCGAGCCCGATCCGGGTCGCCACCGGCGGGCTCGCCGCCAGCGACAGGATGACGCCGGCCAGCATCAACGCGGCGATCGCCACAAGCAGCAGCTTGTCGACGGTCCACCACCAGTCCGAGAACGGGGTGCGTTGGTCACGGGCGAGCATGGGCGTCCCCAGATGGCAGAGATAACGTCCATTCGTGGCGCAGGATGGTTTCCAAGGGGTTAACGGGTCGGGTAACTTTTGAGGGAGGTGGTTGAGCCCTCATCCCGACGTCGTCCTGGCGAAAGCCAGGACGACGATGAGGATGGTTCTCGCGCGATACGACGCACCGTCACTGCGTACTTCATCTCGGTGTCATCGCCCGGCACCGAACGGCAGATTACGCTGTGCCAATCCGCCCTACGTGATCGTCACACCACCGGCTCAACGCCGGGCAGCGCTTGCACGATGTCGCGGAAGGCGGCGCCGCGGATTTCGAAATTGCGGTACTGGTCGAACGAGGCGCAGGCCGGCGACAGCAGCACGACGGCTTCCGCGAGCCCCGACGCCTCGGCATCGCGCGCGGCGCTGGCGATCGCGACGTCGAGCGTGCCGGACATGTCGTGCGGGACGCGCTCGCCGAGCGTGCCGGAGAATTCGGCCGCCGCCTCGCCGATCAGATAGGCCTTGCGGATGCGCGGGAAATATTCGGTCAGGGTGGTGATGCCGCCGGCCTTCGGCTTGCCGCCGGCGATCCAGTAGATGTCGGCAAACGACGACAGCGCATGCGCGGCCGCATCCGCATTGGTGCCCTTGGAGTCGTTGACGAACAGCACGTTGCCGCGGCGGCCGACCTGCTCCATGCGATGCGCGAGACCCGGGAAGCTGCGCAGGCCGTTCTGCAACACGTCGGTCGCGATACCCATCGCCAGCGCGCAGGCCGAGGCGCAGGCGGCGTTCTGCGCATTGTGCAGGCCGCGCAGCGAGCCTATGCCGCCTAACCGCGCGATCTCGCTGCGCGCCGCGCCCGAGGCACGCACGATGGTCTCGTGCTCGACATAGAGGCCGTCGGGCAGCGGGTTCTTCACCGAGATGCGCACCACGCGCTTGCCGGCGCGATCGAGCCGGTCGGCGATGTTGCGGCACCAGATGTCGTCGACGCCTGTTATCGCGGTGCCGCCGGCCTGCACGCCGGCGACCAGCCGCTCCTTGACCGCGGCGTAATGCTCGAGCGTGCCGTGGCGGTCGATGTGATCCTCGCTGATGTTGATCAGGATGCCGACCGACGGATCGAGCGACGGTGCGAGGTCGATCTGGTAGGACGACATCTCGATCACATGGACGCGGCCCATGCGCGGCGGCTCGAGCGACAGGATCGCGGTGCCGATATTGCCGCCCATCTGGGTGTCGTAGCCGGCGACATCAATCAGATGCGCGATCAGCGCCGTGGTGGTCGATTTGCCGTTGGTGCCTGTGATGGCGACGAACGGCGCGTTCGGCGCATGACGGCGCCGCTCGCGGCAGAACAGTTCGACATCGCCGATCACCTCGCACCCCGCCTCGCGCGCCTTCAGCACGCTCCAGTGCGGCGCCGGATGGGTCAGCGGCGCGCCGGGGGTCAGGATCAGCGCGGCGAAATTCGCCCATGACACGCTGCGCAGATCGGCGGTGGTGAAGCCGGCCTGCGCCGCCTTGACGACGTTGTCGGCATTGTCGTCGGCGGCGATCACCTCGGCGCCGCCGGCCTTCAGCGCCTGGCAGCTCGCGAGCCCGGAGCCGCCGAGCCCGAACACCGCGACCGTCTTGCCGGAGAAGGAGGTGACCGGGATCATGTCTATCTCCCTGTCATTCCGGAAACCGCGCAGCGGTTATCCGGAATCTCGAGATTCCGGGTTCTCGCTGCGCGAGCCCCGGAATGACAGTCAATGGGATGCGAAGCCATCAGCGCAGCTTCAGCGTCGACAGGCCGGCGAGCGCCAGCATCACCGAGATGATCCAGAACCGGATCACGATCTGCGGCTCGGTCCAGCCCTTCTGCTCGAAATGATGGTGCAGCGGCGCCATCCGGAACACGCGCTTGCCGGTGAGCTTGAACGAGGTGACCTGGACGATGACCGAGACCGCCTCCAGCACGAACAGGCCGCCGATCACGGCGAGCACGATCTCGTGCTTCACCGCAACCGCCGTCGCGCCGAGCATGCCGCCGAGCGCCAGCGAACCGGTGTCGCCCATGAAGATCGAGGCCGGCGGCGCGTTGAACCAGAGGAAGCCGAGGCCTGCGCCGAGCACCGCGCCGCACAGCACCGCCAGTTCGCCGGTGCCGGCGACGTAATTGATCTGCAGGTAATCCGAGAACACCGCGTTGCCGGTCAGGTACGAGATCATGCCGAAGCTTGCGGCGGCAATCATCACGGGCACGATGGCAAGACCGTCGAGACCGTCGGTGAGATTCACCGCATTGCCGGCGCCGACCATCACGAAGGCGCCGAAGATCACGAAGAACCAGCCGAAATTGATCACGAGGTCCTTGAAGAACGGAATCACGAGCGAGGTCGACGACACGTCGCGCCCGAGCCGGACCAGCGCGTAGGTGGCGGCAAGCCCGATCGCGGCCTCGATCAGCAGCCGCAGCTTGCCGGCGAAGCCGCTGTGCGACTGCTTTGTGACCTTCAAATAATCGTCATAGAAGCCGACGAAGCCGAAGCCGAGCGTCACCGCCAGCACGATCCAGACATAGGGATTGAGCGGGTTGGCCCAGAGCAGCGTCGACACCACGAGCCCGGACAGGATCATCAACCCGCCCATGGTGGGCGTGCCCTTCTTGGAGATCAGATGCGACTGCGGACCATCGGTGCGGATCGGCTGGCCCTTGCCCTGCCGTAGCCGCAGATGATCGATGATCCAGGGCCCGAACAGGAACACGAACAATGCGCCGGTCACCATCGCGCCGCCGGTGCGGAAGGTGATGTAGCGGAACACGTTCAAAGCGCTGCGGAACGCCCCAAACCCCGGAACGGTGTTGGACAGTTCGATCAACCAGTAGAACATTCGAGGAGTCCTATACCGCTTCTTCGTGCGCGGCCTTGTCGGGGAAGCGTTTTTCCAGCGCGCTGACAATCAGCTTCATCTTCGATCCCAGCGAGCCCTTCACCATGATCACGTCACCGGCACGGACCGCGGCGACCGCCTGCGCTTCGAGCGCCGCCGAGCTCTCGGCATAGCCTCCCCGCTTGCCGGTGGAAAGGGCATCCCACAGATTCCGCATCAACGGACCACAACAATATACGAGGTCGATGCGGTTGGCGGTCACGGCCTCGTTGAGGCCGCGGTGCAGTTCGGGCCCGGTCGGCCCGAGCTCGAGCATGTCGCCGAGCACGGCGATGCGCCGGCCATGCGGCCCGGTCTGGGCC
This sequence comes from Bradyrhizobium sp. KZN70725, assembly GCF_055264925.1. Classification (NCBI taxonomy): domain Bacteria; kingdom Pseudomonadati; phylum Pseudomonadota; class Alphaproteobacteria; order Hyphomicrobiales; family Nitrobacteraceae; genus Bradyrhizobium; species Bradyrhizobium sp. KZN70725. The sequence goes on from NZ_JBUYWT010000005.1 coordinate 214,683, forward strand.
TGACCGAGCACGTTGAGCGCGGCGCCCATCGAAGCCGGGTTGGCGTTGTAGCTCTCGTCGATCAGCATCGCCTCGCCATGGCCGACCTCGAGGGTGCGGCGGAGGCCGCGGCCGGTCGGCGCCTCGAGCTGCGACAGCGACAGCGCCGCGCGCGCGATATCGGCGCCGAGTAGCGAGGCGCCGGCAAGCACCGCGAGCGAGTTCATCGCCATGTGCCGGCCGGGCATGCCGATCTTGTAGGTGATGTCGTGATCCAGAATATCCGCATGCACCGCCGAGCAGGTCGCGTGCAGCGACAGGTCGAGCAGCCGCGCCTCGGCACGCTTGTCGGCGCCGAACGAGACGATGCGCGAGATGCCGGCCTGCTTGGCCTGCTTTTGCAGCCGCGCGAATTGCCCGTTGTCGCGGTTGAGCACGACCGCGCCATCGGGCTCGAGCCCTGCGAAGATCTCCGCCTTGGCGTCGGCGATCGCCTCGATGCCGGCGAAGAATTCCAGATGCACCGGCTCGATCGTGGTGATGATTGCGACGTGCGGGCGCACCATCTTCACCAGCGGCGTGATCTCGCCGGCATGGTTCATGCCGATCTCGAACACCGCAAAGCGCGTGCTGGCCGGGCAGCGCGCCAGCGACAGCGGCACGCCCCAGTGATTGTTGAACGACGCCACCGACGCATGGGTCTCGCCCTGCGCCGACAGCACGCGGCGCAGCGCCTCTTTGGTCGAGGTCTTGCCGACCGAGCCGGTTACCGCGACGATCTGCGCGTTGAGCCGCGCGCGCGAGGCATGCGCGAGCTCGACGAGGCCGGCGAGCACGTCGTCGACCACCAGCAGCGGCGCATCAGCGGGAAACTTTGCCCGTTGCGCGGTCTCGACCACCGCGAGCCCGGCGCCGGCCTTCAGCGCCGCCTCGACGAAGGCATGGCCGTCATGGACGTCGCCCTTGATCGCGAAATACGCCTCGCCGGGCGCGATGGTGCGGCTGTCGATCGAGAGACCGCTGACGCCGTCCGGCAGCGCGCCTTGCGTGGCGGCGCGCATCGCCGTCGCCATCGCATCCGAGGTCCACAACATCGTGCTCATGCGCCCTCCGCAGCCAGTGCACTGGCGACCGCCTCATGATCGCTGAACGGCAGCGTCGTGTTGCCGACGATCTGCCCGACCTCGTGGCCCTTGCCGGCAACGACCAGCGCATCGCCCGGCGCGAGGCCGGCAATGCCGGCGCGGATCGCCGCGGCGCGGTCGCCGATCTCGCGCGCGCCCTTCGCCGTCGCCATGATCGCGGCGCGGATCGCCTCCGGCTTCTCGCTGCGCGGATTGTCGTCGGTGACGATGACCTGATCGGCATTCTCGGCCGCGATCGCGCCCATGATCGGACGCTTGCCGGCGTCGCGGTCGCCGCCGGCGCCGAAGATCACGACCAGCTTGCGCCTGGCATAGGGCCGCAGCGCCTGCAGCGCCTTGGCGAGTGCGTCGGGCTTGTGGGCGTAATCGACGAAGATCGGCGCGCCATTGTGCTCGCCGACGAATTCCAGCCGGCCCTTGGCGCCTTCGAGATGTTCGAGGCAGCCGAACACGTCGTCGGCGGCGCTGCCGGTGCCGATCGCGAGCCCGGCCGCGACCAGCGCATTCTCGATCTGGAATTCGCCGACCAGCGGCAGCCGGATCGCGTGCTTGCGTCCGCGGTGCTCGATCAGGAGCTTCTGTGCAAAGCCTTCGATGACAGCATCGGTGAGCCTGATGCCATCGCCTGCATCGGCGTTGCGCCCGACCGCGATGATGCGCAGGCCGCGCGCGCGCGCCGCATCGATCACCTGCCCTGAGCAATCATGATCGGCCGAGACCACCGCGGCGCCGCCTGGCGCGACCAGATCGCGGAACAGCCGGAGTTTTGCATTGAGGTAATGCGCGACATCGGGATGATAATCCATGTGGTCGCGCGACAGATTGGTGAAGCCGCCGGCTGCGATGCGCACGCCGTCGAGACGATACTGATCGAGGCCGTGCGAGGACGCCTCGAACGCCAGATGGGTGACGCCGTCGCTCGCGATCTCGTCGAGCTGGCGATGCAGCGCGATCGGATCCGGCGTGGTCAGCGAGCCGTAGACCGTGCGCTTGTCCGAGACGAGGCCGATGGTGCCGATGCTGGCGGAGGAATGACCGAGCCGCTGCCAGATCTGGCGCGTGAAGGCTGCGACCGAGGTCTTGCCGCTGGTGCCGGTCACCGCCGCGATCGTCGCCGGCTGGCGGGAAAAGAATTTGGCCGCGGCGAGCGCCAGCGCGCGGCGCGGATTCGGCGTGATGACGAAGGGAGCGCGGGCGTGACCTTGCGGCAGATGGTCGCTGGCGACCGCGACCGCGCCGGCGGCAATCGCCGCATCGACGAAGCGCGCGCCATCGGTCCTGCTGCCGGCCAGCGCGAAGAACAGATCGCCCGGCTTCACCGCGCGGCTGTCGACCGCAAGCCCTCCGACAATGAGCGAGGAGGCACTCGGATCGATCGTCGCATCATCGCTGAAGAGGTCGCGAAGTCTCATGATCTTCCAGTCTGGCCGGCGCCGTTCTGGCGCCGCGTGAGTATACGCCTTACTGGGTTGTTCTGGATGCCGCAAGAATAAGGCGGTCGGACGGCGGCAGGTCGAATCGCGGTTCAACGCCCAAAAGCGGCGCAATTCGGGCGATCACATTGCCGCCGGTCGGCACCGCATTCCAGCCCGAGGTGATGAACCCGTAGGTTTCCTTCAGGGGCTGTGGCTCGTCGAGCATGATCAGAAGCTGGTATTTCGGATTGTCGGCGGGCAGGATCGCGGTGAAGGCGTTGAGCACGCGCTTCTTGGCGTAGCGGCCGTTGATCACCTTCTCCGCGGTGCCGGTCTTGCCGCCGATATAGTAGCCCTTGACGTCGGCCTTCTTCGCGGTGCCGATCTCGGCATTGAGCCGCATCAGATAGCGCATCTTGTCCGAGGTCTCAGGCTTGATGACGCGCTTGGCGAGCGCCATCGCCTCCTGCTCGGTGCGCTTCAGGAAGGTCGGCGGGATCAGGTAGCCGCCATTGACCAGCGCGTCGATGCCCATCACCGCCTGCAGCGGCGCCACCGCGATGCCGTGACCGAACGAGATGGTGACGGTGTTCAATTCGCCCCACTTCTTCGGCACGATCGGCGAGGCGCTCTCCGGCAATTCGGTGCGCAGCCTCTCGAGCTGGCCCATCTTGCGCAGGAACGCCTTGTGCGCGTCGACGCCCATCGCCAGCGCAATGCGTCCCGCGCCGATGTTGGAGGAATAGTAGAACACCTCCTTCATGTTGATCATGCGGCCCATGTTGTGATCGTCATGGATCGCGAACTTGCCGTAGTGCAGCGGGCCACGCGCATCCCACATCGAGTTGAGGTCGAACCGGCCGCTATCCAGCGCCATCGCCAGCGTGAACGCCTTGAAGGTCGAGCCCATCTCGTAGACGCCGGTGGTCAGGCGGTTGATGCGATCGGGATCGTGCGCCTCCTTCGGATTGTTCGGATCGAAATCCGGCAGCGACACCATCGCCACGATCTCGCCGGTGCGGACGTTGGAGACGAGGCCGGAGGCGGCCTTGGCCTTGAACTTCTCCTTCGCCTTGAGCAGTTCGTCGCGCAGCGCGTGCTCGACGCGCAGGTCGACCGACAGCTCCACCGGCTTCTGCAGCCGGTCGGTGGCGAAGCCCGCGCGATGCAGATCGGCCAGACCGTTGCTGTCCAGCCACTTCTCCATGCCGGCGATGCCCTGGTTGTCGATGTTGACGAGGCCGATCAGGTGGGCGACCTCGTTGCCGGTCGGATAGACGCGCTTGTTCTCGCGCAGGAAGCCGACGCCGGGAAGGCCGAGGCGATGGATGTCGCTCTGCTGCTTCGGCGTGATCTCGCGCTTCAGCCAGACGAAGCCCTTGCGCGACGACAGGCGGTCACGCACCTCGCTGGTGTCGAGATCGGGCAAGGCTCCGGTCAAGAGCTCGATCGCCTCGTCCTTGTCGATCAGGCGGCGCGGCTCGGCGAACAGGCTCGGCGCCTTGACGTCGGTGGCGAGGATTTCGCCGTTGCGGTCGGTGATGTCGGGCCGCGCGGTCGCGATGGCGTCCTGCGATGCGGTGCGGCGCGCACCATGGCTGTCGGCGCCGACGGCGAACAGCACCAGCCTCCCCGCCAGCACGCAATAGACCGCGGCGAAAGCGAGGATGGCGAGGCCAACGCGCGCGCGCGCCTTGGCGGCGCGGTCGACATTGCTGCCATACAGCAGCGTGCGGATCAGCCGCTGGTTCCATGGCTCGGCGGGTTTCACGGCCGGCGTGTTGGCGGGTGCCGGATCGGTCATGGCTGGTCCCGTCATTGCTGGTCTCCCCCGCCCTGCCCGGAGTCGTCGAGCGCGGGCTGGTCGGCGGCCGGCTGGTCGGTCGCCGCCTTGTCGATCGATCCGGTGGTGCTGTCGGGCGCCGCGGCGGCCTCGATGGTGTCGATCATCGCGCCGATCGGATCGCGCGAACCGGGCCGCGTGAAGCTCGGCGGCCGCTCCGGCAGGTTCTTCAGGGAATCGTACTGGTTGGCGTTGACCGGCTTCAGCGGCAGATGGCGCTCGGCGAGGCCCTGCAGCCGGAGCGGCGCATCGAGCTTGGCCCATTCGGCGCGCAACGCGGCGATCGCATTGCGCTGCTCGCGGATCTCGGCATTGAGCTGCAGCACGCGTTCGACGCGCGCGGTCGATTCCATCTTGATGCGATAGACATACGACGCCGCGAAGATCAGCATGCCGATGACGAGGAGATGGAGAAGGCGCATCGTCACCCTCCCCGCTTCAGGTCGGACAGGCGGGGCCATGACGGCAGGTCGTCGTCGGCGTGCACCGGCGCCGCGGTGCGCTCGGCGGCACGCAGCTTGGCCGATCGCGCGCGCGGATTGGCGGCAAGCTCGGCCTCACCAGGCGTCACCGGACGCTTGGTCAGGATCTGAAAGCTCGGCGCCGCTTGCGCCATTTCGGGCAAATGCCGCGAGCCGGCGGAGACCTTGCCGCGCAGGCTGAGGAAATTCTTGACGATGCGGTCTTCCAGCGAATGGAACGAAACCACGACGAGCCGGCCGCCCGGCTTCAGCACGCGCTCGGCCGCTGCGAGCGCCTCGTGCAGTTCATCGAGCTCCTCATTGACGAAGATGCGCAGCGCCTGAAAGGTCCGCGTCGCCGGATGGATCTCGTTCGGCTTGGCGCGCACGACCTTCGCGACGATATCGGCAAGCGCGTCGGTCGTCGTGATCGGCACGTCCTTGCGCGCGGCGACGATGGCGCGGGCGACGCCGCGCGAATGCCGCTCCTCGCCGAAGATATAGATGATGTCGGCGAGTTGTTTCTCGGAAGCGGTCGCGACCACGTCGGCCGCGGTCGGGCCGCTCTGGGCCATCCGCATGTCGAGCGGACCGCCGAGCCGGAATGAGAAGCCGCGTTCGGCCTGGTCGAGCTGCATCGAGGAGACGCCGACATCCATCACGACGCCGTCGACCTTATCCACCCCGTGCGACGCGCAGACCTCGGCGAGGTTGGAGAAGCGGTCCTCGACCAGCGTCAGCCGACCGCCCGCGCCGTCGACCAGATCGAAGCCGCCGGTTATCGCGGTGCGGTCGCGGTCGATGCCGATCACGCGGGTCTCGGCGACATCGAGGATCGCCCGGCTGTAGCCGCCGACACCGAAGGTGGCGTCGACATAAATGCCGCCGGCGCGCGGAGCGAGATGCGCGACCGCCTCGCGGCCCAGCACCGAAATGTGACGCGGCGCACGCTCGCTCATGCGCCGCTCCCGGGCGGGGCCGCGTAACTGGCATGCAAGCTGGGTGCGCGCCGACTCATTGCGCCTCGAATCCTCGCGCCCAGAGCCTTCTTCGTTCCGATTGGATCGGAACGGGGCTCTGGATTCCTGTCTTGACGCGTTTTCTTCACGCGAACCGGTATCCACTTCGCTCGAAAACGCGTGAAAAAGCCGCTGCGTGACGCCAGCGCCAACTCCCGTTCTCGGCCGCAAATCCTGATATCCGACCGGAATTGGGAGGGTTTCCATGGGATTTCGCGCAAACAGCGGGGCTCAGCGTCCTTTGGCCGTCCCCCGAAACCGGTTCGGCACTTCACCTCTCAGTAACGGCACTTAACGTTAAGAAAACGTTGATGATCGGTTAGCGGAATCGCGCGGCTTTGATCCGCATTCGAGTGATACCCTCGCGACCCGCTCCGGGCACAATGCGCAGCGCATCATGCGGATCGTGGAACCGGCAGGGGTCGATTGCGCGGCCCGCACGGTAAAGGAATAGTAAACGCCTATTTGTTTATCCATATGTCAAAATGCTTTCTCCTGGTTCGGGTTTGAGTGATTCGTATGGCTTCAAGTTCGTCTTCGTCCGGCAACGCTGATTCGAAGCGTCAGCGCGCCCTCCCTGTTCCAAAGGGGGTGGCGGAGGCGAAGACGTTCACGCCGGATTCCTCGATCGCCTCCGACGTGATCCCGTCGGCGAACTTCGGCGATCGCGCCAATGGCCGGCAACCCGACATGATCGTGCTGCACTACACCGGCATGCCCGACGTCGAGGGTGCGATCACCCAGCTGTGCACGGCCGGCACCGAGGTCTCGGCGCACTACATCGTGCTCGAGGACGGCCGCATCGTGCAGTGCGTGCCGGAGAGCAAGCGCGCCTGGCACGCCGGCGTGTCCGCGTGGGCTGGCGATGACGACATCAACTCCTGCTCGATCGGCGTCGAGATCGTCAATCGCGGCCACGATTGGGGCTATCCGGATTTTCCGCTGCGCCAGATCGCGGCTGTCATCGCGCTGTGCCGCGGCATCATGCTTCGCCGCATGGTGGTCCCGCATCGCGTGCTCGGCCATTCCGACGTGGCACCGGCGCGCAAGAAGGATCCCGGCGAGAAATTCCCGTGGCACTCGCTGGCCAATTCCGGCGTCGGGCACTGGGTGCAGCCGGCGCCGATCGTGCGCGGCGACGCGCTGCAGCTCGGTGCGATCAGCGACAGCGTCTCCAACATGCAGGCCGCGTTCCGGCGCTACGGCTACAACATCCCGACCAACGGCAAGTTCGACGGCCCGACCATGGAGGTCGTCACCGCCTTCCAGCGCCACTTCCGCCCGGAGCGCATCGACGGGATCGCCGACCGTTCCACCATGGCCACACTGCACGCGCTGCTCGAGAGCCTGCCGCCGGATGCGGCGACGGTGGTCGCGTCGAGCTAGGCTGGCCTCCGTCCGTCGTCGCGAGGAGCGGTGCATTTACCGGCCAAGTGTGCGTGCACGTTGGAACTTTTCGGCATGAGCGGTCTTTGTAGGTGGGGCGGTCCGAGTGGAGATTCGTCCATGTTCAAAGCACTGATCGCAGGAGCCGCCGCCGTCGGCCTCATTGTCGCTCCGGCAGCCGCTGGCGCTATGTCGACCCAAAGCAAGACCATGTCGTCGACCCATCACAAGACCCAGAAGGTCCATCACGCGCAGAAGAAGATGGCACCCGGCACCACGACCGGCATGTCGAAGGGGACGACGACCGGGCAATCGAGCACCGGCGCCAAGGCAAAGACAGGGTACTGAGCACGCTCAACGCCTCACGGCGCGCTGACCATCGTGGATGAATGGCGCGCCGTCACTGGCCACGCAAGAGATGGGGTGCGTCACCCCATCTCGGCGATGCGCCGCGCATAGAGCCGGCGCAGCGGTTCGAGTTGCGTGGCTGCCGTTGCGGCGAGATAGGCCTGCCGCGCTTCATCCTTGCGGCCGAGGCGGCGCAGCAGGTCGGCGCGCACCGCGGGCAGCTGGTCATATCCCTTCAAAGTGCCGCGCGCGTCCAGCGCGTCGATCAGGTCGAGCGCGCGCGCCGGACCATCGACCATCGACACCGCGGCGGCGTGATTGAGCTCGATCACCGGCGACGGGCTGATGCGCAGCAGCACCTCGTAAAGACCGGCGATCTGCGGCCAGTCGGTGTCCTTGTAACTCGGCGCCCGCGCGTGCAGCGCGGCGATCGCCGCCTGCACGGCGTAGGACTGCGGCCGGCCCGGCATCCGCAGCGCCTCCTCGACCAGTTCGAGGCCTTCGGCGATCTGCTGGAAATCCCACAGCGAACGGTCCTGCTCCTCGAGCAGCACGATATCGCCGCCGGCGGTCTGGCGGCCGGCGCGGCGCGCATCATGCAGCAGCATCAGCGCCAACAGCCCCTTGATCTCGCCGCGCGCCGGTATCAGCGCATCGATCAGCCGCGCCAGCCGGATCGCCTCGCGGGCAAGATCGGGCCGCATCAGATCCTCGCCGGCGGTCGCCGCATAACCTTCGGTGAAGACGAGGTAGATCACCGCGAGCACGCCGGTGAGGCGCGGCTCCAGCGCCTCACGCTCCGGCACCTCATAGGGAATGCCGGCGAGTTTTATCTTTTGCTTGGCGCGCAAGAGGCGCTGCGCCATGGCGTCCTCGCTCACCAGGAAGGCGCGCGCGACCTCGACCGTCGTCAGCCTGCACACCGTGCGCAAGGTCAGCGCGACCTGGACCTCTGCCGCAAACGACGGATGGCAGCAGGTGAAGATCAGCCGCAGCATGTCGTCGTCAAGCGTTGCATCGGCCGGCTCGGGCGAGGACTCTGCATCGAGCAGGATCTGATGCGTCAGTTCCTGCTGCTTGCCGCGAAACGTCGCCGCGCGGCGAACGCGGTCGATCGCCTTGTTGCGGCCGACATTGACCAGCCAGGCACGCGGATTGGAGGGGAATTCGCCGATCGGCCAGCGCTGCAGCGCCACGGCAAAAGCATCCTGAAGCGCATCTTCGGCCAGGTCGAAATCGCCGACGAGACGGATCAGCGTTGCGAGCGCCCGGCCCGCCTCGTCGCGAAACACTTTTTCGATCTGGCTGGGGGTCATGGTCTCACCGTCATTCCGGGGCGATGCGAAGCATCGAACCCGGAATCTCGAGGTTCCGGGTTCGCGCTTCGCACGCCCCGGAACGACGAAACCATCACTTGTCGTAGATCATCACCGGCCTGACTTCGATCGAGCCGGTCTTGGCGCCGGGAATCCGCGCCGCGAGGCCGAGCGCCGTGTCGAGATCCTTGGCATCGACCAGATAATAGCCGCCGAGTTGTTCGCGGGTTTCCGCAAACGGCCCGTCGGTTGTCAGCGTCTTGCCGTCGCGCACCCGAACGGTGGTCGCGGTCGACACCGGCTGCAGCCCGTCACCCGCCTTGAAGTGTCCGCTCTGGATGATGGACTGGGTGTAGACGCCATATTCCGCCGACAGGGCCTTGCGGTCGTCGGCAGTCATGCGGCCATATTCCGCGTCGCTCCGGTAGATCAGCAACAGATATTGCATCTTGAGAACTCCTCTTGATCGGCTGGATCGCCGACACCCAGTCGAACGGGCGACACGCAGGACGACATCGTCAGGATAAATTATTTTGGCCGCCCGGCGTGAATGTCTCCCCGGCCCGGCGGGCCGCGGAGCCAGCTTATATCGGATAATCCGATAGTAATGGCCAATATTATTCGTTTGTTAAATTCATGGCAGCGCGTAGCCTTCGGATGCCCGGAGGACTTCGCCATGACACCACTGCCGCAGACAGCCACACGCCTTTCCCGGCTCCTGCTGTCGATGCTGTACCGAATCCTGCGCAGCCGGATCGTGGCGAAACCGCGCCACCACGCCAGTCAGGTCGCCTCGAACATCGCCGCGGGCGGCAATCCGCTCGGCGTGTGAGCAGGCAATGCAACGGGGCATCACGCGCCTGAAGGCGTTGCGTCAGCTGATCGCCGACGAAGGGCTGACCATCGCGATCCTTGCGGCGGTCGCCGCAGCGACGGTGATCGCATTTGGTTTCGGTGCGGAAGCCGACATCGTGGCCTCGATGCTGGTCATCGGCCTTGTGACCGCGCTGGCGGAGACCCGCCTGCGATCGGGAAAGTAGCTCCAGCGGCCGTGATCGGCTCCGGAGGGGATGACCGAGAACCTGGCATTTGCTTGTAGCCTTATCCGCGTCACTGCGAGCCACCGGGTCGCGCGAACGCGCGCCCGATGACAGGCTCCGCGAAGCTATCCATCTGTCGCATGTGCGGAGCGATGGATTGCTTCGTCGCTTCAGCGCAAAATTGCTTCGCAATTTTGTCGCGAGCTCCTCGCAATGACGGCATGGCTTCCCAGCCTTTACGACGATGTCGCGGCCTGCTGCGCGGCGCGGCGCCGCAACTCCTTGAGCTCCTCGAAACGCTTGGTCACGTCGCGCATCACCGCGACGGTGCCGGCGACCTTGTGCGCCGCATCGTGCAGCATCTCGATGGTGAATTCGACGGAGATGCGCGTCCCGTGCCTGGTCAGCGCCGGCACCGACAGCAGATCGCCCTGACCGTAACGGCTCGTCCCGGTCGCCATCGTGTGCCGGAAGCCGGCCCAGTGACGCGCGCGCAGATTCTCCGGAATGATCAAATCGAGCGATTGTCCGATCGCCTCCTCGGCGCTGAAGCCGAACATCCTGACCGCGCCGGGATTCCACAAGCTGATACGGCCTTCGACATCGGTCGCAACGATCGCGTCGGAGGCTCCCTTGAGCAACGCGTCTCCCACTTCTGCCGCAATATCCATCGTTTGACCTCCTGCTGATCCCGATCCTGCTGTGAACGCGGACGTTGGCGCTGACAAGCGAAGAAAGCCGATGGAATCGATCGGAGATGCCGATAGCAATCGCGGTCAGCGCCGCCGCCGCGCGGCAGGCCGGGCCCGCGGCAGGTCCGCGCTCGCATTAACCTGCGACGCGGCAAGCCGATGCATGGTCTCGACCGCGCGCGCCAGATGATCGTCCTGGCTGTCAGCCGGATAGGCGACATAGGCGGGCATCGCAAAGCCAGGTGCGCCGGCGACGGCGTGCAGCCGCCGCGCCTTCAGGAGCGGCTCCACGATACGACGCGCGAAGAAGCCAGAGCCGCCATTCTCCAAAAGATGCTGCAATCCGAGCCAGCCGATATTCACCGTCAGCGCGGGGCCGGCGAAATTCGGAAACAGCGTGGCGTGACGCGCGTAGAATTCGGGGCCCCAATCGACATAGACATAGCCCGGTCCCGGCTCCGGTGCGCTTTTCGGATCGGTCGACACCAGGATGAGCTGCTCCTCGAACAGCTGCTCGACCTTGAGGCCGGGGCGACTCTGCGGCGTGTACATCACGCCGATGTCGATGCGTCCCTCGACCAGCCCCTGCATCAGCTCGGGCTCGAGCGCGCTCTCGGCGCGGATCGAGATGTCGGGATGCGCCCGCGTCATCAGCGGCAGCCAGCGCAGCAGATACTCTTCCCAAAGTCCGATGCGGCCGCCGACCACCAGCGTCGCGGAAAATCCCTTGGGGATTCCGACATCATGGCGCGCCTGCTCGACGGTGCGGACCAGCACCGAGGCGTGGCGCTGAAACTGCCGGCCGGCCGGCGTCAACGTGGTGCCGGCCTTGTTGCGCACGAACAGCACGCAGCCGAGCTGCTGCTCGAGCGTGTGGATGCGGGTGCTGACGGTCGACTGGCTGACATGCAGCCGCTCCGCCGCGGTGATGAAGTTGCCGGCGCTCACCACCGTCAGGAACGTCCGGGCCAGTTCGGTATCCATGGCGCCTCGACCTTTGGATCGATAAAATCGATATCAAAGGCCCCTCCTCTGCGAATGTCAAAATCGAGGACCCGCCGGGCGCCGGGCCAGGGGTTAACCATCGCAATCGCTTGACGCGGGCGGCCAAAGCCCGCATGCGTAGGCCGTCAGTCGGCCGGACGGCCGCTCCCGCAAGCGCCGAAAGGCCGCGGGGGAGGAAAGTCCGGGCTCCATCGACATGCGGTGCCGGATAACATCCGGCGGGGGCGACCCCAGGGAAAGTGCCACAGAGAACGAACCGCTCCCTCCTCGGAGGAAGTAAGGGTGAAAAGGTGCGGTAAGAGCGCACCGCGTTTCCGGCAACGGAGATGGCATGGCAAACCACACCGGGAGCAAAACCGAATAGGGACGGCAACGCGGTTAGTTCGCGCACGCGCGATAACACCGCAGGGCGATGTCAGGCCCGCTGTCCGGGTAGGTTGCCCGAGGCAAGGTGCAAACCTTGTCCCAGAGGAATGGCCGTCGCGTACCATTCGCGAGAATGGTGCCCTACAGAACCCGGCTTACAGGCCGGCTGATATTCTAAAGCGTTTTCGAGCGAAGTGGATTTCCGGTTCGCGTGAAGAAAACGCGTCTTGAAGATGGACCATGAGGGGCTCGGCGCGACACGCCGGGCCCCTCGCCATTTTCAGATCAGCATCGTTCCAGCTACGCGCGCCGGCGGGAAGTAGAGCCAACCCATCGTCTTGCGTCAGAACGACCCGAATGCGGTGCCGATCGCAATCACCGCTGCGAGTGCAATGACAGAACTCACGATGCCGACCATGACAATGTCGAGATAGCTATCGCGATGCTTGAGCCCACAGATCGCAAGCAGGCTAACGACAGCGCCGTTGTGAGGTAGAATGTCCAGCGTTCCCGAACCGATCACCGCGACGCGATGCAACAGGCCGGGGTCAATACCCGCCTCCGCGGCAAGGTCCATATAGGTCCGTCCCAGCGCATCGAGCGCGATCGTCAAGCCGCCGGAAGCCGACCCCGTCAGCGCCGCAAGGATGTTCGTCGCGACCGCGAGCGACACCAATGGACCGCCTTCAATTCGCAACACCCAGTCCCGCACCACGCCGAAGGCGGGAAGCGAGGCGATAACGGCGCCGAATCCGACAAGGCTTGCGACGCTCAGGGCCGGCAGGACCGACGCGTTGGCACCGGCATCCATCGTTCGTCGCAGTGCGGGCAGCCGCGTCCAGTTGCAGAGGATGACCGTCACGATCGCTCCCGCCAACGCCACGACAACCGACCAGACACCGGCCACGGCAGCCAGTGATGTATTTCCCCACCGCTGTTCGGCCAGGAACGAGAAATCAAGCCGAGGCAGCACAACCAGCGACATCACTAGATTGACGGCGACGACGACGATCAGGGGAAGGATGGCGTTGAAAATCGGGACAGCGGCATCGCTGTGATATCCGTGGCGGAGCTCCGCCGGGTCGAATTCTCGCGCCGTCGTAGCCCGCTCGCGCAACAGCTCGTCGTCGGCTGCATCCGCCGGCACCGGCGGCTCGTCGCCATACCCCTCTTTTGCGCGATGCGCTGCCTTCTCCGCGCGAAGCAGCCACCACAGCCCGACGCTCAGCATGATGATCGAGGCGACAACGCCGAGGCCCGGTGCGGCAAAGGGGGTCGTGCCGAAGAAAGGCATCGGTATCGCATTCTGTATCGACGGCGTGCCCGGCAGCGCCGACATGGTGAAGGTCGAAGTCCCGAGAATGACCGCCGCCGGTACCAGACGACGTGGAATCCCCGCCGTGCGAAACAGCGACTGCGCCATCGGAACGATGACAAAGAAGGCGACGAACAGGCTGACGCCGCCGTAGGTGACCAGTGCGCCTGCGAGCACGACCGCAAGGATGATCCGGCGTTCGCCCAGGCACCGGGAGATGAAGCCCGCGACCGCAGCGACCGCGCCGCTGTCATCCATGAGCTTTCCGAACACGGCGCCAAGCAGAAAAATAGGAAAGAACTGCGCGAGAAACTCCGACGCACTACCCATGAAGGTCTGCGTCCAGTTGGCAAGCAGCGGCTCGCCACCGAAGGCTGCGGCCACCAGCGCACAGAGCGGCGCGAGCAGCAGCACGCTCCAACCGCGGAAAGCGAGACAGACCAGCAGTCCAAGCCCGACGAGAATGCCGAGAAGACCCATCGTCTCAGCACTCCGCCAGCAGAATATCGAGATCTGCGGTCGAACGCTCACCGAGATCGGCGCCATGGGCGTCGAGGAATTCGCCGGCGGCTCGCCGCCCTTCCTCGTGCAGCTTGGCCACGAACGCCCATTCGGCATTGAGCTTGGATGACGAACCGAACGTCGCGAGCATGTCGCTCTTGATCCGGTGCGTCTTCATCTGCGCCCAGCGGGCGCCTTCCCCTGTACCGGGATCGGCGACCTGGCGAAGCAACGCGATCATCCGCAGCTCCTTTGCCAGCGGCGAGTTGAACGAGATCTCGTTAAGCCGGTTGAGAATGTCAGCGGCCGTGCGCGGCTGCTCCGGACGCTCGGTCGGGTTGATCTGGACGACGACGGTGTCGCGCGCGTCGGTCTCGCGGACGAGCGGTGTAATCGTGGGATTGCCCGCGTAGCCGCCGTCCCAATAGGGCTCGCCATCGATCTCGATCGCGCGAAACATCGTTGGTAAGCAAGCCGACGCGAGCAGGACTTCCGCGGTAATCTCCGCGTTGCGAAAAATCCGTCCGCGGCCCGTACGCACGCGCGTGGCGGTGATGAAGAGCTTGATCGGCGCGCGTGCAAGACGCTCGAAATCGATACTGTCGTTCAATATGTCGCGTAGCGGATTGAAGCCAAGCGGATTGAGGTCGTAGGGTGAAAGCATCCGCGACATCAAATCGGTAAAGAGATAGGCCGGGGAGCTGTCAAGCGACCAGCGTCCCATCAGGCGGTCGAGCGGCGACCGTTGCAACGGACTGAATGCGGCGGCGCGCGAGACGCTTCGCCAATATTTTTCAAGCGCTTCGCGTGCGCCGGCAGCGCCGCCCGCGGTCCAACCATCCGCCAGCACGGCTGCGTTCATTGCTCCGGCCGATGTCCCGGATATGCCCGCAATCTGAAACCAAGGTTCTTCGAGAAGCCGATCCAGGACACCCCACGTGAACGCACCGTGCGATCCCCCACCTTGAAGCGCCAGGTCTACGAGCACGGGGCTACGGTTCATGAATCCATGCTCACCAGCACGCGAGGCGCTCATTATGTCGCAGTTCAACCGAACATGCGAGACAAAGTTGCGGTCGCTGCCTAGTTCCGACGGCGAACTTCGAACGATATTATCTCAACTCGAAGCGAAGCGAAGCGAACCGATCGCTTCAGTGCCGCCACAGCCCACCTTTCTTAAAAGGCGACATGCATGGGGTGGCGGGCGTAGAGTGTGCCTCTCGCGGAGGATCGCAGATGGACCTTCAGAAGATCATGGCGAAGGCAAGAGACATCGCCAGCAGCACCGGCACGATCACGACCGAGCAACTGAACGGGATGTGCCCCAACAATATGGAGCCCGAAGATATCGCGGCTCTCTTTGCGGCTCTGCGCACTGAGGGGATTCGTCTCAAGGACAACGACGCAGAAAAGTAGGAGCCACTGTGCTTTGACAATCGATCACTGCGATCGAAGCGCTGCCCGGGTTTGGATGGTAGCAGATTGGCCATCCGGCGACATTGCAGCTATGATCCGCTACAGCTGGACGTGTCCTTCTGCCCCGAGATTCAAGAAGATCAAAAGGAGGAATAGGAATGTCGGTCGCCTGCAAGTTCGAACGCAGCATCCTCAGCCACGACGAGTATGAAGCAATCCGCCTGACGCATCATCCCGCCATCTACGGCGTCGAGGTGAGCGAGCTCGAGGCCATGCGACCCCGCTTGCGCAAGATGCGCGACAAGGAGCGAACGGTCGGCCGACAAAAGCAGCGAGAGAGCCGCGGAAAGGCCGAGGCTCGCGGCACGAGCTTTCCAGGAACCGCGAAGCATGCGTCAGAGCGAAAACAGGTCTTCGCGGCAGCGCTGAAACGGGTCAACACGGAGCTGAGGCGTCAGCACAATCTGGCAGCCCGGACCGCACATGTCGAAGCAGCGCGAAAGGCCCTCGCGCTGCACCGGGCCGCGAACTTCACGACGCGTCCCCCGGCAGGAGGCACCGCGGGCGAAGGCATGGCGTCGAAGCCAAGCGAACGCCGACGAAAGATCATTGCAGGCGCAAAGATCGGACGCGTATCGCAGGCGACAAAGGTCGCTCAAGCCGTCCGCGACGCGCGCGGTGCATGATCCCGGGCAAACAAGCGGCTGATTGATTCCGGCGCGGCATCGGCAGCCCGCGGCATACGCCAGCCGTCGCGGTTGCGCGCGGTCTGTCGCATGCTGAAGCGGACAGGGCGCGGCGTTGCAGCGGCATTGGTCAATGCAACCGCCAGTCGATCAGTGCCCGCCAGAACCTCAAACCCAATCCGGACGCTGATTTCCCGCATGAACCGCGTGACCGACCGGATACAAGCTCTTGATGCGGTCCCGGACGGCGATGATGCCAAAACAGGGCGTAAGAGAGACATGCCCCGGCTGAGGCGCCGTGCCGAGCTCCTCAATCGCCTATCATGTTCTCCACAATAAGCGCCATCCTGACGTGCCTGCTGGTGATCGTGGCATTCGTCAGTACCTATTTCCAGCTGCGGCACGAATATGGTGTCGCCATACTTTTTATCGTAACGCTCGGATCTTTCACCGCAGCGCTGATAGATCTCGTCCGTGAACGAGGATTGCCGTGCACGAATACGATCTGGATCGCTAGAGATCGCCTCAGGAAACAATCTCCATGAGCATCGCCATCAGCGCCTCCGGTGCGGTGACGTTCGGCGAGTGGCTGGCGTCGATCTCGAAATAGCGCCAGCCGGCTTCGTTCCTGATGCGCCGGGCGAACTGGCCGAACGTGTCGGCCTGCGTGGCGCGGGTGGCGTAGATGTAGCTGCGCGGCAGGCTGGTCTCGCCGTGCTTCAACCGCAATTTCTGCTCGAAGCATTTGATCGGCATGTCGACGCGCCGCGCGCTCAGCCATGCGACGTCGGCGGGCGACGTGTCCGGCGGCACCGGCATCGGCGGAATACGCCAGCCGTCGCCGTCGCTCGCGAACTCACGCATGGTCTCGATGGCCGATTCGTTGAGATCGAACAGCGACTGGCCGTCGCGCGGCACGAAAGCGTCGATATAGATCATCTGCGCGATGCGCTCGCGCACCCGATCGGCGACGCCGGTCGCGACCATGCCGCCATAGGAGTGCCCGATCAGCACGATGTCGTGCAGGTCCTCGTAACTGATGACGCTGAGCACATCCTGGATATGCGCCTCGAGGTCGAGTCCTTGATGCGCAAGGTGCGCGCGCTCGCCAAGCCCGGTGTAGCTCGGCGTGACCAGCCGATGGCCGGCGGCCTGCATCAGGGGATGCATCTTCTTCCATGCCCAGCCTGCCGACCAGGCGCCGTGACAGACCAGAAAGGTTTTTTGCGAATTCGCAGGCGAGCCTGAAGTCATGGGATGCTTCCGTTCCGATTATCGTTGATGAGCCGCGATTTTGAATAGTACCTGCGAGACGCGTTGTGTAAACGTGGCGCCAAACACCACCGTCGTTCCGGGGCGATGCGCCAGCATCGAACCCGGAATCTCGAGATTCCCCGGTGCGCGATTGCGCACCTGCGGTCTGGTCCTTCGGACCATCCCGGAATGACGAAGGAGAAAAAATGAACCCGGCAAGCTATGCGATCCTGTTCTTCGGCGCGCTTGCCGGCGGTTTCGTCTCCGGCCTTGCCGGCTTCGGCACCGCGCTGATGGCGCTCGGCATCTGGCTCTATGTGCTGCCGCCGACACTCGCGGTGCCGCTGGTGCTGGTCTGCTCGGTCATCGCGCAGCTCTCGACCTTGCCGTCGATCTGGAAGAGCATCGATTTCCGTCTGGTCTGGCCGTTCGTCATCGCAGGCCTCGCGGGCGTGCCGATCGGCATCCTGCTGATCGCGCGGGCCGACCCCGAGGTCTTCAAGCTGACGATCGGCGTCTTCCTGCTGGTGTTTCCGACCGCGTTGTTCCTGCAACGCAAGCCGATGTCGATCGCCTTCGGCGGCAAATGGGCCGACGGCGCGATCGGATTTGCCGGCGGCATCCTCGGCGGCCTCGCCGGACTGTCCGGCCCGCTGCCGATCCTGTGGGCCAGCGTGCGCGGCTGGGGCAAGCAGCAGCGCCGCGGCGTGTTCCAGATCTTCAACTTCACGATCCTGGCGGCCGCGCTTTGCGTGCAGATCGCAAGCGGCCTGGCGAAGCCCGAGCTGATCTGGCTGGTGGCGTGCGCGTTTCCGGGGACGCTGCTCGGCGCCTGGCTCGGCGCGCGGCTCTATCACGCGCTCAGCGACCGCAATTTCTCCGACGTCGTGCTGCTGCTGCTGTTCCTGTCCGGCGTCGCGCTGGTGTGGAACGGACTGGCGCCGACATAGCGCGGGCGATACGGGAGCGCCGGTGCTGATCCAATCAGAACCGGCGCTCCAGCCATGCGCCATCTCACTCAGCCGCGGCCTGACCGAACTCGGTCGCCTGGCGCTCGAACAGGCCGCGATAGATGCCGCCGGGACGCGCGGCCAGCACCGCATGGGTGCCCTGCTCAACGATCTCGCCGCGGTCGAACACCAGGATGCGATCCATGCTGCGCACGGTCGACAGCCGGTGCGCGATCACGATCGAGGTGCGGCCCTTCATCAGCCGTTCCATCGCCTGCTGGATCAGCGCCTCGGATTCCGAATCGAGGCTCGAGGTCGCCTCGTCCAGGATCAGGATCGGCGCATCGGCCAGGAAGGCGCGCGCCAGCGCCACGCGCTGCCGCTCGCCGCCCGACAGCTTGACACCGCGCTCGCCCACCAGCGTGCCGTAACCCTTCGGCAGCCGCATGATGAAGTCGTGCGCATTGGCAAGCCGCGCCGCCTGCTCGATCGCCTCCATGCCGGCGCCCGGCCGGCCATAGGCGATGTTCTCCGCCAGCGTGCGGTGGAACAGGATCGGCTCCTGCTGCACGATCGCGATCTGGCTGCGCAGCGATTGCTGCGTCGCCCTGGCGATGTCCTGACCGTCGATCAGGATCCGGCCAGCGGAGACGTCGTAGAGCCGCTGCACCAGCTTGACGAAGGTCGTCTTGCCGGAGCCGGAGCGCCCGACCAGGCCGACCCGCTCGCCGGCGTCGATGTCGACCGACAGCCCGTCATAGAGCGGCCGGCGGTGGCCGCCATAGTGAAACGTGACGTCGTCGAACACGATGCGGCCGCCCTGGATGTCGATCGTCCCAGCATCGTCCGCATCGACGATGCCGAGCGGCTCGCCATGGATCTGCACCAGTTCCTCCATGTCGTTCACCGAACGCTGCAGGTTGTTGATGTGCATGCCGACATCGCGCAGATAGGCGTGGATGATGTAGTAGCTGGTCAGCACATAGGTGACGTCGCCCGGCGTGGCGCGGCCCTGCGCCCACAGCAGGATCGCCGCCGATCACCGAGGCGCGGAAGCACAGCAGCACCACGAGCTGCGCCGTCGAGGTGTGATTGTAGCGGAACCAGGTCCGCCGCACTCGTCGGCGCCAGCGGCTGATGACGCCGTCGAGCCGCACGTCCTCGCGCGTCTCCGCGCCGAACGACTTCACCACCGCGTTGCAGGTCAGGGCGTCGGCCAGCGTGCCGCCGACCTTGGTGTCCCACGCATTGGAAACGCGCGCGGCAGGCGCGACGTAGCGCACCTGGAACACCATGGTCATCGCGACATAGATCACCGAGCCGACCGCGATCACCGCGCCGAGCTGCGGCCAATGCACGCCGAGCAGGATCATCGAACCGACCAGCACCACGACCGACGGCAGCAGCGCCATCAGGATGGTGTCGTTCAGCAAATCGAGCGCCCACATGCCGCGCGTGATCTTGCGCACGGTGGAGCCGGCGAACGAATTCGCGTGCCAGTCCGTCGAGAAGCGCTGCACCCGCATGAAGGCCTGCTGCCCGACATCGGACATCGTCTTCAGCGTGAACGGCACGATGGTCTGGATGCCGACCAGCCGCAGCACCAGCGACAGCGCGCCGAGGCCGACGATGGCGCCGAACGCCAGCATCGCCGCATGGCGCGCGGCCGCATTGGTGGCGCCCGCGGTCAGCGCGTCGACCAGATGGCCGGAAAACACCGGCATGAACAGGTCGGCCGCGGTTGCGCCGAGGAATCCGGCCGTCACCGCGGAGGCACGCAGCGGCTGTTCCAGCCAATGGCGGAAGACAAAGGGAAGCACGATCCGGATTGCGGCCGGCCGCTTGGTCGTCAGAGAGGTCATGGCACATTCCGGCCACGCCTTTGCAGCGCGTGCCGACTCCATCTGAGGCGACGTGCGGGCGGAATCCGGCCGCGAGCGCCGCTGGAAATTGTCGATAAATTGTTGGGACGTTTTGATGATCGGGGATCAGACCCGATCAGCGCCGGGAGCTAACGCGTAAAGGCGTCCAGCACCGTCGAACGCGGGCGCGCGATCTGCGAAATAAGCGACTTCATGCGCATCTCCCCGGTTCGAGTAAGGAAGCGCTGCTTATAAATGCATCACGCGCGATTGGCAAGGTAACATCGGCGTGAGTGCGTCAATGTGTCGGCGATATCAGCTATTCACGCGACCGGGCGCAGCCCGCGCGCCGATGCGATGCACTCAGCCCGGCGACAACGGCACACTTTCGTAGCCCGGATGAGCGAAGCGATATCCGGGGCCGCGTCACGTTCAGTGATGAACTGCCGAGATCGGTCCCGCATATCGCTTCGCTCATGCGGGCTACGAAAACCGATGACACCTAATGCGCGTCGCCGCCGCTCGCGGTCATCGACGGCGGCTTGTTGACGAACAGCACCAGAAGGCTGAGCGCGACATAGAACAACGACAGCATGAAGAAGGCATCGCCATAGCCCATCACTGCTGCCTGACGGTGCACGATCTGCGAGAGCTGCTTCATCGCCATGATGGCGGAATCGCCCATGCCCTGCATGCGCTGGGTGAACATGTTGAGGGTCTCGACCGCGGTGGTGTTGCCCCAGGTCACGCGGTCATGCAGCCGCGAGATGTGCAGATCGGTGCGGTCGTTGAGCACCTCGTTGATGACGGCGAGACCTACCGCGCCGCCGAGGTTGCGCATCAGGTTGAACAGGCCGGAGGCGTTCTTGACGCGATCCTGCGGCAACGTCGCGAGCGCGATGTTGTTGGTCGGCACCATGGCGCACATCATGCCGATGCCGCGCAGGATCTGCGGCAGCAGCAGCTCGTAGAAATCATAGTCGCGGGTGATCCAGGTCATCTGCCAGGAGCCGAGCGCGAAGGTCACGAGGCCGAAGGCGATGATGTAGCGCAAATCGACCTTCTGCATCAGCCGCCCGACCACCGGCGCCATCAAGAACATGGTGACGCCGGAGACGAACATGGTCTCGCCGATCATCAGCGCGCTGTAGCCGCGAACCTCCGCGAGATAGCGCGGATAGACATAAGTCAGGCCATAGAGCCCGATGCCGATGCAGAACTGCAGCACGCAGCCGACCGCGAAGTTGCGGTTACTGAAGGCGTAGAGATCGACGATCGGCTCCTCCGCGGTCAAGACGCGCCAGAAGAACGCGACCGCCGAGACGAAGCCAATCGCGGCGCAGACCGCGACCGAGGTGTCCTGCAGCCACTCATATTGCGGCCCCTCCTCCAGCACATATTCAAGCGAGCCGAGGAAGCCGCCCATGAAGATCAGCCCCCACCAGTCGAAGCGCTCGAGCAGCGCGAAGTTCGGCTGGTCGAAATCGACCAGCGCCAGCACGCCTGCCGTGATGATGACGCCGGGCACGATGTTGATGAAGAACAGCCAGTGCCACGACATCAGGTCGGTGATGTAGCCGCCGACGGTCGGTCCAACGGTCGGCGCCAGCGTCGCGACGAGGCCGATGATCGGCGCCACGATGTGGAATTTGGTGCGCGGGAAGATCGTGTAGGCCGAGGCGAACACCGTCGGGATCATGCCGGCGCCGAGAAAACCCTGCAGCGCGCGCCACAGGATCATCTGCTCGATCGAGGAGGCGAAGCCGCACAGCAGGCTCGAGGCGGTGAAGCCGAACGCGGAGATCGCGAACAACAGCCGCGTGCCAAGCGCGCGCGACAGGAATCCGGACAACGGAATCGCGATCACTTCGGCGATCAGATAGGCGGTCTGCACCCACGACACTTCGGTCGAGGATGCCGACAGGCCGGCCTGGATCTCGGACAGCGAGGCCGAGACGATCTGGATGTCCAGGATCGACATGAACATGCCGAACACCATGATGATGAAGGCAACCAGCCGCTTCGGCTGGATGCGCTCGGACTCCGGGGCGCCGGTCATCATCGAGGGTGAAGCAGTGGTCGTATCAGCCATGGGCTCATCGGCTCCGAGCCTCGGACTCTGTCCGAAGCTTCAAGACATCACTGCGGATGGATCATCATCGGCGCGTCGAGATCAGTTTCGGCGTCGGCATCGGCCGCGCCCTCGCGGGTGTCGACGGTGGTGTAGACCGACATGCCGGCGCGCAAGAGGCCCTGCTTGGCGACGCTGGCAGGCACGCGGATGCGGACCGGCAGGCGCTGCACGATCTTGGTGAAGTTGCCGGTGGCGTTGTCGGGCGGCAGCAGCGTGAACACCGAGCCCGCCGCCGGCGAAATGCTGTCGACGAGGCCGGTGAACTTGCGGAAGCCGTAGGCGTCGACCTTGATCGTCACCCGCTGCCCGGTGCGGATGCGCTTGAGCTGGGTCTCTTTATAGTTGGCGTCGATGTAGACGCCGTCGAGCGGCACCACATTGCCGAGCCGCTGGCCCACATTGATATAGTCGCCGGTGTTGACCAGGCGGTTGGAGAAGGTGCCGTCGACCGGCGCACGGACATTGGTGAATTCGAGATCGCGCTCGGCCTTGGCGAGCTGGGTCTGCAATTCGGCGAGCTGGGCGCGGGCCTCGGCCTGCTGCGCCTTGGTCACCTCGACATTGTCCTTGGCCGCATCATAGGCCGCCTGCGCGGACCGCACGCTGGCCGCGCCCTGATCGCGGCCGGCCTCCGAGACTTCAAAGGTGGCACGCGAGGCAAAACCTTTGGTGCTGAGCGCCTGCTGCCGATCGAAATCGAGATCGGCGCGCTTCAGGCCGGCCTGGGCGGACACGAGCTGGGCCTGCGCCTGCTCGACCGAACTCGCCGCCGCCGCAACCTGGCGGCCGATGCGCTCGATCGTCGCCTGCTGGGTCGCGATCCTGGTGCGCGCGGCGTCGGCCGCGATACGGTAGTCGCCATCATCGATCCGGAAGATTACGTCGCCTGCGCGCACCAGCGCGTTGTCGCCGGGCAGGATCGCCGCGATATGGCCCGCGACGCGCGCGCCGAGCATGGAGTTGTTGGCGCGGACATAGGCATCGTCGGTCGAGACGTAGAAGCGCCCGACCATCAGGTAATAGGCGGCATAGCCCGCGGCAGCGAGCGCGAGCAGGCCGACCACGCCCAGCATCACGAATTTGCGCTTGCCGGATTTCGGCGCCGGCGCCGCAGCGGGCGAAGCCGCCGGCTGCTCGGGCGCAGACGCGGGCGGCGCCTCCGCGGGACGCTTGGCTTCTTCAGCTCGGCCCTGCTCGCCGAGATCGGCGGATGCATCGCGCGCGATCGCGTCCTCGGCCATCTCAGGCTCGGAACGAACAATGCGTGCAGCCTGATCCCGTGCTGCGGCCATGGCCGAGGCTCCCCACAAAAATCTTGACGCGCGCGATGGCGGAATAAGGGCCGTGCGGCGCATCGTCACTCCTAAGATACCATTGACCGAACGGTTCGGTCAATCTATATTCCCGCCCGCTAGATGATAAAGCTTCGATTCTTCCCTTTCCTACTCTGGGTTGAGTTCTTTCCCGAGAAGCTAATTCAATGGTTGCAGCGCCCCGAACCTCCCTCCAGTCCGTCGGCGAGGAGGAATCGTCGAAACGCCGCCAGATCCTGGACGGCGCCCGCAAGGTATTCCTGGAGCTCGGCTTTGACGGCGCGAGCATGGGCGAGATCGCACGCGCTGCCGGCGTCTCCAAGGGCACGCTCTACGTCTATTTCCCCGACAAGGCCGGGCTGTTCGCGTCAATCGTCGAGGAGGAAAAGCTCGAGCAGGGCAAGGTCGCCTTCAATTTCGATCCGGCGCGCGACGTCGACACCACCCTCCCCGAATTCGGCCGCGCCTATGTCGCGGTGTTGTGCCGGCCCGGCGGCGGCTCGGCGATCCGCACCGTGATGGCGATCGCCGAGCGGATGCCCGAGCTCGGCAGCCGGTTCTACACCCACGTCATCGCCCACACCGTCGACCGCTTTGCCGCCTATCTCGAGGCACGCGCCGCGCTCGGCGAGCTCGTGATCGACGACTACCAGCTCGCGGCCTGGCAATTCATGCAGATGTGCCAGGCGACGCTGTTCCAGGCATTCATCTTCCAGGCCAGGCCGTCGCCCTCGCCGGAGCGGATCGCAACCGTCGTCGACAGCGCGACGCGCGTGTTCTTCGCGGCGTACCGGCCGAAGGCCGGGTGAGATCGACGTCTCATCGCGGACCAACGCGCTCTTCATCCCGTCATGCTGAGGTGCTCGCGTAGCGAGCCTCGAAGCATGCGCGGCCCGGCTGGTGGCCGTCGTGCTTGGAGACGGCCAAGAGTTTATCATCCGGCCGCGCTTTGCGCGGACTCGTTGGCAGCCTCATCAACATGACGGACGTACGTTCTTTAGATCGTCACGGGGGGTATTGTTCTCCAGCCGTCGATGTGCACGATCAATAACTCCAGCACGACGAGGCGATCGACCATGAACGACCTCAGCATCCGACAGATGCAGCCGGACGAGATCGCGCTCGCGGTGGACTGGGCCGCGGCGGAGGGATGGAATCCCGGTCTCGCCGATGCGCCCTGCTTTGCCGCCGAGGATCCGCAAGGCTTCTTCATCGCCGAGCTCGATGGCGAGCCGGCCGCGGTGATCTCCTGCGTCAATTACGGCGCGCAATTTTCGTTTCTGGGCTTCTACATCGTGCGCCCGGATCTGCGCGGCCGCGGCCATGGCCTGAAGATCTGGAATGCGGCCATCGCGCATGCGCGCCCGCGCGTGATCGGGCTCGATGGCGTGGTGGCGCAGCAGGCGAACTACCAGAAGTCCGGCTTCGCGCTCGCTTACGCCAATGTGCGCTATGGCGGCACTGTCGCCACACCATCCGCGCCGAGCGGCGACACCGTCGCGCTGACCGATCTGCCGATGGCGCTGATCGAGGCCGATGACGCCACGGTGTTTCCCGCACCGCGGCCGGCATTCCTGCGCGCCTGGATCAACACGTCAGGACATGTCGGGCGCGCGCTGATGCGCGACGGCAAGCTGGCCGGCTGGGGCGTGATCCGCCCGTGCCGGACCGGCCGCAAGATCGGTCCGCTCATTGCCGATGACCGTGCCGGCGCCGAGGCCGTTGTCGCGGCATTGCTCGCGAGCGCGGGCAGCGGTGAGGTCTTCCTCGATGTCCCCGCGGTCAACCGCGACGCCGTCGCGCTGGCGCAAGGCCTCGGGCTGTCACCGGTGTTCGAGACCGCGCGGATGTATACCGGCACGATCCCGCCACTCCGGATCGATCGCGTGTTCGGCGTCACGACGTTCGAGCTCGGTTAGCGCGAGAGATTTCGGGATATTAGAAATATACCCGTGAGTTGCCCGACGTGTCAAGTGGCTAGGTCGAACAGTCGCCGTGTCGGATTCCGGCCGCCGTCGGCTCCTTTGCATGGGGTTGTTTTCGATATTTTCGCAACGCGCCTCCCCCGCAAGTGCCCGCAAGCGGGAGAGGGAGCGCGGCTGCAATTCAAACCCGAGCTAGTTCGCCGCCGCGTTGACCTCCGGCGTAGCGACGTTGTCCTGCTCGACCTCCTCGGGCAGGCCGGCGAAGCGCCGCAGCGCCTTCGCCATCTTCACGCGGCCGGCAACGCCGGTGATGATGACGTCGACCATCACGAACGACGAGTGGAAGTGGCCCTGCGCCTCGAGCTGCTCGACCTTGACGCCGGCCTTGGCGAGCGCGTCGCCATAGGCGATGCCCTCGTCGCGCAACGGATCGAACTCGCTGGTCGCGATGAACGTCGGCGGCAGGCCTTCGAGCTTGCCGCGCAGCGGCGCGACGCGCGGGTCGGTGCGGTCGGCCGGCGAGCAGTACAGGTCCCAGAACCAGTACATCAGCCCGCGGGTCAGGAAATAGCCGGTCGCGTTGTCGACATAGGACGGCCGGTCGAATGTGGAATCGGTGACCGGACAGATCAGGAGCTGGCCCGCGATCTCGGGCCCGCCGCGATCGCGCGCGAGCTGGCACGTGACGGCCGCGATGTTGCCGCCGGCGCTCCAGCCCGCGACCAGCAGCGGCCCTGCCCTGCCGCCGAGCTCGGCGCTATGGGCCGCGATCCAGCGCGTCGCCGCAAAACCGTCCTCGGCCGCGGCCGGGAAGCGATGCTCGGGCGCATGGCGATAGCCGACACTGACGATGATCATGCCGGTGCGCCGGCACAGGTCGCGGCAGAACGGATCGTCCGACATCTCGTCGCCGAGCACCCAGCCGCCGCCGTGGAAATACACCACGATCGGATGCGGCCCCGGCGTCGCCGGCCGGTACAGCTTGTACGGCAGCGGACCGTCCGCGCCCTGCAGCATGCCGCTGCCGACCTCGCCGACCGGGCGGCCAAAGGGACGCCCCTTGTTGAATTCGGTGAGGAAGTCGCGCGCGCCCTGCGCCCCCATCGTCTCGAGCGGCGGCAGGTTCATTTCGCCGAGCAGGTTCAGCACCAGCCGCACATCCGGCTGCAGGCGCACGATCTCGCCGTCATTGCATTGCTCGGCAACGCCGGGACCCGAGAGCTTGAAGCCGAGCATGCCGCGGCCGACCACCTCGTTGCAGATGCTGCGATACGGACCGACGCCGCCCGTATAAGGCATCACGCCTTGCGGCTTGCCGGGCACGTTGGCGCCCGTGTACCAGGTGTTGGCGAGCCGGTGCAGCGTCAGCGTCGCGCAATCGGCCATGTGCCGTTCCCAGCCGGCCTGCGCGGTCTCGGTCGCTTCCATCGTGGTGAAGCCGGCGTCGCGCAGCGCGGCGATCCGCTCCACCACCCAATCGACGTGCTGCTCGATCGAGACAGCCATGTTCGACAGCACCGACGGGCTGCCGGGACCGGTGATCATGAACAGATTGGGAAAGCCCGCGACGGTGACGCCGAGATAGGTCTGCGGTCCGTGCGCCCAGACATCCGACAGCGACTTGCCGCCGCGGCCGGAGATCGGATGCACCGCCATGATCGCCCCGGTCATCGCGTCGAAGCCGGTGGCGAACACGATGACGTCGACGTCGAACTTGCGTCCGTTGGTGAAGATGCCGCTGGTGGTGATCCCCTTGATCGGCTCCTGCCGCAGATTCACCAGCGTCACGTTGGGACGGTTGTAGGTCGCGTAGTAGTTGGTATCGAGGCAGGGACGCTTGGCGCCGAACGGATGATCATGCGGGGCCAGCGCCGCCGCCGTCTCCGGATCCTTGACCACAGCGCCGATCTTTTCGCGGATCAGGTCGGCGACCAGTCTGTTGCCGTCGACATCGACCGCCTGGTCGGCCCAGAGCTGGGTCAGGATATGGACGAGGTCGCCCGCCGCCCACGCCTTCTCGAACCGCTCGCGGCGCTCGGCGTCGCTCAATTGCCAGCTCACCACGGTCTGCTGCGGATAGGGCACGCCGGCCATCGACCAGCGCGCCTGGTCGCGATAGGCGGCGCGGTCGCTCTCGAAATAGGTCTTGCGATCCTCGGGCGCTGGGCCGTTGCCCGCGGGCAGCGCGAAGTTCGGGGTGCGCTGGAACACGGTGAGCTGCGCGGCCTGCTCGGCGATGATCGGTATGGACTGAATGCCCGACGATCCGGTGCCGATCACGGCAACGCGCTTGCCCTTGAGATCGACGCCCTGATGCGGCCAGCGGCCGGTGAAATAGATCTCGCCCTTGAAGTCCTTGACGCCGTCGATCTCCGGGGGCTTCGGCGACGACAGGCAGCCGGTCGCCATGATGTAGTAGCGGCACGAGACGTCGGCGCCGTTGTTGGTCGAGATCTGCCAGCGCGAGGTCGCATCATTCCAGGTCGCCTGCGTGACCTTGGTGCCGAACCTGATGTCGCGACGCAGATCGTAACGGTCGGCGACGAAGCCGAGATAGCGCAGGATTTCCGGCTGGGTCGCGTATTTCTCCGACCAGGTCCAGGCCTGATCGAGCTCGGGATCGAAAGTGTAGCTGTAGTCGATGGTCTGGATGTCGCAGCGCGCGCCGGGATAACGATTCCAGTACCAGGTGCCGCCGACATCGGCGCCCTCCTCGAGCGCGACCGCCGAGAAGCCCGCCTTGCGCAACCGATGCAACAGGTAAAGTCCGGCGAAGCCGGCGCCGACCACCGCAACGTCGACCTGCTGCGTGGTTCCGCTCTGCGTGGAGTCTGAAGCGCGTGCTGCAACTGCTGCGTCTGGCATGCCATTCCTCCGTATGTTTTGATTTGACGGAAGGCTATAGCCCTGCGCCTTCAGTTTGTCATCACGACAAACGCAATCAGAGGTCGCCGCAATTGTGACGCCCGCGGCCTGGAGCGCGCCGCGCAGCGCGTAGACGCAACTGGTGACGACGCAACGCGGTACGAACGGCGCCGCACACTTTGATGTCGTCCCGGCGAAAGCCGGGACCCATACTCCGCGGCGGATGTTGTGGACGGGACTCGTCGTTCCATCGACGCGCAACGATGACCATCGGTGGTTATGGGTCCCGGCTTTCGCCGGGACGACACCGAATATTTGGTGCCGCTTGTGAATCACAAGCTCGCTTGCTCCTCAGAGTCCGTCTATGAGTCAGGCCCTGGGGATGACGGGTTTAGCAGTTGCCTCAAATCGACCGCATCAATCCGCCGTCGACGCGGATGTTTTGGCCGGTGATGTAGCCCGCGCCGTCGGAGACGAGGAAGCTGATGGTTGCGGCGATCTCCTCCGTCTTGCCGTAGCGCTTCATCGGCACGCTGTCGCGGCGCTCGTCGGTTGCCGGGAGGCTGTCGATCCAGCCTGGCAGCACGTTGTTCATGCGCACATTGCTGGCGGCGTAGCTGTCGGTGAACAGTTTGGTGAACGCGGCGAGCCCGGCGCGGAACACCGCCGAGGTCGGAAACATCGCGCTCGGCTCGAACGCCCAGGCGGTGGAGATGTTGACGATCGCGCCCGACTTCTGCGCCTGCATGTGAGGCGCGACGAGACGCGTCGGGCGGATCACGTTCATCAGGTAGACGTCGAGACCGGTGTGCCACTGCTCGTCGGTCAGTTCGAGCACACCCGCGCGCGGGCCGTGGCCGGCGCTGTTGACCAGCGCATCGATGCGGCCCCAACGCTCCACCACGCCGTCGACGGCGCGTTTCAGATCATCGTTGGAACGGTTCGAGCCGGTGAAGCCGAGGCCGCCGAGCTCCTTTGCCAGCGCCTCGCCCTTGCCCGACGACGACAGGATCGCAACGCGGAAACCATCGGCCGCGAGGCGCCGCGCCGCCGCCGCTCCCATGCCGCTGCCGCCTGCGGTAACGAGCGCGACCTTCTCCAAAGCCATGACCTGATATCCCTTCTTATTGCTTCGTTCGAGGCGACCCTAGCACTGCCGATCGCAACGCGCGACATCGCGCCTGCTTTGCGTCACCGGACGAAATGCGGCATGGTGACCGACATCGTTCTCCGGTACGCAGTATTCACATGACATCCCTCCTTCGACACCTTGTCATCGCCGCCGTGATGCTGTTCGCCGGTCCCGCGCTCGCGCAGACCCGGTCCATCACCGTCGCCTCGACGACATCGACCGAACAGTCCGGCCTGTTCGGCTATCTGCTGCCGCGGTTCTCGGAGACCTCGGGCATTGCCGTGAAGGTGGTCGCGGTCGGCACCGGACAGGCGCTCGACATCGGACGGCGCGGCGATGCCGATGTCGTGTTCGTGCACGATCGCGTGGCCGAAGAGAAATTCCTGGCCGAGGGCTTTGCGACCAGGCGATATGACGTGATGTACAACGATTTCGTCATCGTCGGCCCGAAGGCCGATCCGGCGCATATCGCCGGCGACAAGGATGTCGCGGATGCCCTGCGCAAGATCGCTGCGACCAGTTCGGCCTTCATCTCGCGCGGCGACCACTCCGGCACGCACGAGGCCGAGCTGCGGCTCTGGAAGGCGGCCGGCGTCGATCTCGGCTCAGCGAAGGGCCAGTGGTATCGCGAGATCGGCCAGGGCATGGGTCCGGCGCTCAACATGGCATCCGCGTCGAATGCCTATGTGCTGTCCGACCGCGGCACCTGGCTGTCGTTCAAGAACCGCGGCGAGCTCGCCGTGCTGACCGAAGGCGACCGGCGGCTGTTCAACCAGTACGGCGTGATGCTGGTCAATCCGGCGAAACATCCGACGGTGAAGGCCGCGGACGGCGAGGCCTTCATCGACTGGCTGGTCTCGCAGGCCGGGCAGTCAGCCATCGCCGGCTACAAGGTCGGTGGCGAGCAGCTATTTTTCCCCAACGCCGCGCACTAGCAGAAACGCGATCGTGCTGACGCTGACGCTCAGCGCAAGCAGGATGACGCCGAGCCCGAGACCGAGCGCCAGCTCGCCCTTGCTGGTCTCGAGCGCAATCGCGGTCGTCATCGTTCGCGTATAGCCGCTGATATTGCCGCCCACGATGATGATGGCGCCGACCTCCGCGATGGCGCGGCCGAAGGCGGCGAGGAACGCGGTGAGCAGCGAGGCGCGGCCGAGCGAGAACACCAGCGCGAGGCTGCGCAGGCGGGACAGGCCGTCGGTGCGGATCAAATCGGCATATTCCGCCCACAGCAGCGCGACCGGACGATGCACCAGCGCAACCACGATCGGCGTCGCCAGGATGACCTGCGCCACCACCATCGCCGTCGGCGTGAACAGCAGCCCGGCGAAGCCCAGCGGTCCGGATCGCGACAACAGCAGATAAAGCCCGAGGCCGACCACGACCGGCGGCAGGCCGAGACAGGCATTGGCGAGCACGATCACCACCTGCCGTCCGCGAAACCTCGATATCGCAAGCCAGCCGCCGATCGGCGCGCCGATCAGAAGCGCGAGCAGGCTCGCCAGCAGGCTGACGCGCAACGACAATGCGACGATCCCAAGCAGGACCGGATCGCGACCGGCTATCAGCGATGCCGCCGCCGTGATCGACTGTGCGAAATCATTCATGCCGGCACGTTTTGCCCGCACAACGTGCGCATCGTCAAATCGCAGGAACGATCAGTCGCTCAGGCCGGCGCGCCGTTCTTGAGCAGCTTGGCCACGGCCGCGACCAGTTCGTCAGGCGAGAACGGCTTGTTCAGCAGCACGCTGTCCGGCACGCCCCGGGTCGGCCACTCGTCGCCGCCGCCGCCGGTGATGTAGAGCACCGGGAATGACGGGTCGATCTCGCGGGCGCCGCGCGCCACGCGCCAGCCGTCGAGCCGTCCGAGCAGGCGGATGTCGGTGACCAGTGCTGAGTATTTGGTGCGGAACGCCTTCAGCAGCGTCAACGCTTCCTCGCCCGAGCCCGCGATCGCCGGCTCATAGCCGCCGTCCCTCAGGGCGTCCTCTACCATCATCTGAAGATCACGATCGTCTTCGATGACGAGAATGATCGGCGCGTCTTGCAAAGCTATCCCCCAGAAATCAGCCGGGTGCGCCCGGCTCCGAAGCATATGCAGCATAAAAGTGGCTACCGTTTGCACGGTGTCACCCAGTAAAAATACGGGTATCAGACGCGTCCCTATTCGTCGGCGAATTCGTCTTCTTCGTTGACCCCCGCCTTACCCCGCAGGGCCGGCTTTCTGCCGCCGAGCGATCCTGTGACATAAGGTTCGCGCGTTGCATAGGGGTTACGGCCGCCGGCACGCGCCGCGAGCTCCTCGCCCGAGACGGCGGCGGGCTGGCAGATCAGACGCCGGCTGGCCCGGCGCATCAGATCCACATGGATGTGGTCGTAGTGATAGACGTTGGACCCCGGCGCCAGCACCGTGGTGAATAGCTGGCAGGCGGCGGCCTGGACATCGCGCAGAAAGCCCTGCTCCTCCGGCAGGCCTTTCCAGCCATCCTTCACGGTGATGCGGCGACCGTCAGCCAGCGTGAAGGCTGCGATGTCGAGCGCATTGCCGAAGGCGTGCTCGGAAATATGCGCGTGCGAATTGCCGTTCATGCCGCGGCAGGAATAGGCCGAGATCTGCTTGATCTCGACGACACGCGCGCCGAACCAGCGCTGCGCCGCCGGCTGTACGGAATCGGCGAGCCAGCGCTCGAGCACCGAGACGATCGGGCACGCCAGCGTTGCCGCCGGCTTCACTGCGACCGGGCCGACCGTCACCACCGGATTGCCGCTCGAGGGACCGAGCCGCGGCGGCGGTGGCGCGCCGGGCGGCTGCTGGGAATACGGTGCCGGTGAATAGGGCGCGGCCGCGCTGTCGCGCTGCGGATTGGATGGCAGGCCGGGATAATAAGGTCGCTCGCCCCTGGCGTCGGGCGAGCCTTCCGGCGGCAAATCGATCTCGTCCTGCTGCGGCGGAACACCGGGCGCCGACAGCGAGACCGGCCCATTCTGACGGCTGCCATAGCCCGGCTCGTTGCCATAGCTCGGCTGGCCGACGGCCTGATTGGAATACGGCGCCTGCGCGGGCGGCGGAGGCAGCTGGCGGTTGATCGGCCAGCGCGGCTGGTTGCCGACTGATGCCGGCGGGCGCAGGCTGTCGTCGGCAAATCCGTAAGCCGAACTGGCTTCACCGAGCGCGGCGACCTTGAGCGGGAACTCGGCGCCGCAGACGCCGGGACCGGAGATCGGATCGATGCGGACGAGGTCAGCGCTCTCCTTGACCGCGCCCGACTTCAGGCATGCGGCCTCGGCCTCGGCCCGCCACGGTTCGCGCTCGGCGGTCTGAAACAGACCGCGACCGCAACCAGCAAGCGACACAAGGACAAGGGAGCCGACGAGATACAAACGAACTCCACGCGTCATGGCGCGGAGGTTCTGCGAATTTGATTAAAGACTCTTCAACGCATTTCGATGCGTTGTTTTCAGCTGTCCTTAACCATGCAGCGGAACCCGGCAGGGCATACGCGCCCTGCCGAGATGATGTCATCACCACGTGTAGCGAACGACACCCTTGCCGCCATAGGACGACGTGACGTCGGAGAACTCGCCCTCGAAGGTGAGCGCCGCCGACCAGCCGCTGGTCCAGTTCATCGCCGCGCTCGCGGTGGTGAGCACCGCATCGCTCGCAGGCGCCGCACCGTTGACCACGAAGGACGCGCCCGGCAGCGTCTGGAATGTCGCGGCAACGCTGCGATCGGCGTTGTAGTCGTGCGCCCAGGCGAGCCGGCCGCGCAGGCTGAGAATGCCATCCTGCAACGCGATCAAGCGATCGCTGCGGAGGCCGAGTTCGCTGCGCGTGGCGGTGACGGTCTTGGCGCCATAGGCCACCGCGAACGCGCTCGATCCCGACAGCACCTGCTCGGCATAGGACGGCAGATCGTAGGTCGTGAACTGTCCGGCGGCATAGGGCGTCAGCGCCAGCGACCACGGCGTGATGAAGCGATAGCCGCCTTCGATCCGGCCCGACAGCGCATTGGCGTTGAATTGCGCGCGCAGCCGGTCGATGCCGGCGATCGTCACCGTGCGATCAGTGGTGACGTCTTGCCAGCCATAGGCCAGCGCGCCCAGCAGATAGGCCGGCCCGAATCCATGACGGATGAAGGCGCCGGCCTGGAACAGGTCGGAGCGTCCGCCGCCGAGTGCGTTGGCCACGGTGAAATTGGTGCCGCCGCCGGCGAGCGCAAAGCCCGCGATCGTGTCGGGCGAGATCCGGTAGTCGGCGCCGACGGCGACACCGAAAATGCGGCTCGTCGTCGAATTCGATCCGGCGGCAGTGCCGCCATCGGTGCTCTGCCCGCCGCCGAAGCCCGCCGCCCAGACGCTCCAGCGCTGCTCGAACGTCTGTTGCAGCGGCGGTGCCTTGCGATAGATCGCGGCATAGGCGTCGCGCGCGCCATTCGCTCGCGACATGCCGGTCGACGCGTAGCTCATGGTGTCATCAGCGAATTGCGACGCGCCGCTATTTGCAGGCACGCCGCCGCGCCCTTCGGTGAAGGGATCCGTCATGACGCCGAGGAACATGTTCATGGCGTCGAAAGTGGTCTGCTGCGAGCCGGTGCCGAATTCGCCCGACGCCTGCATCAGCCCGGCCGGCGTCAGCGCGCCGAACGCGGCGGAAATGCTGCCCGTGCTGTTGAAGGCGTTGCTGATCGCATGGCCGACCGCGGCCTGATTGCCGCTGAGCCTGGCGGCTGCGGCAAAATTCAGCGCCAGATTGAGATAGACGCTGTTGGCGTCATAGCTCAGGCTGGAGATGAAGTTCGATGGCAAATTGCTGTTGACCGGCCCGGCAAAGCTGCCGCTGACACCGCCGGCCGCGTTGAGGATGGTGTACTGCTTCTGGAACGTGGTGCCGGTGAAGGACGCGTTGACCGTGGCGCCGCCGAGCGTTGCCGCACCTGTCACGTTGGTGCGATCGGACGCCGCGGCCGACACTTCGACCAGATAGGTCGATGCGGCGGTGAAGGTCAGGCTGCCCTGCACCGTGAGCGTGCCGATCGAATTGCCCGGCGACAGCGTGCCGCCATTGACCAGGACATTGCCGACGCTGCCATTGCCGCCGAGCGTGCCGCCGGCATTGACGGTCACGGCATTGCCAAGCGAGCCATTGACCAGCAGCTTCGCACCGGCGCCGATGGTGGCGCCGGCCTGGTAGCTCTGCGCGTCGGTCACGGTCCAGACGCCGCCCTGCACGTTGAGCACCTCGAAATTGATCACGTTCGAGAGCGTGCCCGAGCCTGGCCCGAACAGGTTGAGCGTGTCGGTGCCGACGCCGCCATCGATCCGGCCGGTGATGGTCGAGCCGCCATAGAGATTGAGCGTGTCGTCGCCGCCTTCCATGCTGATCGCGCGGCCGGTATTGCCAATGATGGTGCCGTAGTTCGACAGCACGTCGGCGCCCTCGCCGGTCTGGATCGCTGCGCCGTCCCCGCGGATGAAGCGGGTCGAGCCGGTACCGGTATAGGTCACGCCGTTCAGCGTACCGACCGAGCCGGTATCGGGCGTGCCGTTCTGCAGCAGCGTAACGCCATTGGGATCGGGAATCGTGCCGTTGCCGATGATGGTGCCGTAGTTGACGATCCTGTCGTTGTCGACGGCGGCATTGCCGGTCTTGTTCTCGGAGCGGATCGCATAGATGTTGTTGCCGACGATGGTGGCGCCGGCATAGTTGATCAAGTCGAGCGCCGCCGATCCGCTGCGCGAATGGTCCGGATTTGAATCGTTGTTGACGACGATGCCCGCCGCGGCACCGCTGATGGTGCCGTAGTTGCGGATGGTGCCGCCGCCGATCGCAAGGCCTTCGCTGTTGTTGAAGCGGCCGCCGTCATCGGCGCCGGTTGCGCCGGTGCCCTGGACGATGCCGTAATTGGTCAGCGTCAGGACATTGTCGATATCGATGCCGTCGCCATCGCTGCGCGTCGAGACGCCATCGATCGCCCCGGTGATGGTGCCGTAGTTGGTGACGATGGCGTTGCTGCCGCCGACGCCCGCACCGTTGCGGCCGATGATGGTTGCGCCGGCAAAATTGTTGACCGTGATGGTGCCGGCGTCGCCGGCGGTGCCGTTCTTGGCACCCGAGATCAGGCCGCCGGCATAGTTGTTGACGGTGCCGTTGTGGCCGCCCTGAAGATCGATCGCATCGGCGCTGGGCCGGCCGGTTGCGGGATCGATCGTGCCGTTGGCGATGATCTGGCCGTAATTGTCGATCGTGAAGTTTTCGCCGGGACGGATCGCGTCCGCATTGGCCGCAGTGATCAGGCCGGTCGCGCGGTTTGTGATGTGAACGCTCGCGGCGGTCGAGATGAGATTGTCGAAGTCGATCGCCTGCCCGGTCGCCGATTTGATGGTGCCGGCATTGTCGACCGAGAACCTGGCCGCGGTCGTGCTGTTGCTGCCCGACGCGCCGTTGATCTGGATGGCATCATCCGCCGACTGGATCGTCGCGCCCGCATTGTTGACGACCGACAGCGAGATCACGTTGTTGAGATTGGTGGTGGCGCGGATCGCGCGAGACCCTGCCGTATTGGTCGCGTCGATCATGCCGGAATTGGTGATCGTGGTGGTTCCGCCGCCGATCCGCATCACGTCGCTGCCTGATGACTTGATGATGCCGCCGCTCTGGTTGGTGATCGAGAACACGGTGGTGTTCGACGTCGCGTTGACGAAGTCGAAGACGCGGCCGTTGCCCGTCGACTGGATGGTGCCCGCATTGTCGACGGTGACCGACCCGCTGCTCAGGCCGCCATTGATCCGGAATGCATCATTGGACGCGGTGAAGAGCGCGCCGGAATTGTTGATCAGCGTGAGATTGCCGCTGATGGCGCTGCTCGAGGTGTCGATGCCGCGCGAGGTCGCCGAGATGGTGCCGTTGTTGGTGATGACGACGCCGGGCGACGACAGGCCGGTGATCCAGGTGATCGCGGTGCCCGTCACCGACAGGCTGCTGCCGGCGGCGACCGAGCCGGTATCATTGTTGGAGACGGTCTGCGCCGTCGTGCTGTTGGGAGGAGTGCTGAAGCTTGCGGCCAGTGCCGGACAGGAGAACCCCAACGAAGTCGCAGAAATAGCCAGCGCAAGCCGGCTTGCGCGGCTCAGAAACTCAGATTTCACGTAACGCCCCAAGTACTTATTACCGGGGTAGAGCCCCGGTCATTGCGGGCGGCAATCTGGGTATGGTTTGTGACAGGCGCACAACAAATGACGATGCTGCCTTGCGGCGCAACGACACAGGGGCGAGAGCAACCGACGGACATCCAAGCGGGTACTGCTATCGGCCCCTGGAACCGGCGCCGCCGCCGAATATATTTGCGACGCGTCAACGCCTTGATTCGGCGGCTATTTGAGCCGCGCATCGCAATGCGGTATTGCCGCGAATAGCGAGCCTGACAACAAGACTGCCTTTTTCGGCCTGGAACCCCTTGCTAGCTTTGACGTTAATGCGGGCAGCGTGTGTGAACCGAGGGAGTTTCCCCAATGGATTTCGCGAGTCCTCTGCTGAGCAAGCTGAGCATTGTGGCCGCGTACATCGCGTTAGCCTTCGTCGGCGCCATTATTCTCGGCGTGTTCTAGGACATTCGACAGGCATGAGTTCAGCGCCCGGCGGCCGCCCCCGCCGGCGCTGTGCTGTTTTGCGTTCACTCCGCCACAACTACAGCTCGATGATCGCGATGAGGGGCTCGAATGCGATGCGCGTGCAGCGCTGCGCCGTGCAACGGCGGGGCGAGTCTTGCGGTCGCCCTTCAGGTAAACCGCTTATATCTGCCCGGCGGTCGCTTCATGTGCGTCGCCGGACCCGCTATAAGAGCCGCATTGTCGAAAATGAATTGAACCTGCGGGCGACCGGCGACCAATGAAGCATTTCCTCACCGCGGCCAGGCTGTTGGCCCTCGATCTCGCCTCGACGCTTGTCTTTCTTGTTCTGTTCCTGCTGACGCACAACACCGCGCTCGCGGTCGGCCTCGGCATCGCATTCGGCGTCGTGCAGATCGGCGTCCAGATGGTGCGCGGCAAACGGATCGACACCATGGAATGGCTGAGCCTGTTCCTGGTCGTCGCCGCCGGCTCCGCCACGCTGCTGACCCACGACCCGCGCTTCGTGCTGTTCAAGCCGAGCGTGATCTACGCCATCGTCGGCGTCGTGATGCTGAAGCCCGGCTGGCTCAACCGCTACCTGCCCGAGATCGCACAGAAGGTCGTGCCCGATGTCGCCGTCAAGGTCGGCTATGCCTGGGCCGCCCTGATGTTCATCTCCGCCGCGGTGAACGCCATCGTCGCGCTGACCTGCGAGATCACGACATGGGCCGTCGTGATGCCGATCTTCGGCATCTTGAGCAAGATCGTGGTGTTCCTCGGCGGCTTTGCCGCGCTCCGCCTCACCGCGAGGCGCCGTATCCGCGCCATGCCGGAGACGCAGCGCGAGGCCGTGCTCGCGCTCGAAGGGGCACCGGCGCCAGCTGCGCCGTAGCCCCCGACCGGGGTGTGGTCGACGAAACAAACGGCCCGCGCGACGAAACCATTTTGCCGTGACAACGAAGAATTGCTGAAACCAAGCCTGCCTAGTGATCGGTTCGACAACGCGCTGCTTCGGCGCGATCACAAGGGGGACATGATGGCTTTCACCGCTTCCGCGCTTCGTCACGGCAAACTGCTGGCGGCAACCGCGTTCACGCTCGGTCTGCTGACCTCGGCGTCCTATGCCTACACCGACGAGCAGCAGCAGATGTGCACCAGCGACGCCATGCGGCTGTGCAGCTCGGAAATCCCCGACGTCGATCGCGTCACCGCCTGCATGATCCGTCAGCGCGCGCTGCTCAGCGACGGCTGCAAGGCGGTGTTCCACTACGTGCCGCCGGCGGCTGCGCAACCCGCGAATTATGCGCCCGCGGCCAAGCCGGCGAAACCGCTCAATATCACTCCTCACAAGCGCGGCTAAGCAAAACCCCAACAGCGACCAGGCACCGCGCTTCCGGCAACGGAGCGCGGTGCTTGATCGTTTCGGTCCGCCATGACAACAAGGCACGACCGTTCATCCGGCATTCAGCCTGACGCGGCTCAATTGCCGTCCCCACTGCCTCCCCCGGGAATCGATGGCGATGCGCCGCAGCCTTCTCTTTGCGCTTCTGCTTGGCGCCGGCGTCACGATCGGTTGGCAATCAGCGGCCAATGCTGCGCCGGACTTGACGCGGCTTGCACAGGCGCAACCTGCACAGGCGCCCGCCCCGGCGCCGAGTCCGACGCCGCCTACGCCCGCTCCCGCAACACCCGCGCCTGCAACGCCGGCGCCGGCCGCGAGCGCGCAGCCCGCAGCGCCCGAGCCGATCGGCAACGTGGCGACACTGACAGGAACCGCGACCGTCACGCGCAACAGCACCGCGACGCCGCTGCAGATCCGCGACGACATCTTTGCCAATGACGAGGTCGCGACATCAGGGACCTCCTCGCTCGGCATCACCTTCAACGACGGCACCACCTTCAACCTGCGCGCCAATGCCAGGATCACGATCGACAATTACGTTTATGAGGACGGCGGCCAACAGAACAGCGCGCTGTTCAACGTCACCAAGGGAACGGCGGCCTTCGTCGCCGCCGCGGTCGCCAAAACCGGCGACATGAAGATCTCGACCCCGACCGCGACGCTCGGCATCCGCGGCACCACCGGTCTCGTCGAGGTGCCCGAAGGCGCCACCGCGACCAGCAGGAATGTCGGCATCAAGCTCTATCCCGACGCCGACGGACATGTCGGCCGCATCGAGGTCAACGACCGCAGCGGTGCCTCGCTCGGCGTGCTGACGCGCGGCGCCAGCGGCTTTGCGATTCGTCCGGGCACCGGCGGTGCCCGCTTCGCCGCGGTGCCGCTGACGATCTCGCCGCAACAGATCACGCGCGACCAGGGCTTTGTGCGCCAGGTCCATAGCGCGCAGACGCTGGGCCGCCAGGTCGTGACCGAGCAGCGCGACTTCCGCCGCGCCAATCCCGATTTCCGCAGGGCCAATCCGGCCGCGCCCTATCCGAACCGCGGCCAGCCCGTGCAGCCGAACCCGCAGCGCCAGAACGGCCTGCCGGGCCAGAACCGCAACACGCCGCAGCAGCCGGGTCAGCAGAACCGTCCGGGCCAGATGCAGCAGCCCGGTCAGCCGAACCGTCCCGGCCAGCAACCGGGCACGCCTGGCCGGCAAGGTTCGCAGCAGCGGCCCGGCACGCAGCAGCAAGGCGGCGCACAGCATGCGCTGCCCGGCCAACCCGGCGGCGCGACGCTGCCGCACGCGCCCGGCGTCCAGACGCCAGCCGGACAACAGCCGGCGGGACAACAGCCAACGCGCCAAGCCCCCACGCAAGAGCCCGCGCGCCAAGGCGGCACGACGCAACCCGGCGGACAACAATCGCCGGCACGTCAAGGCGGTCTGCAGCCCGGCCGCACCCAGGCGCCGGGCGGCGTGCGCCAGCCAGGACCACCAGCGGCCCAGCCGGGTCAATCGGGCGCGCCGCGACAAGGCACAGCGCAGCCCGTGCCGCAGGCGCCCGGCCAGATCCGACCCGGCATCCAGCAAGCCGCACCGGGCATACAACGGCCCGCGGTGCAGGCGCGGCCAGGCT
This sequence comes from Bradyrhizobium sp. KZN70725, assembly GCF_055264925.1. Classification (NCBI taxonomy): domain Bacteria; kingdom Pseudomonadati; phylum Pseudomonadota; class Alphaproteobacteria; order Hyphomicrobiales; family Nitrobacteraceae; genus Bradyrhizobium; species Bradyrhizobium sp. KZN70725. Next base: position 254,680 of record NZ_JBUYWT010000005.1, read on the forward strand.
TCCAGCAACGGCGCGCGCCGCCTCCGCCGCGCGGCGCGAAGCCTCCACCCAGGGACAAGCGCCAGTAACTGAGATCACAGCAATGTCGATCAAACGAGCGAATGGCGCCGGCGAGTTACGCCGGCGCCATGCACAGATCGACCAATGCCGAGCGGCAGGTCAGCCGCGCCTGGTGATCACGGCCTCCAGATATTCGCTCGGGATCACCAGCGTGCCGTCCCTGGCGATATTGAACTGGTCCATCAGGCTGAACATGTCGGCGGCGAGCAATTGCTGCTTGACCGGATCGATCGCCCCGAACGCCTTCAGCACGGGCCCGTAATAGGTGCGGAAGATCTCGAGGAAATGCTCGCGCGACCTGTAACGGAAATTGAAGTGCCTGCGCCTGGCATCGAGCGTCGCCTGCGGGCCGAACAAGGCGCCGAGATGCGCCTCGGTGCCCCACAGCGCGGGAGACTTCACGCCCGGCGCCGGCGGCACATACTTCCCGATGGTCTTGAACAGCTGGCCGATGAAACCTTCCGGCGTCCAGCTTGCGAGGCCGATCTTGCCGCCGATGCGGCAGACGCGGCGCAGTTCATTCGCCGCCTGCTGCTGGTCGGCGGTGAACATGACCCCGAAGGTCGACAGCACGACATCGAAGCTGGCATCGGCAAACGGCAGCTTCTCCGCGTCCGCTTCCTGGAACGTGATGGGCAGACGCTCCGCCGCCGCCCGCTCGCGGCCGCGCTCGAGCAACGCCGCGACGTAGTCGGTCGAGACCACGTCGGCAAAGCGCCGCGCCGCAGCCAGCGTCGCATTGCCGTTGCCGGCGGCGACGTCGAGCACCATCTGATTGCTGCGCAGGTCGACTGCCTCGCAGAGCATCTCGCCGACGATCTGGAGCGTGGTGCCGACGATCGCATAGTCGCCCGCACTCCAGGTGGCTTGCTGGCGCGCCTTGACGGCGGCAAGATCGATGGTCGGCATTTCGGTCTGAACGTTCATGTGCATCTCCTTTGAAAATGTGATGCGGCTCGCGGCGAGGCCGCCGGCTTCGCCGAAAGTCCGCGGGTTGCGCCAAAAAACGGCGTCGAGCAGTGCAATGACTTCAAATGTGCTGCGCGCTATGTGCGGCGGTCGAGCAGGACCGGGATGGTCGATGCGGCAACTATGCTCCAGTCCGAGCGATGCCTGCAGCCGTGGCTGCTACGCTGCGTCGAGGCGGCCTGCTGCGCCGGAGCTGCACGATGCTCCAGAACGACAGGTTCCTCCGCTCGGGTGAACACGGGCGAGGACAAACCCGCGATCACCAGCCCGAGCAGCGCGCTTCGCCCGATCGGCCGTGAGCAGCGGTTCCCGGCGCCCTTCGACTGGCCGCCGGCGTCGCGCGGCATCAGGCGACTGGCCTGCCGCTCGCGATGGGCGAGCATGCCTGCGACCGATTGATTGACGATCCGGCGGATCCGCAAAAGCAGGAAGGAAAAATGCCTTCGTACCTGACTTGAAATGGATTCCATGAATGAAATCGACATAATTGTTTCCTTGATCGAAGTGTGATGGCGCTCCGGATCAGGTTTGGTCGGGATACGCCATGCGACGCCGCGCAGGCGTCATTCGGCCGCAATGGGCGGTTGGACCGGATCACCACGCACCACCACGGTTGCCGCGACCTTGTAGAATTCCTCGCCCGGCATGCCGACGCAGCGCGCATGCTCCCGGATCGAGTCACCGTCACGCGCCTCGTATATGCAGAATGTGCCGATGCGACCATCCGCCTCGTGCACCACATAGCTGCGGATCCAGCGGACACGGTCCGGCATCTGCTCGTCGCCGACCCTTGCGGACGTTGCGCCGGCGAGTTCCAGCTCGCTCATGTCCGCCCAAGCGCTCGGACGGCGAATGACATAGAGTTCCATCGAAATCTCCTCGGTTGCAATTATTGAACGGCCGGCGCTCATGGCGAGCCATGATCAGCTATAGGCGCTGTCGATGCCGACTGTCCTTACCGCGGACTGATCATTGCCTGATCTTTGTCTGATCCTTGCCTGAACCTTTTCCGCCGAGCCCGCACTCATACACATGGCATTCTCATTTGGACTGTTCGAGCTTGATGAAGCTGGACGCGTGTTGCTGTGCGCGCGCCAAGAGGTCCCATTGCAGCCGCGTGTGTTCGATCTGCTGATTTATCTGGTTCGACACCGCGACCGGGTCATCCCCAAGGAAGAACTCCTCGAAGCCGTCTGGCCGGATGTGACGGTCACAGACAACTCGCTGCAGCGGGCGGTGAGTGCGTTGCGCGCCGCGCTGCGCAACGGCGGCATGGACGGCGCGATCCGAAATCTGCCGGGCAAAGGCTATCGCTTCTTCCTCGAGTCCGAGATCCGGCAGCCGGAACGCATCGACCCCAAGCAAGTCGATGGCACCGTCGGTGCAATCGGTCTCGCCCGACGCGCAGCGGCCGGACAATTGTGGTTGCAGGCAGCGACCCTGTTCGCGAGCGCGGATGAAAGCGGCCAGCTCAACGCTGAAGATCTGCACGATTGGGCGCTTGCCCTGCAGTGCCTCGGCAGGGCCACGGCAGCGATTCCGATTCTGGTTCGCGCGGTCAGCGCACGCAGCCAGGCCGGTGACGCGGCAGGCGCCACGGTCGACGCGATAGCACTCTCGGCCTTGCATTTCGAAAGCGGCCAGGCCGCGATCGGAAAGGGCTGGCTCGCGCGGGCGGAAGATTGGGCTTCAACGCTCGACGATCCTCCGACGACGGCCCTGGTGTTATGGATGAAGTCGAAACTGGCTGCTTTCGATGGCGAGCCGGAACAGGCACTCGCGTTGGCCGACGCTGCCTACACCGCCGTCAGATACAAGGATGCGATCAATATCGAAGCGCTGAGCCTGGCCTATCGCGGCTTCTATCGGCTGTGCCTCGGCGACACACACGGAGGACTGTCCGATCAGGACCATGCCGCCGCAGTTGCCCTGTCCAGCAACAATCTGGACCCGATCATGGGCGGCAACCTCTATTGCAACATCCTCTGGGCGGCCCGGATGTTCGGAGATTGGGCACGCGCCGACCAGTGGACGCGGAGCTACCAGAACTTTTGCTCGGGCAGCGGCATGGAATTGACGGGCTCGTGCCAGCTGCACCGCTCCGAGGTGCTCGGCATCAGAGGCTCGCTCGACGAAGCGCTGTCGCGCATTCAGGACGCGCTCGGACGCCTGACCAGCGATGCGCCCTGGTCGCTTGGCGATGCCAACCGGGTGCTGGGCGATATTCAGGCGGCGATCGGCAATGACGACGCAGCGCTCGAAGCCTATGACAGGGCTTACACGCTGGGCTGGTGCCCGGAGCCGGGCCGCGCCATGCTGCTGCTCGCAAGAGGGGAAGCGGAGGCCGCCTATGCAAGCCTCGAGCGGAGCCTGATCGGCAAGACCTGGTGGACGCTGCAGCGACGCGGAATCCTGCTCGCGCATCTGGCGCTGGTTGCCGCGCACACGCATCGGACCGTTCGAGCGAAGGCATTGATCTGCGAACTGTCGGGAAGTCCGGATCGCTGGCCGATGCCCTCGATCCGCGCGCTCACCAACGAAGCACAGGCGATCCTCGCGCTTTCCCGGCAGGACCATGAAACAGCCATGCGGCATCTCCATCTCGCCCGCCAGCTGTGGTCCAGCATCGAGGGGCGGGTTCAGATCGTGCGACTGAGGCTTCAGATCTCCAGCCTCCAGCTGGAGCATGGAGATGTTCGCGGCGCCATGGCCGAAGTTCATGCGGCACAGCTTCTGGCCCGTGACCTGGGCTCGCCCAAGCGTCTTGCCGAGTGTCTTGCCTTGCAGCGTGACATTGACGCCTGGCAGCCAACGGCACGACGTCAGATGTGCGGGTGATCACGCCGCGCGGCGCAGCCAGTCGCGCACGCGTTCGATCAGATTCTTGCGCGGCGTGGCCTGAGGTGCCGCGCCGGCCGGCACGACCTCGTGCACGAATGGCGGCGCTTGGTCAGGGACGACCGTCTCGGCGCCCCGCTCGGTCTCGGCAGTTGCATCGGGTGCGGCCACCGGAACGTCTTGCGGCGCCATGGCCGGCGGATCGGGCTCGCTTTGCGCGAGTGGCGGCTGATCGATGGCCGGCGTCTCCGCCGGCGCAGCCGCATCGGCAACATCAGGCGCGTCGGTGACCTCCTGCTCGTCGATGACCTGTGGCACTGCGGCTTCGCGAATCCGCCGGCGCTCTGCGGCCACGGCTCTCGCCCGCGCGCGCCGCTCGCGCTCGGTGAGCGCCGCGGCCTGCAACGCGATCGGTCCGACATTTTCCAGGAACGCGCGCTCGTAGCCGCGCGACAGACGCTCGAGTGCCGCATCGAGCGGCAGCCAGTCCACCTCGCGGATGTCGCTCATCAGCGCCCGCACCGGCTTGCCGCCGGCATCCATGCGCCAGTAATGCACCACCTTGGATCGGCCGCCTGAATCATAGACCAGCGTGCCGAGGAATTCGTGCACGTCGACGTCATGGCCGGTTTCCTCGAGCACCTCGCGCTCGGCAGCGGCGCGCGGCGTCTCGCCGTCGTCGAGCTTGCCTTTCGGCAACACCCATTCATTGCGCTTGCGCAGCCGCACCACGGCGAAGCGCTGCGGTGCGTCCCGCCGCAGCACAATGCCTCCCGCCGCCAGAACAGGCGTCCGCGCCATCTCGTGTCCATCAGGTTTGCGATTTAGGATCGTCGCACGACGATCCCGGCTACTCTAAAGCATGATCGGAAAAAGTGGAAACCGGTTTTCATGCTCAAACGATGAGCGCTATGGAAACAAGGCTATAAAGGCTTCCGCAGCAGCGGCTCGCCGCATTTGATCCGCGTTCCCTCCGCGACGTTGTCGCAGAATTCGAAATTGCCGGGCGCCAGCACGATGATCGTCGAGCCGTGTTCGAACCAGCCGAGTTCATCGCCCTTCTTCACATGCGCGTTACAGGAAAAATCCACCAGGCCCCGCGACTGCGCGTTCAGCGTGATATCGAGGAAATGCAGGCGGAGGCTGGCGACAAGGATCGCCGCGACCGGAACCAGCGTCAGTGCCTCGCCGGTTGGCAGCTTGGCGCGCAGCACCGCGCGCTCGTTCTTGCAGAACAGCCGCTCGATCCGCTTCAGCGCGATCGGATTGACGTTCCAGACGTCGCCATGAATGAACGTCACCTTGTCGATGGCAAGATCATAGGGCGCGTGGAAACGGTGGTACATGCTCGAGGTCAGCCGCAGCGTGACGAAGCGGCCGTTCCGGTGCTGCTCCACGAGCGCCGGATCGCCGACCAGATCGAGCAGCGAATAGGGCGCGCCCTTGACCTGGAACAATTGCCCGTCCTCGATCCGCCCATGCGCGCCGATGATCGCATCCGACGGGCTCGCGATGATGGCAGGATCGGCAGCGGCCGGACGCAGGCCGGGCTTGAGCTCGCGGGTGAAGCAATCGTGCAGGCTCCTGAACTCGGTCTTCTTGGCCTCCGACAGATCGAGGTCGGAGAACAGCTTCCAGCAGGCGATCGAGGCGTCGCGCACCAGGGGGTTCTCGACCTTGGAGAACCAGCCCATGAAGCGGGTCAGCGCGGCCCGCGGAATCCGGTTGGTGAGCAGGAAATTGAGGTCTTCCTGCTGGGTGAATGCCGAGATCAGGCCCTTGACTGTCATGAATCTGTTAGGTGCTGAGGCTAGCGCTTCTGTCATGGAAACATCCCTTCCGATTCTCTCGCTGTCCGCCGCCGCGCTTGCCGGCGCCGCCGCAGCTTTCCCCAAAATCCAGGCCCGCATCGCGCTGTCGCGCGCCAAGCACCGCTCGCTGACCGGACATTCCAAGATGTCCAAGATGGTCGCGCGCATGGTCCCGCACTACGAATTCGACATCGACGACTTCTTCCGCTCCGACGGCGCGCCGAAGGACGTCGCGATGCAGCGCCAGGACGGCTTCTTCCGCCTCGCCGGCCTCTACGGGGATCGCTACCCCAAGGGCCGCGCGCTGACCGCCGAGGTCACGGAGCGCATCTCCGACCTGCAGTTCACCGAAACCTACCGCGTGCCGTTCCAGTACAGCCGCCTGGTGCGCGAGCATCTCGGCACCTCGGCCTTCGTCGAGGCCTCCAGCGGCGTCACCGTCACCGACGTCGACGGCAATGTCTTCTACGACCTGACCGGCTCCTACGGCGTCAACATCTTCGGCAACGACTTCTACAAGGAGTGCATCGCCGAGGGTGAGAAGCGCGCCCACGCGCTCGGCCCCGTGCTGGGTCCCTATCACCCGGTCATTGCCGACAACGTCAAGCGGCTCTGCGAGCTGTCCGGCCTCGACGAGGTCTCGTTCCATATGTCCGGCACCGAGGCCGTGATGCAGGCGGTGCGGCTCGCGCGCTACCACACCAAGCGGAGGCGCCTCGTGCGCTTCGCCGGCGCCTATCACGGCTGGTGGGGCGACGTGCAGCCCGGCGTCGGCAACCCGGTGTCGCCGCACGAGACCTTCACGCTCGCCGACATGTCGGAGAAGACGCTGCACGTGCTGCGGACGCGCAGCGACATCGCCTGTGTGCTGGTCAACCCGCTGCAGGCGCTGCATCCCAATTCCAACGCACCCGGCGATTCCGCGCTGGTCGACTCCGCGCGTTCTTCCAAATACGACCGCGCCGCCTACACCGAATGGCTGAAGAAGCTGCGCGAGGTGTGCACCGAAGGCGGCATCGTCCTGATCTTCGACGAGGTGTTCGTCGGCTTCCGCCTCGCCGCCGGCGGCGCCCAGGAATATTTCGGCGTCAAGGCCGACATGGCGACCTACGGCAAGAGCCTGGCCGGCGGGCTTCCGGTCGGCGTGGTGTGCGGCCGCAAGGATTTGATGCGGCGCTTCCGCGACGACCGCCCGGCCGACATCTGCTTCGCCCGCGGTACCTTCAACTCGCATCCCTATGTGATGACGGCGATGGACGAGTTCCTGAGCCGGCTCGCCAGCCCGAATTTCCGCTCGATCTACAACGGGCTGGACGAGACCTGGAACGGCCGTGCCAAGGCGCTCAACGACCGCCTCGCCGCGCAAGGCTTGCCGGTTCGCGTCGGCAACATCTCGTCGATCTGGACCGTCTATTACACCGAGCCGTCGCGCTACAACTGGATGCTGCAATACTATCTGCGGGCCGAGGGACTGGCGCTGAGCTGGGTCGGCACCGGCCGCCTGATCTTCACCCTGAACTACACCGACGCCGACTTCGCCGAGGTCAGCGACCGCTTCGTCGCGGCAGCCGAGAAGATGAAGCGCGACGGCTGGTGGTGGCACAAGGCCGGCCTCACCAACAAGAACATCAAGCGGCAGATCCTGAAGGAGATGGTCGCTGTGAGGTTCGGCCGCTGAGCACACCGTCATTCCGGGGCGATGCACAGCATCGAACCCGGAATCTCGAGATTCCGGGTTCGCTCGCTGGCGCGATCGCCCCGGAATGACGGCGTTTAGGTCGTCACCGTGAAGTTCAGGCGCTGAGGCAACGCGCGGCTCCCCTGCTCCCTCGCCCCGCGCTTGCGCGGAGAGGGTTGGGGTGAGGGGCTGCATCCATAAAATCGGAAATGGACGGACTCGTGGTGAGCCCCCCTCACCCGGATCGCTGGCGCGATCCGACCTCTCCCCGCAAGCGGGGCGAGATGACGTGTACGCGCGGTCGAAGGCGCTCAAGTGATGATCCGCCGTAATCCTAAGACGTAGATGCCCGGGACAAGCCCGGGCATGACGCAGTTTGAAGACGCTGGGAGCAACGATCAGGCGTGCTTGACGTGCTTCTCGAGACCCGGATCGATCAGTTCGCCCTTCATCAGGAACAGCGGCGCCTTGTGATAGAGCTTCAGGTCGTTGAACGGGTCGGTGACGATCTTGGTCATCCAGACGAGGCCGGTCTCGACGTCGCGGATGAAGAACAAATGGATGGTGCGGAACAAGAGGCCGCCGATGCCGACCACGAGCCAGATCTTGGCCACCTGGCGGGTGAAGTCGCCCATCGTGACCCAGGGCTTGAACAGGCCGAACAGCGTCGGATCGAAGTACAGCACCATCGGCGACAGCGCCCAGATCGCCATCAGCACGACCTTGCGCTGCAGATTGTAGCCGACCTTGATATCTTCCTTGTGCTCGTGGGTCGCCTGGTTGACGTGGTCGTAGCCCTTCGGCTCGAAGAAGAAGTGACCGGCCTGGCGCGAGGTCATCGAGACCAGCCAGCCGACCAGCGCCGACACGACCGGATCGAAGAACAGCATCACATAGGCGAACAGGAAGCTCAGCGCGCTGACGAAGTGCAGGCTCTGGTTGATCCGGCTGTGATGGTAGAAGCGATGGTCATCCCAACGCTGGGTACGCAGCTCTTGCAGGAAATTCTTGATCATTGGTTCCCCCAACATCTTTCGGAACAGGATTTACAGGGATTCGATGTATCGCGTGTGACATCATCATAATGACATATGACAATGCGGAGCGACGCCTTGACGCAACCGGAGCAGGGTCTCGCCTCATCCCGACGAAATCTGCGGAGATCAGGCGAAGGAGATCGTAGCCTCCCGGCTTCGGGCGCGCTGTGCGCTACCTCACCCGGGAGGAGCGGCGGGCTGGGCCGCCTCAGGCGGCTTTGGCGACATCCGCCTTGCGGAAGCGGACCAGCGAGAAGTGGCCGAGCGGCGGAATCAGGCGGCGCTCCGCGAGCTCCATGCCGCGCGCGCCGGCGAGCCATTTGGTGTAGCGCGACCAGGCGAATTCGGCGGTCCGGAACCCGAGCGGGCGCACCACCGGCTGCAGCTTCTGCTCGATGAAGCGGCGCACGCCGGCATCGGCGCTGACGCGGGTCAGGATGATCAGTTCGCCGCCCGGACGAACCACGCGGGCGAACTCGTCGAGCGCGGCTTCCGGGTTCGGCACCGCCGACAGCACGTACTGCGCCATCACCACGTCGAACGAATTGTCGGGGAATTCGAGCTTTTCGGCGTCCATCACCGCGAGGCCCTCGACATTCTTCAGGCCCCGCTCCGCGACCCGCTTCTTGGCCTTCTCCAGCATCGCTTCCGAGATGTCGGTGCCGAAGATGCGGACGTTCGGGCTATAGAGCGGCAGCGAGATGCCGGTGCCGACGCCGACCTCGAGCACCCGGCCGCCGATCTTGTTGGTGGCCTGGATCGCGGCCTGCCGGCCCTTGCTGAACACACCGCCAAACACGAGGTCGTAGATCGGCGCCCAGCGGTCATAGGCCTGCTCGACCGTGTCGCGGTCGAAGTCCATGGAACGGTCGGCACCCAGCTTGATGATTTCAGCCATAGATCGTCTCTCGTCTCTCGTTCGATTGAGGTGTTAATTCGGAACCGCGCTGCGGCCGGCAACGCGGCGGGCGGGCCGCGGCGCGCGGCTCGGCTGCAGCGTGGCCAGATTGCCGATGAACTGACGCGCACTGTTTTCCCAGGAACGCTCCAACGCAAAATTGCGGCAGTCGGCGCGCGACATCGTCAGCGCGCGCAGGCAGGCGCTGCGCAGGTCGTTGTCGATCGCGCCGATCGGATGGTTGGCGATGACGTCCTTCGGGCCGGTGACCGGGAATGCCGCAACCGGCGTGCCGCAGGCCAGCGCCTCGAGCTGCACGACGCCGAAGGTGTCGGTCAGGCTCGGGAACACGAAGACGTCGGCGGCGGCGAGGTGCGAGGTCAAATCCTGCCCCTTCTTCTCGCCGAGGAAAATCGCGTCGGGATATTTCTGTTCCAATGCCGCCCTTTGCGGGCCGTCGCCGACCACGACCTTGGAGCCCGGCAGGTCCAGCGACAGGAAGGCGTCGAGATTCTTCTCCACCGCGACGCGGCCCATGGTCATGAAGATCGGCCGCGGCAGATCGAGCACCGCCGGCTGGTCCGGATTGAAGATCCTGGTGTCGACGCCGCGGGTCCAGAAGCCGAGCCTGCGGAAGCCGCGCTCGGCGAGCTCGCTGCGCAGCGAGTCGGTCGCGACCATCGTCATCGACCCGGCGGCGTGGAAGTGGCGCAGCACCGCGTAGCCGACGCTGTCGGGAATTCCGGTGCGAACCGAAACATATTCCGGGAAGCGCGTTGTATAGGATGTGGTGAAGGCGAGCTTGTTGCGCTGGCAATAGCCGCGCACCGCCCAGCCGATCGGCCCTTCGGTCGCGATGTGGATCGCCTCGGGCGCGGCCTCCTCGATCCGGCGCGCGATCTCGCGGCGGTTCGGCAGCGCCACGCGCAGGCCAGGATAGGTCGGCACGCCGACCGAGCGGAAACCGTCGGGAGTGAGGAATTCGATCTCGGCGCCGAGCCCGGCTGCGCTGCGCGCAAGCGACGTCAGCGTCCGGACCACGCCGTTGACTTGCGGATGCCAGGCATCGGTCGCAACGAGTATGCGCATTGCAGGAGATCCAAATCGTTAATCTTGATTCTGCTCGCACGACGTTCTGACATGGATGTTTCAAACGTATGACGTCATCGAAATGTTAGGTTGTTTTTCACGGCAAACGGCCGATTTTTCGTGTAACGTGACAGCCAGATGTCGGAGCAGAGTGAAAATCCCGGCGCCAAGCGCCGCAGGCTCAGGCGGCGAAACTCGTCGCTGCTGATCCTTGCGGCCGGCATGCTTGTGTTCGGCCTCGCCGCCGGCGCGCTGTATTACGCGCTGCGTCCGGTGACGCTCGCGATCGCGGTCGGCCCGACCGGCAGCGAGGACGTCAAGCTGATCCAGGGCTTCGCCCAGGTCTTTACGCACGACGGCAGCTCGGTGCGGCTGAAGCCGGTCACGACGCAGGGCTCCGCCGAGAGCATCGCACTGTTCACGGCGAACAAGGTCGACCTCGCGGTGGTGCGCGGCGACCTCGATCTGCCCGCGAGCGCCGAGTCGGTTGCGATCCTGCGCAAGAATGTCGTCGTGCTGTGGGCGCCCTCGGGCGCCAAAGGCAAGCGGCGGTCCGCGAAGATCAAGAGCATCGACGATCTCGCCGGCCACAAGGTCGGTGTGGTCGGCAGCACCCAGGCCAACGTCACGCTGCTGCGGGTGATCCTGACCGAGTCCGGCGTCAACCCCGACAAGGTCGCGGTCAGCCAGTTCGCCGTCAACAAGATCGCCGACCTCGCGCGCGACCCCTCGCTCGATGCCTACATGACCGTCGGCCCGCTCGACAGCAAGATAACGGCGGAAGCGATTACGGCGACGGCGGCGGCGCGCGGCGAGCCGGTCTTCCTCCCGGTCGATGTCTCGGAGGCAATCGCGCAGAAGCATCCGCGCTATGAGTCCGAGGAGATCGCCGGCAGCATCTTCTCCTCGTCGCCGGCGCGGCCCGAGGACAAGGTCGAGACCGTCAGCGTCAATCACCTCATCATCGCGCAGCATGCGCTGAGCGAGGCGACCGTCGGCGCGCTCGACCGGCAGCTGTTCACGCTGCGCCTCCAGGTCGCGCGCGATCTGCCGGCGGCGGCAAAGATCGAGAAGCCCGACACCGACAAGGACGCCGCGCTGCCGGCGCATCAGGGCGCGGCCGCCTATATCGACGGCACCGAGCGCACCTTCCTCGAAAAATACTCCGACTACATCTGGGGCGGCATCCTGCTGCTCTCCGGCCTCGGCTCGGCCGGCGCCTGGCTGCGCCACTACGTGAAGCGCGACGAGCGCGAGCACTACATCACCCATCGCGACAATCTGCTGACCCTGATCTCGCAGGTGCGCGGCGCCGAGACGCCGGAACAGCTCGCCGCCATGCAGGGCGACGCGGATGCCCTGTTGCGCGAGGCGCTCGACTGCTACGACGACGGCGCGATCGAGGAAGGCGATCTCTCGGTGATCGGGCTGACGCTCGAGCAATTCCATCACGCCGTCTCCGACCGCCGCGCCGTGATCAACGGCGACAAGCCGGGCCTGCCGCGGATGCGCGCCGGCTAGGCCGCGTGCACGCCGAATTGCACCGAGAGCAATGTGCACCGAGAGCAATGTTTGGATTGCGCATGCAGGCGCGCGTGGCCATGTTGAGTACATGACCACAACGCTTCGCACGACACCATGATCACGTCCATCGTCGCTGACCTGCCCGGACCTTTCGTGCTCGCGGTTGCCTTCGCCGGCGTCTTCCTGATCGCCTTCATGAAGGGCGCGTTCGGCGGCGGTTTTGCCATCGTCGGCATCCCGCTGCTGTCGCTGGCGATGGACCCGATCGCGGCGGGCGCGCTGCTGGCACCATTGTTCGTCGTCATGGACGTCACCGCGCTGCGGTTCTGGCGCCCGAGCACGTGGTCGCGCATCGACCTCGCGATGCTGCTGCCGGCGCTCGTCGTCGGCATCGGCCTCGGCTATTTCGTGCTGCGCGATCTCGACCGGCATGCCGTCGAGATCGTGATGGGCGTGGTGACGCTGGTGTTCGCCGCGCTGTGGCTTCTCGGCGGCGGCGAGATCAAGCCGCGTCCGCGCTCGACGTTCAAGGCGACGTTCGCCGGCCTGTCCTCCGGCGTCACCACGATGGTGGCCCATTCGGGCGGGCCGCCGCTTGCGATCTATCTGCTGCCGCTCGGCATGCCGAAGGCGCTCTACGCCGGCACCACTAGCCTGTTCTTCACGGTCGGCAACCTCTTGAAGGCCGGCCCGTGGCTCGTGCTCGCCACGCCGTCGCGCAGCCTGTGGATGCTGATGGCGCTTTGCGTGCCGGCGGTGCCGGTCGGCGTCTGGGCCGGATGGCGGCTGCACGAACGTCTCGACCAGCGCGCGCTGTACCGCGCCTGCTACGCCATTCTGGTCATCACCGCGGCCAAGCTGCTGTGGGACGGATCGGCCGGATATCTCAGCTCCTGAACGGCGAAGGTGCTGGCTCCTCGTCAGGAGGAGTGCCTGCTGCGGACGGCGCTCGCGGCAACGGCAAGAGGCGCAATGTCCTGGCGCGGCGCGGCCGCGTCGTCCGGCGCAAGGCGCTCGCGCGCCACGAAGGAGAAGCGGCTGCGCAGCTTCAGGATCGGCTTCTCGATCCAGTGCCAGGAGAACGCGGCGAACAGCGTGATCAGCAGCAGCGCAATCGCGAACTGAACGATCACGGGCGCGTGCGGCAGCCATACCCGCACCACCTGCTGCACCGGAAAGCCGTAGAGATAGATGCCGTAGGAATAGTCGCCGCGCGAAATCAGCGGCAGCCGCGGCAGCTTCGAAACGCCGAGATAGGCGGTGATATAGACCAGCGCCGGGGCGATCAGCAGATTGAGCACCGGCTGGCTCATCCAGTCCGCCGGACCGAGCAGCGCGGCGCCCGCGCAGAGCGCGCAGCACGCGGCGAGAAGCCATCCGTTGTAGGGAATGCGGTCACGATAGAGATAGATCGCGATGCCGAGCATGAACGCGACCGGCAGCTTCGCGCCGCGTCCGAGGAACGGCGCCGTGCTGAAGATCCTGTCATGCAGCGTGCCGGCGACCCCGGCGGGCAGTTGCGAGGGTTGCGCGCCATGCCCGGCGAGTACGAGCGCAAGGCCGATGCCGACCAGCACGAGCGCACCGAGCACGATGAGCGGCGGCTTGCGCAACAGGCCGAACAGGATGAACACCGTCATCAGCGCGTAGCAGCCATATTCGAACGGCACCGTCCACAGCGAGCTGTTGACCTCCGGCGCGGGATTTCCGCTGAACACGCCGGGCAGGACGTAGTTCACGAGGCCGATGATGTTGGTGAAGTATTTGTAGGTGCCGAAATTGGCGAAATAGTCCGACAGCGGCAGCGCGGTGAAGATCGGCCCGAGGATCAGTGCCGACAGCACGATCTCGACCGCAAGCGCCGGAATGATCCGCATGCCGCGATTGGTGAGAAATTCCTTTAGGGAGAGCCGCAGGCCGCTCGCCGCGATCAGAAAGCCGCTCAGCGCGAAAAACATCACGAGAATGGCGTAGTGCGGAAACCAGGCGATCCACGCCTGCTCGCCGTCGCCACTGCCGCTCGCGACATAGGGCGCGTGGGCGGCGACGACGGAAATCGCCAGTGCGATACGGAGAAAATCGAACCCGGGGCCGAAGCCCTTCTGCCGATCCAGCATGCTGCCGATCGTGTGCCCCAGCATCATTTCCACTCCATTCCGAAACAATGCGCTGGGACAGCAAGCACCGTGCCAGGAAGACTGTCTTGCGGCGGGACACCCCCTTCCCGGCAACCCGGCCTTAACCGTGCGACGAAACACGCACGAAACAATTCCCTAACGGCACGAAACCATTTTGGCGATTTCGTGCAAACGTCCTGAAACGCCTCACCTGTACTGCTTTGACCCAACGACGCGCCGGAACTGGCGCGCAGGGCGCAAACAACAGGGGTCGACAATGTTCAATTCCATCAAGCTGAACTCACGTCTCGCTGCCGCCGCCTTCGGTGCGCTGGCGATTGGCACCGTCGCTTTTTCGAATTCCGCCGCGGCCGCTCCGCTGCCGATGTTCCCCTTCATCCTGACGCCGCCGACCGAGGCCGTGCAGCCGCCGGTGCAGTCGATGCCGCAGACGCAGGAGGAAGACCGTTCGGTCGAGTTGCCCGCCCGCCTGCGCCGCCAGGTCGTCGCCTATCCGACGCGCGAGGCGCCCGGCACCATCATCATCGACACCCCGCACACCTATCTCTATCTCGTGCTCGGCAACGGCCAGGCCATGCGCTACGGCATCGGTATCGGCCGCGACGGCTTCACCTGGTCGGGCACCCAGACCATCACCAAGAAGGCGGAGTGGCCGGATTGGACGCCCCCGCCGGAAATGATCGCCCGCCAGCCCTATCTGCCGCGCCACATGGCCGGCGGCCCCGGCAATCCGCTCGGCGCCCGCGCCATGTATCTCGGCGGCACCATCTACCGCATCCACGGCACCAACGCGCCGGAGACGATCGGCACCCGCGTGTCCTCCGGTTGCCTGCGCCTGACCAACGCAGATGTCTCCGACCTCTATTCGCGGGTCAGCGTCGGCACCAAGGTGATCGTGCTGCCGATGACCGACCGCCGCGCCGATCTCGGCTCGGCCGTCCGCTAGGTCTCGCCCTTCCAAGGCGTCCTTAACAAAGGCGTCCTCGACGACGGCTCCGGCATTCTCATGCCGGGGCCGTTGTCGCGTTCATCAACCTTAACGCCTTCGCCCCTGAAGCAGCTTGATCCCGCCACACTGGCGCCCTCGTCGGGGGGCCTGTACAAGCCGTCAAGTTGATTTTCATCCGGGGGAATGATGCGTCTACCGATGCATCCAAGGACGATAGCGCTCGGGACCGCGGTGGTGCTGGTCTCGTTCGTGATCAGCCTCAAGGCAATGGACTGGCTCGCGCCGAGCGTCACCGTGCAGAAGCCGAAGCTCGCAGAGCTGCCGCCGCTGCCGCAGGCGCCGCGTTCCTCGACGATCGTGGCGCAGGTCTCGGTCGCGCTGTCGGCGATCCGCGACGCCGCCGAACGCGGCGCGCCGAAGACGTTCGGCGGCAAGGCCGACAACCCGGTCCAGCAAATCCTGCAAAATGCCGACATCGGCTGGACCGCATCGCGCGGGCCGATCGCGGCCACCGGCGCGCAGGACGTGCTGACGCTGACCACCCCGATCAACGGCACGCTCAAGGTCACCGGCGCGTTGTCCGCCAAGGCAACCGGTGCGGTCAACGACGCGCTCGGCAGCCTGCTCGGCGGCAATGTCGCCAAGCAGATCGGCGCCGTGAACATCAAGAACATCAACGCCAACGCCGAGATCAAGGGCAACGTCACCCTCACCGCGCGGCCGAAGCTCGGCGCGTCCTGGCGGATCGAGCCGAACCTGCAGGCACAGGTCAATCTCGGCGACACCAGCCTGTCGACGGCCGGCGTCCGCATCAGCGTGCCGGCCCAGGTCAAGCCTGTCATCGACAAGGCGGTCGCCGACCAGATTTCTGTGGTCGAGGCCCGATTGCACAACGACCCGGTGTTCCAGAACAACGCCCGCACGCAATGGGCCAAGGCCTGCCGCTCGATCCCGCTGCAAGGCACCGGCGGCACCACCTCGATGCCGCCGATGTGGCTCGAGCTGCGACCGACCCGCGCGATCGCCGCGCAGCCGAAAGTCGATGCGTCCTCGCTGATCCTGACGATGGGGATCGAGGCCGAGACGCGGATCACGGAGGCGCAGACCACCCCGAACTGCCCGTTCCCCGAAAAACTCTCGATCGTGCCGCCGATGCCGAGCCAGGTCGCGATCGGCCTGCCGGTCGACCTGTCCTTCACCACGCTGAGCCAGCTGGTCGAGGCGCAGCTCAAGGGCAAGACCTTCCCCGAGGACGGCTCCGGTCCGGTCGACGTGACGGTCAAGAGCGCGAGCATCGCCGCCTCCGGCGACCGGCTTCTTATCTCGCTCCTGGTGCACGCCAAGGAGAAGGCCAGCTGGTTCGGGCTGGGCGCCGAGGCGACCGTGCACATCTGGGGCCGGCCGCGGCTCGACCAGCCGTCGCAGACGCTGCGGCTGACCGACGTCGAGCTGGCGGTGGAATCCGAGGCCGCGTTCGGCCTGCTCGGCGCCGCCGCACGCGCGGCGATCCCGCACATGCAGCAGACCCTCAACGACCGGCTGGTGGTCGACCTGAAGCCATTCGCGACCAACGCGCAGCGCAAGGTCGCCGCCGCCATCGCCGACCTGCAGAAGAACGAGGAGGGCATCCGCGTCGACGCCGAGGTCAACAGCATCCGGCTGGCCGGGATCGACTTCGATTCCAAGACGTTGCGGGTGATCGTGGAAACCGACGGCACCATCAAGGCCGCCGTCACCGCGTTACCGGCGCTGTAGGACACTGCCCGAGCGGATTGCTCTCTTACCTCGCCCCGCTTGCGGGGAGAGGTCGGATTGCGAAGCAATCCGGGTGAGGGGGTACAGGTCTCACGACAATCGCCACCCGTGGATAAGGCCCCTCACCCCAACCCTCTCCCCGCGAAGAGCGGGGGAGAGGGGGAACACTTGCCGCGCGCATGCTCAAAAAGTCGTCTTTGCGACAGCTTGTCGCAGCGGCTAGAACGCCCCGGTGGAAGCAACCCTCAACGAAAAAGTCAGGGAGAAAAACACGATGAAAACACTCTTGGCCGCAGCGGCGGCCGGCCTCGCGCTCGCGGTCTCAGCGACCGCGGCGAACGCCCAGATCTCCGACGACGTCGTCAAGATCGGCGTGCTCACCGACATGTCGAGCCTCTATGCGGACGCCACCGGCAAGGGCTCGGTCGCCGCCGTCGAGATGGCGGTCGCCGATTACGGCGGCAAGGTGAAAAGCAAGCCGGTGCAGGTGATCGCAGCCGATCACCAGAACAAGCCCGACGTCGGCGTCAACATCGCACGCAACTGGTACGACAACGACAAGGTCGACGCGATCCTCGACGTGCCGACCTCGTCGGTCGCATTGCCGATCTCGGCGCTGACGCGCGAGAAGAACAAGATCCACATCAATTCCGGCGGCGGCTCCTCCGATATCACCGGCACCGCCTGCTCGCCCAACACGGTGCACTGGACCTACGACACCTATGCGCTATCGAACGTCGCCGGCAAGGCGATGGTCAAGCGCGGCGAGGACACTTGGTTCTTCGTCACCGCCGACTACGCCTTCGGCATGGCGCTGGAACGCGATGCCGCCAATGTCGTCAAGGAGAGCGGCGGCAAGGTGCTGGGCGACGTGCGTCATCCGCTCAACTCGTCGGACTTCTCGTCCTTCCTGCTGCAGGCGCAGGCCTCCAAGGCCAAGGTCGTGGCGCTGGCGAATGCCGGCGGCGACACCACCAACGCGCTGAAGCAGGCTTCCGAGTTCGGCCTGACCCAAGGCGGCCAGAAGATGATCGCGCTGCTGCAGGAGATCACCGACACGCATTCGCTCGGCATCAAGGCGACCCAGGGCCTGATCGTCACCGACGCCTTCTACTGGGACATGAACGACGAGACCCGCGCCTTCTCGAAGCGCTTCAACGAGAAGGTCGGCCATATGCCGACCATGATCCAGGCCGGCCTCTATTCGGCGACCATGCATTACCTGAAGGCGATCGAGGCCATCGGCACCGACGAGGCGCCGAAGGTGATGGCCCAGATGCGCGCCACGCCGGTCAACGACTTCTTCGCCAAGAACGGCCATATCCGGATCGACGGCCGCATGGTGCACGACATGTATCTGTTCGAGGTCAAGAAGCCCGAGGAATCCAAGGGCGAGTGGGACCTCTACAAGCTGATCGCCACCGTGCCCGGCGACGAGGCGTTCCGCCCGCTCGACAAGGGCGGCTGTCCGCTGGTGAAGTCGAACTGACGGCCACGCCACACCGGATCGCATCCAGCGATGCGATCCGGTCTCTCCGCGCATCGCAGACGGAATTCCGCGGCTGCCATGCCGTACCCCGCAAGCCGGAGCGAAAGTCACTGCAGGCATTACGCCTGGAAGACCCGCAGCGTTGCGATCTGGAATGGACGCAGCGCCAGGCGGCATCCCCGATCCTCGGTCGGCAAGGCCTCGATGCGGTCTTCCAGGGTGTTGCTGATCCACACCGACGCGATGTCGACGCCGAAATCGAGCGCCGCGGCGGTGCGAATGCCGGCGCTCTCGTAAAGCCGCACCACCCAGCCGTCTCCATCCTCGGCGGGCTTGATCGTATCGACGATCACGTTGGCCGGAGATGCGGTCAGGAACGATCGTCGCAACAGCGCGCCAGGGCGCCCTTTGGTCCACAGCACCGGACGCTCGAACCGCAAGGCGCGCCCGACCGTGTCCGCGCTGCGCCAGTCGCCGTGGTGGGGATAGATCGCATAGCGCATCCGGTGCCGCCCGATATCGGCCTGCGGATCAGGCAATTCGGAGCCGCGCAGCAGCGTCAGCGCGAGCTGGTTGCCGAACGCCGAATAGCCGTGACGGCAGTCGCTGAACAGCGACACGCCGAAATCCGGCTCGGCGAGATCGGCCCAGCGATGCCCGGGCACCTCGTACTTGGCCGCATCGGCATCCGCGTTGGCATGGGTCGGCCGCTCGGTTGCGCCGAACATGGTTTCATAGGTTGCGTTCGATGCACGGCAGGCGACGGGGAACATGACCTTCAGCGCCGTCTTGCGCTCCTGCCAATCGACCGTGGTTTCGAATTCGAGATGATCGGCGCCGGCATCGAGGCGGATTACCTGCACGAGCCGGCTTGCGCGTCCGAGCCCGCGCTCGAAACGAATCTCGCCGCGCAGCCCGCCATCCGACAGCACGGCGCAGCTCACATCTCCTGTCACCTCGCGCGCGGTCTCCAGCGCGAACGGATCGATATCCCATGCCTCGAAATCGAGCGGCCGGTCATCGAGCAGCAGCAGCCGGGCTGCCGGCGATGCGAAGGTCTCGCGGCCGGTCGCAACATGCAGCAGCGACCGAACGAGCCCGCTGCGATCAATGCGCACTTCGAGCCGCGCGTTCGACAGCACGAAGCCGTCCAGATCGGCGGCGACCACAACGCGATCGTCGGTCGTCGTCGTTTCACCCGCCGCAAACGGCGCGGCGGCGATGTGACGAAGCTCGCCGTCGGGGTCGGACGCGACCTCGGCGCGCGCGCAGCCCAGCGTGTTGACGGGTGTCCAATTGCCGTCTTCGGGATCGCACAGTGTCGCCAGCACGGCTTGCGTGCGACGCCCGGCCTCCTCCGCCACGCCAGCGAGTTCGACCTCCGCACGTTCATAGACCTCGCGGATGCTGCTGCCGGGAATGATGTCGTGGAACTGGTTGACCAGCAGCGTGCGCCACAGCGCTTCGATCTCCTGTGCTGACGGTGCCGGTTGCCGGCAGGCAGCCGCGACCGTGGTCACGAATTCGAGGGCCTGAAGGCCGGCCTCGCAAGCGCGGTTGAGGCGCTTGGTCTCGGCCTGCGTGGTGTAGGTGCCACGATGATATTCGAGATAGAGCTCGCCTTCGATCGTTGCCAGATCCGGCGCTGATATCGCCAGGCGGTCGAAGAACTCGTCGACGGAGCGAATCTGGATTCGCGGCAGCCCCTGCAAGTCCCTTGCGCGCTGCATCGTCTCGTCGGCACCGCCGCCGCCGTCGCCATAGCCGAACAGATAGAGTGCGTCGGACGAACGGTCGGCGTCCTTGTAATTGGCGGCGTGATAGCGGAGCTCCGCGACCTGCGCCGATCCGTTGTAGGTGTCCGCCGGGGGGAAATGCGCCAGCACCGTGCTGCCATCCAGTCCGCGCCAATGGAAGCTGTGATGCGGCGGTGAGGTGAACTTGTTCCACGACAGCTTCTGGGTCAGGAAGCGCGACATCCCCGCGGACTGCATCAGCTGCGGCAGCTGGGCGTCGTAGCCGAACACGTCGGGATTCCAGAACACGCTGGAGCGCGCGCCGAACGTTTGCTCGAAATAGCGCTGACCATAGAGGAACTGACGGCAGATCGACTCGCCCCACGGCAGATTGCAGTCCGGCTCGATCCAGCTGCCGCCGACCGGAATCCATTGGCCGGCGGCGGCCTTGGCGCGAATTCGGGCGAACAGGTCAGGGTCATTCTGCTCGATGACGGCGTACTGATAGGCCTGCGAGCAGGCGAACTTGAAATCGGGATAGCGCTCCATCAGCGCCACCGCCGTGGAGAAGCTGCGTTGCGCCTTGCGCCGGGTTTCCGCCAGCGGCCACAGCCATGCCGTGTCGAGATGGGCGTGGCCGATCGCCGACATCTCGTGGGTGATGCTGCCGTTTCGTGCCGCGAGCAGGCCGTCGAGGATCGCCCGCGCCGCCGGCCATGTCGCGCGATCGTCGGGATCGGTGATGTTGCAGATACGGTTGAGATCGTGCAGCAGGCGCCCCGCCCAGGTCCGATCCAGCGCCGGCTGCGCCGTCTCTCCGACAGCGCCGTATGACCTCGACTTTGTCGTGGGATCGCGGTCAGCCTCGAGCTGGCGCAGCACCTCGTAGTCGAAATAGAATGCCGTGGCCTCGGAATCGAAGCAGCGCAGCTCGCAGGCGACCAGCGCGTAGGCCTGCGGATCGCTCCAGGACGCACCGAACAGGCCGTTGCAGGCCACCTCCACATGGAAGCTGATCGTCTCCCCGCCGCTCGCCGACTGAACGAGCGGCGCGGTGTGGCGGCCGGGATTGAGACCCTGCGAGGAACGTCCGTTGAGCCAAAGCAGCGCTTCCGAGCGGCTGTCCCAATACAGATCCACGCGCGTGCCGGCCCAGGCCCGCGGCACCTCGGCCACGACCTGCACCCAATAAGTCGCCCATAGCGGTCCCAGCGTCTCGCCCAACGGGACCGGCCGATAATCGAGCTTGAGCGCCTCCTCGAGGCTGATCCGCTCGGTGGGACCGGCAAGCGCGAGCGAAGTGACCGGCACGCGGTCGGCATGAATCTTCTGTTGCAGCCGCTCCGCAAAGCCTTGCAACCGGCGCCGCGTGTATTGCGGGTAGCGGCCGCGAATCCGGGTTACCGCTGGATCGCCGCTATCGCGGTCCCTGTCATTCATCAGGTTCTTCAGCCATTTGACGAATGATCACGTGAGGGTTGATGATGATTGCAACGCGCTGTCCGAATTGGATCGCCTGACCTACTCCCTACACTCTTCCCAAATTTTATCCATCCGGCCAGCAAAAAAGCGCGCCCGGCAGCAACCGGACGCGCTCTTCTCTTGCAGGTGACGCGATGCGTTAGTCGGTCGAATACTTGAATTCCGGCATCGCCTTCAGCTCATCCTTGCTCGCATTGAACACGGCGTGATCCGGATACCAGGGATTCGGCTTCGACGTCGCCGCCGCAGGGGCCGCGCCCGTGGTGGTCGTCTTGCTGGTGCTGCCGGCGCCGGTGTTCGAGGCGCCGGTATAGGCGATCGGCTCGTTCACGAACTTCACCTTGTCGATCGGGACCGCGACCAAGTGCTCGCCGACGCCAAGGAAGCCGCCGACGCCGATCACGACCGCCTTGATTGTACCGCCCTTCTCCATCAGCAGATCATTGATCGAGCCGACGCTTTCATTGGCATCGTTGTACACGCTGAGGCCGACGACCTTCGACGCGCGCCAGTTGCCCTTGAACGAATCCGGCGACGTGGCTGACGTCGACGCCGCAGGAGACATCTTGTCGCCCTTATCGGTTGGCGTCTGCGCAACGGCGACGGTTGCAAGCAGCGCGGTGCCGGCGAGGCCGGCGATGATGGATTTGACCAACATTGATGGCTCTCCTCTCGCAAAATCGATGCTGGGAAAACCCGTCATCTTCGCAACCGTTCCTAACGGACCTGCGCTCAAAAGCCGCTTAAATGCCGAGGAACGGGGGTGAGGACC
Source organism: Bradyrhizobium sp. KZN70725 (assembly GCF_055264925.1). Taxonomy (NCBI): domain Bacteria; kingdom Pseudomonadati; phylum Pseudomonadota; class Alphaproteobacteria; order Hyphomicrobiales; family Nitrobacteraceae; genus Bradyrhizobium; species Bradyrhizobium sp. KZN70725. Next base: position 276,905 of record NZ_JBUYWT010000005.1, read on the forward strand.
TTTCAGCGCACGGAAACGCTGCGCCGCTTGACGAAAGGTATCGTGATCTCTCAAGTGAGCTTGCGGTTGAGCCTCACGACTGCGCCGGACGCGCAGTCCATGATGTGACGATGTTTGGCTCACTAAGTCGTCCCGGCGAACCGCGCTGCACAAGCCGCGCGCTCGTCCCAGCGACCGCATCATCGATCGGCGAGCGTCGTCATGCGCGCATGTTGCCGCGCGATCAGAAGCCGCCCCAATAGGGCGGCACGCCGTAGAAGCGATGCAGCTCGACTTCCTGCGAGCGATCGCCCCAATCGAAATCCTTGTCGGCACGGAACGACGGCGCGCGCTTCAGCTCCTCGTCCTCGATGTCGAGCTCATAGGCCTCGAACTTCGGGTTGTAGTGCAGCCGGCCCCAGGGCAGCGGGATCAAATTGGTTCCAATGCCCAGGAAGCCGCCGAAGCTCAACACCGCGTACGATACCTTGCCGGAGATCTTGTCGATCATCAGCCGCTCGATATGGCCGATCATGTCGCCATTGGCCCGGCGCACCGCCGTCCCCTCGACCCGGTCGCTTGCAATGAGCTGATGCGGCCTGGTCTCGACCTCGACAGCCATCTCACCCTCCTTGACCCGAAAGAGAAATAACGCGTCGCCGGGGTAACGGGTTCCGCCCCCGGATATGACAGCCGCCCTTCCCCTTCTCCGGCCGCCATAACGACCAGGGGCCAGAGGGTTCTGCCCGCATTTCAGGGCATCAGGATTGATGACAGAACGATAACTTTTCTGCCTGCGGCCGACCTGTTAACCCGGATAGCCGGGCAAGATTTCAGACACATACTGAAACAAAATTCCTGAGCCGCTTTCCCCGAATCACGGACAAAAGATCGGTATGACCCAGGCTGCGCCCAATATCCTTGTCGTCGAGGACGACCGCGAGACGCGGTCGCTTATCGCAAAATATCTCCGTACCAATTCTTGTCATGTCACGACCGCCTCTGACGGCCGCGAGATGGCCAAGGCGATGACCGACCACCGCGTGGATCTCCTGGTGCTCGACGTCATGCTGCCCGGCGAGGACGGCCTCAGCCTGTGCCGCAAGGTGCGGGCGGAATCGCAGACGCCGATCATCATGCTGACCGCGCGCGGCGAGGACGTCGACCGCATCCTCGGCCTCGAGATGGGCGCCGACGATTACCTGGCAAAGCCGTTCAACCCGCGCGAGCTGCTGGCGCGGATCAACGCGGTGCTGCGCCGGCAGGCCGCCGCGCGCAACGCCAGCGCGATCGAGGGCGCGACCACGCTGACCTTCCTCGGCTGGCGTATCGACATCCGCCTGCGCGAGCTGCGCAACCCCGAAGGCGCGCGCGTCGCCATGACCAGCGCCGAGTTCGACCTGCTGCGCACCTTCTGCGAGCGGCCCGGCCGCGTGCTGTCGCGCGACAGCCTGCTCGACCTGACCCAGGGCCGCAGCGCCGGCTCGTTCGAACGTTCGATCGACGTGCTGGTCAGCCGCATCCGCCGCAAGATCGAGCCCGATCCGCAGGAAGCCACCATGATCAAGACGGTGCGTTCCGGCGGCTATGTGTTCACGCCGAGGGTGGAGGCGGTTGCCGCCACGAACAATTGACCATGAAGCTGCTGCGCGTGCTGAGTCTGCGGGGGATCGGCGCCCAGATGGCGGCGCTGGTCGTCGTTTCGATCGTCGCGCTGCACTTGATCATCACCGCCACCTTCCTGATCCATCGCCCTGATCGGGTGGAGCCGTCGGACCGCTGGCACACCCAGCTCGCCGCCGCCGCGCAGCTGCTCGGGCATGCCCCGGCGTCGGAGCGGCCGCGGCTCCTGGCCGACGTCGCCCGTGCTTTCCCGCAACTTGCGATCGGCGACCTGCCTTCCGATGCCGGCGCGCTCACCGAAACCGACACGCCGAGCCTGCACGCGCTGCGCCGGCTCGGCGCCGGCTATCGCATCTTCCTGCTGCCGCGCGAAGCTGGCAGCACGCCACATGACGGCGAAATTCGCCGCGTCGCGATCCGCCTGCCCGACGGCGCCATGTTCGCCGCCAACCTGATGCCGGATCAGCACATGCGGCCGTTCTGGGGTGGACCGTGGATGATGACGGTGCTGTTCGCCGTCATCAGCGTCACCCTGCTCGGCCTGTGGGCGGCATGGGCGCTGACCGCGCCGCTGTCGTCCTTCGTCAAGGCCGCCGAGACCTTCAGCCTGAACGGCGCCGCCGCGCCGCTGCCCGAGCGCGGTCCGGAGGAGATCCGTTCGCTGGCCCGGGCGCTGAACCGGATGCGCGAGCGCATCACCGCATTGATCGACGATCGCACCAAGATGCTGGCCGCGATCAGCCATGACCTGCGCACGCCGATCACGCGGATGCGGCTGCGCGCCGAATTCATCGAGGACGAGACCCACCGCCACCGCATGCTGCGCGACCTCGACCAGATGCGCTCGATGCTGGAATCGGTGCTGTCGTTCCTGCGCAACGACCGCAAGCTCGAGGAGATGACGCTGGTCGACATCGCGAGCACGCTGCACCTCGTCACCGATCAGTTCGCCGACATGGGACACAAGGTCAGTTACACGGGCCCGCAGCACGCGATGGCGACCGCGCGGCCGGCCGACCTGCATCGCTGCATCACCAATCTGGTGGAGAATGCCGTGCGGTTCGGCGGCGAAGTTGCCGTCCGCCTCGACGTCAAGCCCGACCGCCTCGTCGTCGACATCGAGGATGACGGGCCCGGCATCTCGGATGCGCACAAGGCGAGCGTGCTGGAGCCGTTCGTGCGCGGCGACCAGGCACGCAACATGGATGAGGCCGAAGGCTTCGGCCTTGGACTGTCGATCGCCAACGCCATCGTGCTCGCGCATGCCGGCACGCTGTCGCTGCACGATCGCAAGCCGCACGGGCTCGTGGTCCGGATCGAATTGCCGGCGCGGCAACAGCAATTGCAGCGGCAGAAATCCGCGGCCTGATCAGGCGAAGCTGATGCGATGAGGAGACGTCAGGCGGCGAGCGGCGTAATGAGCTCCGCTTCCTCGTAGATCGCGATGGCCTCGAAGCGGTAATTGCAGGCGCGGCAATTCCACAAGAACGACGAGCGGCCTTCGCTGTGCTCCACCCAATCAGGGCGGGCGATCGGCTTACCGCATTGCGCGCAGGGATTTTCGCGAGGCATATAGCCGGTGTCCTGACGGACCATGGCGCATCTCCCGAATGTTGTTTCTTGCGTGCTTGGACAGAGCTGCTGACTGAACGATCGCGCACTCTGCCGTGGACGAAGTCTAGACCTTCATTGATTCGTTTGCACGACAAACTGCTGTGGATAGCGTGCGGCAAAATTAGTCAGAAAAATTAGAAGGAAATTGCAGGCCAAGACAATTTTTGGCTGAGACGATTGAAGCAAACAATTTGAAGCATCCGTATTGCAATCGCGTGGTCCCTTCACCCCATGACCGGACAATCACGGATGCATTAACGTTCGCTGATGCGAAGGTTTTGCCACATTCCTGCCCGCTAGCCGTACCAATGAGACCGCAGAACCGACGCGCATCTGAAAGCCCGAGCGATTGAGATGAAGACCGTACAAGCCCTTGGCTGCCTTGCCGCAATCGCGGTGCTGGCGTCCTGCGCGAGCGCGCAGGCGCAATCGCGCGCGCAATATGAGGCGATGGTGGCGGCCGAGGCCCAGGCCAACCTCGTACCGGAAGAGCTGGTGCATCGCGTCATCGTGCGCGAGAGCAAGTACCATCCGCAGCTGATCGGACGCGGCGGCACCATCGGGCTGATGCAGATCAAGCTCGGCACTGCACGCGGCCTCGGCTACACCGGTACCGCCGAGGGTCTGCGCGATCCCCAGACCAACCTCAAATACGGCATCAAATACCTCGCCGGCGCCTATCGCGCCGCCGATGGCAATCACGATCGAGCCGTGCGTTATTTCGCGGGCGGGTATTACTACGTCGCAAAGCGCCAGCGCGGGGATCACCTGAAGGAAGCGAAGCATGGCGGCGCGGGTGCACCGCCGAAGGAATTCGCCAAGTCGGAGCAAATGACGGCCGATACCGCCGAGCCGAAGCCGGAACAGGCCGAAAAATAGCGCCGATCGTATCCGCGCAGCCCCACGGCGCGTGCCGGCCATCCTCGACACCGCCTGTCAACGCGTCTGGCATACAAGTTGACACACGAGCCCATCCGCCTACATTAGGGGCGTTCCGAGGGGTGCTCCGAAGGAGGAGCTGAGATACCGCAAGCTTGGGCTAGCCAGTAGGCGAATAGTCCGGGACCGCGGTGACCCTTTGAACCTGATCCGGGTCATGCCGGCGAAGGGACAGGGATGTATCAGACGTCAAGACCGCGGGGGGATTCCCCCGTCTCCATCATCGGCGCCGGCATAGCCGGCGCCTGGCATGCGCTCTTGCTCGCAGAGGCCGGACGTGCCGTCACCCTGCATGAGCGCAGTGACGCCGCGATGACGGAATCCACAAGCCACTGGGCCGGCGGGATGCTCGCGCCCTGGTGCGAGGCGGAGGCCTCCGAGCCGGTGATCTCCCGGCTCGGCATCCGCTCGCTCGAGCTCTGGCGGCAGCATGTTCCGGAAACCCCGTTCAACGGCTCGCTGGTGGTGGCGCATCCGCGCGACCGCGCCGATTTCGAGCGCTTTGCCCGCCTCACCACCGGCCATCGCCGGATCGACGCCGAGGGCGTTCGCGCGCTCGAGCCGTCGCTCGAGGGCCGTTTCCGTGACGCCCTGTTCTATCCCGACGAGGGCCATGTCGAGCCGCGCCGCGTGCTGCCGCGGCTGCATGCCGCGATCGGCAAGGCCGGCGGCGCCATCAAGTTCGGCAGCGACGCCGAGGCAGCCGATCTCGACGGCGTCGTGATCGACTGCCGCGGCCTTGCCGCGCGCGACCGCGAGCCGAGCTTGCGCGGCGTCAAGGGCGAGATGATCATCATCGAGACCTCCGAGGTCGAACTGGCGCGCCCGGTGCGGCTGATCCATCCGCGCTGGCCGCTTTATGTGATCCCGCGCGGCGACGGCCGCTTCATGCTGGGCGCGACCTCGATCGAGGCCGAGGACAACGGCGTCAGCGTGCGCTCGGCGCTGGAGCTGTTAGGGGCCGCCTATGTCGTGCATCCGGCATTCGCCGAGGCGCGCATCGTCGAATTCGGCGCCGGCCTGCGCCCTGCATTTCCCGACAATCTGCCGAAAATCAGGATCGAGCAGGAACGCATCACGGTGAACGGACTCTACCGTCATGGCTTCCTGCTCGCGCCGGCGCTGGCGGAGCTGACGCTCGCCTATCTCGCGCGCGGCGAAATCGACAATGAGGTGATGCAATGCGCGTGATCGTCAACGGCGAGCAGCGGGAGATCGTGGCCTCCAGTGTCGATGCGCTGCTGGCCGAGCTCGACTACGAGGGCACGCATTTCGCGATCGCGCTGAACTACGACGTGGTGCCGAAGAGCCGCTGGGCCGACACCGCGTTGAAAGCCGGCGACGAGATCGAGATCATCACGCCGCGGCAGGGAGGGTGATGTGAGTTTGTTCGCACACTCCCTCCCCATGTCGTCCCGGCCGAGTGCGCGCTTGCGCACGGAGCCGGGACCCATAACCACGACCGGCTATTGGCGGAACGAACGACGCCCCGCGTGCCCTCTTGAAGGGCCGCGGCGTATGGGTCCCGGCCTTCGCCGGGACGACGGCGTGATTTGAGGAGACACCACGGATCATGGTCACCTTCTACGGCAAATCCTTCCCGTCCCGCCTGCTGATCGGCACGGCGCTGTATCCCTCGCCTGCGATCATGCAGAATGCGATCCGCGCCTCGGGCGCCAGCATCGTCACGGTGTCGCTGCGGCGCGAGGCGGCGGGTGGCAAGACCGGCGATGCGTTCTGGTCGCTGATCCGCGAGCTCGGCGTCACCGTGCTGCCGAACACCGCGGGCTGCCGCAGCGTCAAGGAAGCGGTGACCACCGCAAAGCTCGCGCGCGAATTGTTCGGCACGCCGTGGATCAAGCTCGAGGTGATCGCCGACAACGACACGCTGCAGCCCGATGTGGTCGGCCTGGTCGAGGCGGCCGGCATCCTGATCAAGGACGGTTTTGAAGTCTTCCCCTATTGCACCGAGGATTTCTCGGTCGCCTCGCGGCTGGTCGACGCCGGCTGCAAGGTGGTGATGCCGTGGGCAGCACCGATCGGCAGCGCCAAGGGCATCACCAACCGCGACGCGCTGAAGCTGTTGCGCGACCGCCTGCCCGGCATCACGCTGGTGGTCGACGCCGGCTTAGGGGCGCCTTCGCATGCCGCCGAGGCGCTCGAGCTCGGCTATGACGCCGTGCTGCTCAACACGGCGGTCGCCAAAGCCGCCGATCCCGTTGCGATGGCCAATGCCTTCCGCCTCGGCGTCGAGGCCGGCCGCACCGCTTACGAAGCCGGGCTGATGGAAGCCCGCGACTTCGCCTCCCCCTCCACCCCTGTCGTTGGGACCCCGTTCTGGCATGCCGTATCCTGATCCGTTCTATCCCGTCGTCGACAGCATCAAATGGGTCGAGCGACTGACAAAACTCGGCGTCGGCACCATCCAGCTGCGCGCCAAGGAGCTCGACGATGCCGGGGCGCTGCAGATCGTCAGCGATGCGCTCACAGTGACCAAGGGCACGCCGACCAAGCTCGTGGTCAACGACTATTGGCGCGCGGCGATCGTCGCCGGCGCCGAGCATCTGCATCTCGGGCAGGAAGACCTCGCCGAGGCCGACCTCGGCGAGATCCGCAAAGCGAAGCTGACGCTCGGCATCTCCACCCATGACGACGCCGAGCTCGCCACCGCGCTCGCCGCCAAGCCCGACTATGTCGCGCTCGGCCCGATCTTCTTCACCACGCTCAAATCGATGCGGTTCGAGCCGCAGGGCATTCCGAAGATCACCGAGTGGAAGAAGCGGATCGGCTCGATCCCCCTTGTCGCGATCGGCGGCATCAAGTTCGAGCACGCCGCCGAGATCTTCGCCGCCGGCGCCGATTCGATCGCCGTCGTCAGTGACGTCACCCAGAACCCCGACCCCGACGCGCGGGTCAGACAATGGCTCGGCCTCAGCGCGGAGGCCGCGTGATGCACGTAACTCTCACCAGCGTCATTCCGGGGCACGCGAAGCGTGAACCCGGAATCTCGCGCCACCACCTCGAGATTCCGGATCGGTCCTAACGGACCGTCCGGAATGACGACAAGATTAAGGAGGATCCCTCATGAACATCCGCTCCAATCCCGACACCACCCGTCCCGCCGTCACCACCGGCGCGCTGCCCGCCTCACGCAAGATCTTTGCGACGCCGGAGGCCGCGTCCGATCTGCGCGTGCCGCTGCGCGAGATCATGCTGTCGGAGGGCGCCGGCGAGCCGAATTTGCCCGTCTACGACACCTCTGGCCCCTACACCGACCCGAACGTGACGATCGACGTCAATGCCGGCCTGCCGCGCAATCGGCTCGCCTGGGTCAAGGAGCGCGGCGGCGTCGAGGAATATGAGGGTCGCACCATCAAGCCGGAGGACAACGGCAATGTCGGCGCCGCGCACGCCGCCAAGGCGTTCACCGCGCACCACAGGCCGCTGCGCAGCCTCGACGGCCACAAGATCACGCAGCTCGAATTCGCCCGCGCCGGCATCATCACCAAGGAGATGATCTACGTCGCCGAGCGCGAGAATCTCGGCCGCAAGCAACAGCTCGAGCGCGCCGAAGCCGCGCTCGCCGACGGCGAGAGCTTCGGCGCTGCGGTGCCGGCCTTCATCACCCCGGAATTCGTCCGCGACGAGATCGCGCGCGGCCGCGCCATCATTCCCTCCAACATCAACCATGCCGAGCTCGAGCCGATGATCATCGGCCGCAACTTCCTGACCAAGATCAACGCCAATATCGGCAACTCGGCGGTGACCTCGTCGGTCGAGGAAGAGGTCGACAAGATGGTGTGGGCGATCCGCTGGGGCGCCGACACCGTGATGGACCTCTCGACGGGGCGCAACATCCACACCACCCGCGAATGGATTTTGCGCAACTCGCCGGTGCCGATCGGCACCGTGCCGATCTACCAGGCGCTGGAGAAGTGCGACGGTGATCCGGTCAAGCTGACCTGGGAGCTCTACAAGGACACCCTGATCGAGCAGTGCGAACAGGGCGTCGACTATTTCACGATCCACGCCGGCGTGCGGCTGCCCTACATCCATCTCACCGCCAACCGCGTCACCGGCATCGTGTCGCGCGGCGGCTCGATCATGGCGAAGTGGTGCCTTGCGCATCACAAGGAGAGCTTCCTCTACACCCATTTCGACGAGATCTGCGACCTCATGCGCAAGTATGACGTCTCGTTCTCGCTCGGCGACGGTCTGCGCCCCGGCTCGATTGCGGACGCCAACGACCGCGCGCAGTTTGCCGAGCTCGAGACGCTCGGCGAACTGACGAAGATCGCGTGGGACAAGGGCTGCCAGGTCATGATCGAGGGCCCCGGCCACGTGCCGATGCACAAGATCAAGATCAACATGGACAAGCAGCTCAAGGAGTGCGGCGAGGCGCCGTTCTACACCCTCGGGCCGCTGACGACCGACATCGCGCCGGGCTACGACCACATCACCTCGGGCATTGGCGCTGCGATGATCGGCTGGTTCGGCTGCGCGATGCTGTGCTACGTCACGCCGAAGGAGCATCTGGGTCTCCCGGATCGCAACGACGTCAAGACCGGCGTCATCACCTACAAGATCGCGGCCCACGCCGCTGATCTGGCCAAGGGCCATCCGGCCGCGCAGCTGCGCGACGATGCGCTCAGCCGTGCCCGGTTCGACTTCCGCTGGGAGGACCAGTTCAACCTCGGCCTCGATCCGGACACCGCGAAGAACTTCCACGACGAGACCCTGCCGAAGGAAGCCCACAAGGTCGCGCATTTCTGCTCGATGTGCGGCCCGAAATTCTGCTCGATGAAGATCACCCAGGACGTCCGCGACTACGCAGCGACGCTCAACGACAAGGAGCAGGGCATGGCGCAGATGAGCGCCAAGTTCAAGGAGATGGGAAGCGACGTGTATCTGGACGCGGAGAAGGTGAAGGAGAGCAACAGGGTGTTCTGACCCTCACCGCTCGTCATGCCCGGGCAACAGCGCGGAGCGCGTCTTCGCGCGGGACGCCCCGGGCATCCATCCAAAAACGAAAGGCCGGGTGAAAGCCCGGCCTTTTTGCGTCTGGATCATTCACTTATGATTTAGTGCGTGTGTTCGGCTTGTGGAGGGCCGGTCACGACAGCAACCGGCCCAGGTCCACACCAGGCGCTCCGCAGAACCCTTGACTTGGATCAACGAAAAATCCGCTATCTCATCGCTTGCTATGACGCTCGAAAGCGATGAAGGTCGGGTCAGGGATATTACCCCTGTGACCATTTGATTGGGGAGTTTCATGAGAACCTTCAACGCTGTGCTATTCGTACTTCTCGTTGCGCAAGCGGCCTCGACACAGGCTGCGGATTTGAGCGGAGCCTGGACGATCGACGCCTCGGCTTGCAACCAGGTCTTCACCAAGGAGAACAACAAGCTCGCGTTCAAGAAAGATGCCGATCTCAACGCGGGAGGCTTGATCGTCCAGGGCAAGCAAATCACCGGCACGTTTCAAAAATGCACCGTCAAATCGCTGCATGATGACGGGCAGAATGTTCGCGTGATTGCGGCGTGCTCGGACGGCGTCGCGGTTTCGGACGTGTCATTCGACATAACACTCTCCGGAGAGAACAAGATCATACTCAGCTCCAAGGCACCGGTGCCCATCGAGACGCCGTATGTTCGCTGCTCGATGTGACATTCGGCGGCGACGGCTTGAGCAAGTAGCCCGGATGAGCGAAGCGATATCCGGGGTTTACCTGTCCCGCATATCGCTGCGCTCATGCGGGCTACCGGACTATTCCTGAATCCTACGCCGTCGCCCCGACAGCTGCTTGCACACCGCCCCGCGCCCCCGCACCAAACGCAATCTCCTGATACCCTTTCTCCGCAACCCCGTTGATGATCCCCAAGAACTTCGGCGTGCCGCCGTTGTAGACGAAGTAGCGGACCGTCCCCTCCTCGTGGCCGGCGACGTTGGAGTTGTAGCCGGTGAACCACGACTTGGCTTTGCGCATCAGCATGATCTCGTACATCTTGACGACATGCGCGGTCCAGCGCTGCTGCGCTTCGAGCGTGGCGTCGGCGCGGGTCAGGCCGCGGTCCCACATGTATTGAAGCAGGTTGGTGCACCAGTTGACGCCGTTCTCGATGCCGCGCGGGAAGTTCGTGGATGCAGAGGCGCTTTGCGGGCCGGTCGGCATCAACAGGTTCGGGAAGCCGTGGACGAGCATGCCGAGGAAGGTCGATGGCGCGTGCTTCCACTTGTCGGCGAGGCGCTCCCCGCCAATGCCGCGGATATCTATCAGGTCGTAGGCGCCGGTGATGGCGTCGAAGCCGGTGGCGTAGACGATGATGTCGAAGTCGTAGTCGCGCGCCGTGGTGCGCAGGCCGCTCTCGGTGACGCGCACCAGCGGCGTCTCGCTGAGGTCGACGAGCTGCACATTGTCGCGATTGTACGCCTCGAAATATCGGGTCTCCAGCGGCAGCCGCTGCACGCCAAAACCGTGATCCCGCGGGATCAGCTTCTCGGCGACATCAGGATCGTTCACGCGCTGGCGGATGCGGCCCGCGATGTATTCCGAGAGCTCCGCATTGGCGGCTTCATCCATAAAAATCTCGCGGAAGTTCGCGAGCCAGATGCCGAAGCCGGGCTCGTCGTAGAGCCTGTCCCACAGCTTGAGCCGCTCCGCGCGGCTCACCTCGTAGAAGCCGCGCTTGTCGGGGCCATGGACAAAACTGCCCGGCGTCAGCGCGCAGGCAGCGAAGATCTCGTCATAGCGGGCGCGGATGTCGGCCATCTCCTCGTCGGAGATCGCTGAGTTGTTGAGCGGCGCGCTCCAGTTCGGCCGGCGCTGAAACACCGTGAGCTCGCCGACCTTGTCTGCGATCTCGCCGATCAGCTGGATGCCGGTGGCGCCGGTGCCGATCACCGCAACTTTCTTGCCGGCAAGATCGACCGGCTCGTGCGGCCAGTAATAGGTGTGGAACGAGCGGCCCTTGAAGTCATCGATGCCAGGCACGCGCGGCATGGTCGGCGCCGACAACAGCCCGATCGCGAGCACCACGAAGCGGCAGGTCAGTTCGCGGCCGTCACTGATCCTCAATTGCCAGAGGTCGCGCGTCTCGTCGAACTGCATGATATCGACCTTGCAATTGAACTGCATGTACTTGCGCAGGTCGAACTTGTCGGCGACGTAGTTGAGGTAACGCAGATTCTCGGGCTGGCCGGAGAAGCGCTCCTTCCAGTGCCACTCGTCGAGCAGCTCGCGCGAGAATGAGAAGCCATAGGTGTAGCTCTCGGAATCGAAGCGGCAGCCCGGATAGCGGTTCCAGTACCAGGTGCCGCCGAGATCGGGCGCGGCTTCGAGCACGGTGGCGTCGATGCCGAGATCGGCCAGCCGCTTGATCTGGTAGATGCCCGCGACGCCGGCGCCGACCACGATCACCTCAAAGTGGGTTTTCGCCTCTCCTGTCATGTCCGCTCCCGAATTCTTCTTGATCTGTTTGAGCGGATTACAGACCCTTTTGCACCTGCAAGCAACCGCGCGATCGGGCACGACTTGCGTTGAGGCGCTGCGTGCACCACATCGATCACTGCAATTTCGCCAAGCGCAATCCGGGCAAGCGACATGACCGACAATCTCACCGGCGTCTGGGACGGCAGCTATGTTCAGCCGAGCGGCATGGTCACGTTCCTGGCGACGCTGATCGACGCCGGCGGCGCGCTCGGCGGCAGCGTGACCGAACCCTGCGTGATGCCGGGCTGTCCGATCAGCACGCACAATGCATCGCTTGCGGGCCAGCGCTCCGGCAGCGCTGTTACGTTCGTCAAACGTTACGAGCCGCCTGGCTACGGCTACGACACCGTGCACTATGAAGGCGCGGTCAATGCCGACGCGACCGAGATCGACGGCCGCTGGAGCATCCGCGGCACAAGGTTCTCGGGGACGTTCCTGATGGTGCGCGCAACCGGACCGTCGCAAGCGGTCACGACGGAAGAAGAGGTCAAGGAGCCGGTGCGCTAGAGCCTGTCTTCAGTTGAGGGATTCCCAAATCAGGGGATAAGTGATTCATGGGTGGTCGGCTTTTGGAGGGGCCGGCCGATGCGACGCTATGCATTGCGCGACGACCA